>ONMI01000022.1 GCA_900318915.1 uncultured Prevotellaceae bacterium | reverse complement strand
TACAGACTGCCAAAAATAAAACAACTAAATTCATCCTGCAATTTGAGCTATTGAGTACCAACTACTCAAAAATATCCTGCAAAATGAGCTATACGCCAAAAAATAAGCACGCTTATTTTGTTCTCCCCTCGACTTTTCGTAACTTTGCAACCAAAATAATACATTAAGCGAAATAATGAGCAACCATTCATTCAAGAGAACAACAGTGACCTCGGCACTGCCCTATGCCAACGGCGGCGTGCACATCGGTCACTTGGCCGGTGTCTATGTGCCGGCAGATATTTATGTGAGATACCTCCGGCTGAAGAAAGAGGAGGTGCTGTTCATAGGCGGTAGCGACGAGCACGGTGTGCCTATCACCATACGGGCCCGCAAAGAGGGCATCACTCCGCAGGATGTGGTGGACCGTTACCACAAGATGATCAAAGACTCGTTCGAGGAGTTCGGCATCAGCTTCGACGTGTACAGCCGCACCACCTCGGAAACCCATCATAAGTTCGCCTCTGAGTGGTTTCGCAAACTCTACGACGAGGGTAAGTTGACCGAGGAGACCACCACACAACTCTACGACGAGGAGGCCCACCAGTTTCTGGCCGACCGCTATGTGACGGGCGAGTGCCCCCACTGCCACAACGAGGGTGCCTATGGCGACCAGTGCGAGAAATGCGGACGCGACCTCTCGCCCATGGAGCTCATCAACCCTAAGTCGACCATCAGCGGCTCCACACCGGTGCTGAAGGAGACCAAAAACTGGTACCTGCCCCTGAACGACTACCAGGACTGGCTCAAGCAATGGATACTGGAAGAGCACAAGGAGTGGCGCCCCAATGTGTACGGACAGTGCAAGTCGTGGCTCGACATGGACCTCCAGCCCCGCGCCATGACGCGCGACCTCGACTGGGGTATTCCCGTGCCCGTGGAGGGTGCCGACGGCAAGGTGCTCTATGTATGGTTCGACGCTCCCATCGGCTATGTGTCGAACACCAAGGAACTCTGCGACCGTGAGCCCGAGAAATGGGGCTCCTGGCAGAAATGGTGGCAGGATGAGGACACCCGGCTGGTGCACTTCATCGGCAAGGACAACATCGTGTTCCACTGCATCATCTTCCCGGTGATGATGAAGGCGCACGGCGGCTATATCCTGCCCGACAACGTGCCGGCCAACGAGTTCCTGAACTTGGAGAACAACAAAATATCGACCTCGAAAAACTGGGCCATCTGGCTGCATGAGTATCTGGTCGACTTCCCCGGCAAGCAGGATGTGCTGCGCTATGTGCTCACAGCCAACGCCCCTGAGACCAAGGACAACAACTTCACCTGGAAAGACTTCCAGGACCGCAACAACAATGAGCTGGTGGCTGTGTACGGCAACTTCGTGAACCGCGCGCTGCAGCTCACCAAGAAATACTGGAACGGCGTGGTGCCCGCCTGCGGTGAACTGCAGGAGGTGGACAAGGCCGCACTGGAGGAGTTCAAGGACGTGAAACAGAAGGTGGAAGCCCTGCTCGACCAGTTCAAGTTCCGCGAGGCCCAGTTTGAGGCCATGAACCTGGCACGCATCGGCAACCGCTACATCACCGAGTGCGAGCCGTGGAAGGTGTGGAAGACCGACCCGAAGCGCTGCGAGACCATCCTGAACATCTGCCTGCAGCTCACGGCCAACCTGGCCATCGCCTTTGAGCCCTTCCTGCCCTTCTCGTCGAAGAAACTGCGCGAGATGCTCTGTCTGGAGAGCTTCGACTGGGAGCAGCTGGGCAGTACCGACCTGCTCAAGCCCGGCCACCAGCTTGGCGAGCCCTCACTGCTCTTCGAGAAGATTGAGGACGCCACCATACAGGCCCAGCTCGACCGTCTGGAGAACATCCGCAAGGCCAATGAGGCAGCCGCCTACAAGGCACAGCCTGTGAAGGATACCGTCGACTTTGCCGATTTTGAGAAGCTCGACATCCGTGTGGGACACGTGAAACACTGCGAGAAGGTGAAGAAGTCGAAGAAACTGCTCAAGTTCACCCTCGACGACGGCAGCGGCAACGACCGCACCATCGTGAGCGGAATAGCCGCATTCTACGAGCCCGAAGAGCTGATAGGCAAGGATGTGCTCTTCATCGCCAACCTTGCTCCGCGCAAGCTGATGGGCATTGAGAGCCATGGCATGATTCTTTCCGCCGAGAATTTCGACGGCAGCCTCAGTGTCACCTCGCTGCTGCGGGAGGTGAAGCCCGGCTCGCAGGTGGGATGATAGACTATTAAAAAGTATCTGTTATGATAGGAGCTATTATCGGTGATATCGTAGGGTCGCGCTTCGAGTTTGGCGACCCTCCCCAGAAGGGCTTTGAACTCTTCACCCAAGAATGTAACTATACCGATGATACCATCTGTACCGTCGCCGTGGCCGATGCCGTGTTGCGCGGTATCGACTATGAGCAGAGTCTGAAGGAGTGGTGCCGACGCTATCCCAATCCCATGGGCGGCTACGGCAACCGTTTCTACCACTGGCTCTTCGACGAAGGAACCCCCTCGACCGACAGCTTCGGCAACGGCTCGGCCATGCGCGTGAGCAGTATTGGCTGGCTCTTCGACGACTACGATAGTGTGAAGGAGCAGTCAAGACGCTCGGCTGAGGTGAGCCACAGCCATCCGGAGGGCATTAAGGGTGCCCAGTGCGTGGCCTCGCTCATCTACTGGCTGCGTACCTGCCGTGTCACCAAAGAGCAGGTGGCCGCATCGGTGAAACGCTCGTTCGGCTATGAGATACCGCCCATGCGCGATATCCTGCGTATAGGCAGCCACGGCCATTTCGACGGTACCTGCCAGGAGACCGTGCCCATGGCCATACGCTGCTTCCTCGATGCCGAGAGCTTTGAGGAGACCATACGCCTGGCCGTGCTTTGCGACGGCGATACCGACACCAAGGCTGCTATAGCCGGCTCTATCGCCGAGGCCTACTACGAGATACCCACCGAACTGCTCGAACATGCCTTTGCCTATCTGCCCGCTGAGATGCTTGATGTGCTGCAGCAGTTTCTGCGCCAGGTGAAGGATAATATCGGGTAATAGTCCACAGCATAGTGTAGAGGCATCAAGATTCCAACTTAGAAACCGCATAAAGAAACCGGCCGTCACAACAGCGTGACGGCCGGTTTCTTTATGTAGATTAAGTTTGCTTGCTTATTTGGCGGGCTCCTCTGCTACTGCAGTCTCTTCTTCACCCTTGATTTTGCGGCCCAGTGTGAGGTAAGCCACAGGAGCGGCGATGAAGATGGAGGAGAGGGTACCGAACACCACACCCAGAATCATGGCGAATGAGAAGCTGCGTATGCTGTCTCCACCGAGGAAGAAGATACAGAGCAACACAATCAAGGTAGACACGGAGGTGTTCACCGTACGGGCCAGTGTCTGGTTCAGCGAGCTGTTGAAGAGGGTCTGCAGGTCACGTTTCTTGTAGAGGCGCAGATTCTCACGCACACGGTCGAAGACCACCACCTTATCATTAATAGAGTAACCAATCACCGTCAGGATAGCACCGATGAAGGTCTGGTCAATCTCGAGCGAGAAGGGAACGATGCCCCACAGTGCCGAGAAGAATCCCACCACAATCAGCGTATCGAGTGCCAGGGCCACGATAGAGCCCACGGAGAAGGCCACATTGTTGAATCGGATAAGGATGTAGAGGAAGATGGCAATCAGAGCGATAATCACACTGATGATGGCCTTGTTGGTCACGTTGCGGGCGATAGACGGACCCACCTTCTGCGAGCTGATGATGGAGCCACCCTCACGCACGTCGGGGTTCTTGAAGTCGTCGATGTTCTTCTGGGTCACCAGACCGCTCTTGGTCAGGGCGTTGAAGAGCTTGTTCTCAGCCTCGTCGTCAACAGTGGCGCTGTTCGACTCAATCTTGTAGTTGGTCGAGATACGGATGGTCTTGTTGTCGGTACCGAGGGTCAGGGCACCGATAGTGTAGCCCTGGAACTCATTGCGCAGCGCGCTCTCCACATCTTCAGGCTCAGTGGCGTTGTCGAACTGCACCACATAGTAGCGGCCACCGGTGAAGTCGATGCTCTTGCTCAGTCCGCGGATGGCGAAGAAGCCGATGAAGATGAGTGCTACGATACCCCAGAGGGTGAACGACTTGCGGTACATGCCCATGAAGTTGACATTCATGTTCTGCAGCAGGTTCTTCGACAGACCGGTGGTGAAGGTCAGGTTGAGCCACTTATCTTTCTTCATGCGGTTCTCGTACACCAGACGGGTAAGGAACACAGCGGTGAAGAACGAGCAGCAGATACCGATGATAAGGGTGATGGCGAAGCCCTTCACAGGACCCATACCGATGACGGCCAGAATGATACCGGTGATGATAGAGGTGAGGTTGGAGTCGAAGATGGCCGAGAAAGCGTTGCTGTAACCAGCGGCGAGTGCCTGGCGCACGTTCTTGCCGCTGCGCAGCTCTTCCTTGGTACGTTCATAGATAAGCACGTTGGCATCCACAGCCATACCCAGGGTGAGCACGATACCGGCGATACCCGGCATGGAGAGTGCGGCCTGGAAGGAGGCCATGATACCCATGGTGAAGAAGAGGTTGAGCAGCAGGGCGCTGTTGGCCACCATACCGGGGATGAAGCCGTACATGGCAATCATATAGAGCATCAGCACGATGAAGGCCACCACAAACGACCAGATACCCTGGCGGATGGACTGGGCACCGAGCGACGGACCTACCACCTCTTCCTGTACGATGCGTACGGGAGCTTTCATACGTCCCGACTTCAGGGTGTTGGCGAGGTCTTTGGTGTCCTCCACGGTGAAGGAACCGCTGATCTGCGAGTTTCCGCCGGTAATCTCATCATTCACGTTAGGGGCGCTGTACACCAGGTCGTCGAGCACGATGGCCACGGGTTTGCCGATATTCTTCTTAGTCAGGTTGGCCCACTCGCGTGCGCCGGTCTCGTTCATCTGCATGGTCACCACGGGACGGCCGTTGAAGTTGTCGAAGTCGTCCTTGGCCGACTCAATCACGTCGCCCTCGAGGGGAGCGCGGCCGTTGGTGCCGGTCATGCGCAGGCAGTAGAGGTCGAAGATGTGCTTGTTGCCGGCGATGCGGTCGTCGGGCTTGGCACTCCACACCAGTTTCACGTCGGAGGGCAGCACCTGCTTGGCCTCCTCGGAGCGGAGCATGGCGTTCACGGCGGCGGTGTCGTTGGCATGAGCCATACCCACCACGCAGTAGTTGTCGGCCATCACGTTGAGTTTCGAGAAGAGCGGGTTCTGCTTGGCCAGCAGTTCGTCGTCGACCTTTTCGTCGGCCTTGGCAGTAGCATCGCCCAGTTTAATCTCCTTCTTACCGGCCTCGGCCACAGCCTTGGTGGTGTCGGGAGCGGTCTGAGCCTTAGCGGTCTCAGCCTTGGTGGTGTCGGCTTCGGCTTTGTTGTCGGCACCGGCATTGCTGGCCAGACGGGCATTGAGCTGCTGCATATAGGGAGCAATCTCCTTGCTGGTGTAGGTCTCCCAGAACTCCAGGTTGGCGCTACCCTGCAGGAGCTTACGCATACGCTCGGGGTTCTTCACACCAGGCATTTCCACCATGATGCGGCCTTCCTGTCCGTCGAGCTTCTGGATGTTGGGCTGCACCACGCCAAACTGGTCGATACGGTTGGTGATGACGTTTTTGGCATCATCTACAGTCTCCTGCACTTTGGTGCGCAGGATGCTCAGCACTTCATTGTCATTGTTGTTGGTCTTCACCTCGGGCAGCTGGCTGGTGGCAAAGATTTCAGCCAGGTTGTGTCCGGGGGCGTTCTGCCTGTAGTACTTCACGAAGAGGTCGATGAAATCGCCTTGAGTCTGCTCCTCTTCAGCGCGGGCTTCCTTCATGGATTTCACGAAGGCGGCGTCTTTCTTGTAGCCAGCAAGATTTTCGATAAGGTCAGGAACGGAGACCTCCAGGATTACGTTCATACCGCCTTTCAGGTCAAGTCCGAGACCGATTTGTGTCTCCTGACACTTCTGATATGAATACACCCCCAGCCATTTGGCTGAATCCAAGAAGTCTTGCTGCTTGATGGGATCTTCAATCGCTGTAGCTTTTTTCTGGATTAATCTTGAACCCAGAGAAAATGACAAATAGAAGATACTTGCCAGGGTCAGTAAGACCGCTGTGACAATTACGAGTCCTTTGTTTTGCATTTTTTTTGTTTATATTTTTAATACGTTTTTGCCTAAAACCGCATAGTAGGGTGCAAAGTTAGTTATTTTTTCAAATTAAGGAAAATTTATTTCGGCTAAATGTTGATTTTTTAATGTTTTGGCCGTTTTTTCAGAACAGAGTAGATAGGGTAGTGGTCTGATTGTTTGTTTTTCGAGTCAACGACGGAGAGTACGGGCTCGAAATGGCTGGAGCAGAAGATGTGGTCTATCCGCTCGTACATGCTGTTGTTGACATAGGAAAAGCCCGGTCCGTGGCCGGCAGCCACGTAGGTGTCGGTGAGTCCTTCGCAGATGGTGTGGTGGACATAGGAGAGAGGGGTGTCGTTGAAGTCGCCGCATACGATGACGGGCATGTCGCCATGCTTCTTGATGTAGGCGGCGATGGTCTCTGCCTGCCGGGCGCGTATCTGTGTCGACTTGATGATTTTCTTGATCAGGTCTTTCTCGTTGCGCTCGTTGGTATTCCCCTCCACCATGTCCTCATAGTTTTGCTTGTCTTCCTTGCTCAGTCCGTAGGTCTCGAGGTGGTTGTTCACCAGCAGTGTGGTGTCGCCGTCGATGTCGAGCAGGTAGGCCTCGCTCATGTTGCCGTCTGACTCGATGGGTATGAGTTCTGCGCTCAGGATGGGATATTTGCTGTAGACGAAGTGGGAACTTTGGTAGGGGGTTCGGAACATGGATTGCTGGTAGGGATATTCGTCTTTGAATACCTCTTTCACGTCTACCCCACCATATTTTGAATAGACCGACTCCTGTATGCACACGATGTCGGCGCCGCTGTTTTTTATATAGTCGACGATGACTGTGTCGAAAGCTCGTGTGGGGTTGAAGGTGTTGTAGGAGTGCACGTTGTACGACAGCACCTTGATGCAGTCGCCCGATGTGTCTTTCTCTCTGTTCAGGGGGCAGAACTGCCGTATGGGGGTGTAGCAGAGAAGCAGTCCGGCCACGGGTATGATGGCCGTGCGCCAATGAAAGAAGATCCAGAACACGAGAAAAGCCAAGTTGATGCCCAGCAGCACCGGAAATATCAGTCCGGTGACGGAGAGCAGCGGATGGTCGGTGGGCGAAAGATGTCCTGAATAGCCTGAGACGGCCATGGCGATGACAGCCAGCACATTGATGGCGGCCACGATGCGGCCCAATAATTTTCTTACCTTTTTAAGCATCTTTTTCTACTGACAGACGGGCCTGTCATTTCTTGTTGCTGTGGTCGAACAGCCGTTTTTTCTCCTCCTGCGTGAGACTGGCGTAGCCGTTCTTGCGTATCTTGTCGAGTATGCGGTCTATCTCTTCCTCCTCACGCTTCTTGCGGGTGTTGTAGTCCCAGTCGGCGTTGTGGGTGTGGGTGCTGTTGCTGCTGTTGTTGCCACCGCGGTTCTTGCGGCGTTCCCAGCTGTTGCGCAGGTTGTCGAAGAATTGCTGTCCGTTGCTGCGTCCGTAGTGGCTGCCGCTGTAGGGGTGCCGCTGCCAGTAGCGTATGAGCAGGAAGCCGAAGAGCATGCCGCCGAGGTGGGCGATATGCGCCACGCCGTCGCCTGAGCTGCCGAGTGCCGATGCCAGTTCTATCGCCACGTAGATCATGACAAACCATTTTGCCTTGATGGGTATGGGCAGCGGGAAGATGAAGATACGCTCTTCGGGGAAGGTCATGCCGAAGGCCAGCAGGATGGCGTAGATGGCGCCGGAGGCTCCCACAGTGGTCCATGAGTTGAGGGCCATGCGCACTGAGGGGTCGAGTGAGAAAAGTTCCGACAGTTGTATCTGGGGCGACAAGGTGATGTAGAGCTGCACGAACTGCGACACCTCCTGGAGCAGTCCGGCTCCCACGCCGCACACCAAATAGTAGAGCAGGAAGCGCTTGGGTCCCCAAACATTTTCAATCACGCAGCCGAACATCCACAGACCGAACATGTTGAAAAAGATATGCTCAAAGTTGGCATGCATGAACATGTAGGTGATCAGCTGCCACACTTGGAAGTCGGAGGCCAGGAAGAAATGCAGGCCGCAAATATCGTTCAGGTCCACTCCCCTCATCTTGAGCACATAGTAGGCCAAAAAGGCCAGGATATTGATGATGAGCAGGTTTTTTGTTATAGTGGGTATGTTGCGCATGATGTAAGTGTCTAAATTTTTGAAAACGTGTGCAAAAATAGGAAAAAAATCCGTTATACCGCATAAAATCAGCGGTATACGCACGATTTTTAGCGAAAAATGCCACTTTTTTTTGTTTTTTGTTTGTTTTATGAAATGATTAACCTATATTTGCCACAAAAATCAACAAAATTTTTCATATTAATCACTTATATAGCATTTTTTTATGAACAAGACAGAATTAATCGACAAGGTGGCAGCAGGTGCCGGCCTGAAGAAAGACGATGCAAAAAAAGCTGTTGACGCAGCTATTGCAGCAGTGAAGGAAGCATTGGCAGCCGACGACAAAGTGGCTCTGATCGGTTTTGGAACATTCAGCGTGGCTGTCCGTCCCGCTCACGAGGGTAAGAATCCCCGTACTGGCGAGAAGATTGAGATTGCCGAGAAGAAGGTTGTGAAGTTCAAGGCTGGTTCTGAGCTGAACGATGGCTTGAAATAATTTGCCTCTCTCCAATTATTATTCTAAATAGTCGGGCGCCTCATCCGTATGGAGAGGCGCCCGCTTGCGTGTTATGGCGTTGCCGATGTCAGTGCATCAGGGCTGCTTGCCGATGTAGGCCAGGATACCGCCGTCTACATACAGGATATGGCCGTTGACGGCGTCGGAGGCGTGTGAGGCCAGGAACACGGCGGGTCCGCCCAGTTCCTCGGGCTCCAGCCAGCGTCCGGCGGGTGTCTTGGCGCAGATGAACGAGTCGAAGGGGTGGCGGCTGCCGTCGGGCTGGCGCTCGCGGAGCGGTGCTGTCTGCGGGGTGGCGATGTAGCCCGGGCCGATGCCGTTGCACTGTATGTTGTACCCGCCATACTCAGAGCAGATGTTGCGGGTGAGCATCTTCAGTCCGCCCTTGGCGGCAGCGTAGGCCGACACGGTCTCGCGTCCCAGTTCGCTCATCATGGAGCAGATATTGATGATTTTTCCTTCGCGGCGCTCCATCATCTCGGGCAGCACGGCCGAGCTGACGATGAACGGTCCCACGAGGTCGATGTCGATTACCTGCTGGAACTCGGCGCGTTTCATCTCGTGCATGGGGATGCGCTTGATGATGCCGGCGTTGTTCACGAGGATGTCGATTTGTCCTACCTCGGCGTGGATTTTCTCCACGAGTGCTTTTACGTCGTCTTCTTTGGTTACATCGCAGACATAGCCTTTCACGTTCTCTATACCGGCCTCTTTGTAGTTGTTCAGACCGCGCTCGAGAGCAGCTTCGTTGATGTCGTTGAAGATGATGTTTTTAATGCCGGCGGCCACGAAAGCCTTGGCTATGTTGAAACCGATGCCGTAGCTGGCTCCGGTTATCCAGGCATTTTTGCCTTCCAGTGAAAATGGATTGTTGGTCATTGTTGTTGTTTATTTATTTGAGGTCCGTAATGAGTGAGAAATCCTGGTCGCCATAGTCGAGGTTTTCGCCTCCCATGCCCCAGATGAAGGTGTAGTTGTGTGTGGCGGCGGCGCTGTGGATGCTCCATTCGGGCGAGAGCACAGCCTGGTCGCCTTTCATCCAGATGTGGCGGGTCTCGTTGACCTCACCCATGAAGTGGCACACAGCCTGGTCTTCGGGCAGTTCGAAATAGAAGTAAGCCTCCATGCGGCGGCTGTGCACATGGGCGGGCATGGTGTTCCACACGCTGCCGGTGGCCAGTTCGGTCATGCCCATCTGCAGCTGGCAGGTAGGCAGCACCTGGTTTACAATCATCTTGTTGATGTTGCGTTCGTTGCTCATCTCGAGGCTGCCCATGTGGGCCACCACGGCATCGGCCTTGGTGATTTTGCGGCATGGATACTCTTTGTGGGCAGTGGTGCTGTTGAAGTAGAACTTAGCGGGGCACTTGGCGTCTTTGCTGGCGAAGGTCACGTCGCGGTCACCGCGTCCGATGTAAAGAGCCTCTTTAAAGTCGAGTTCAAAGGTCTCGTCGCCTACGGTCACGGTGCCGGCGCCTCCCACATTGAAGATGCCCACCTCGCGGCGAGTGGTGAAGAAAGGTGCCTTCAGCGGGTCGATAGCCTCCAGTTTGAGGGCCTCTCCCACGGGCATGGCGCCGCCCACCACCATACGGTCGTACATGGAGTAGACCATGTTCACCTCGTCGGCTGCGAAGACGCGCTCGATGAGGAAGTCGCGGCGGATGCGTGTGGTGTCATACTGCTTTGCGTCCTCAGGATGGGCCGCATAGCGGATTTCATAGTTTGTTTTCATTGCTTTATTTTATGTAGTTTGCGAAAAATCCGTATGATACATACATTCGGAATGCAAACTTACACATTTTTTTTTATAAAAAGGTATGTCTGGCCTTTTTTTTCCATTTTCAACCCTTCTCCTGCGTGTTATGTTTCTAATATCAATCGGTTCAGATGAGTGGCATTGCCGTCTTTTCCTGTGATTTTTATCAAAATTCTTTTTTTCCTGTTCGACAGAGCTTGCGGCTTCATGCCGAGCAGTATGGCTGTTTCCGATGCGGTGAAGCCTTGTCGGATTAGGAGACAGATGTAGGAGTCGGTGACTGTTATTTTCTTTTCCCATTCCATCAGGCGCACCATAAAGGCTGGGTCGTTGTTGAGTATGTCGCGTTTGAGTCCTTTTAGTTCTTGAATTTCGGCTTTTGTTCCCGTTAAGGCTTTTTTATGGAGAATGGTCAGCAGGCTGTTCTCGGTGCCTGCCTGTTCTCTCGCCTCTGCTCCTGCCTCCATGGCTTCCATTTTTTGCATAAGTGCTTTAAGCAGTGACTCTTTTTCATCGAGCAGGTCATTCTTTTGCAGTTCATTGCTCTTTAGTTTTGCCAGGTCATCGTTTGTCTGGCGGTAGAGACTTAAGATATGGTTATATTTGGCGTTTTGTAGAGCGAGTTGTTGTGTGGTGCGTTCTCTCTCTCTTCTCCTGTAAAGATAGATGGCCGATGTTGTGGCTATGCCAATAAGGAGTAATGCTGTTATAATAATGCCTTTTTTTTCGGCTTCTTCTTTTCTCTTTTTAGCCAAGGTTGCGATGCGCTGATAGTTGTAGAGAGCGTTCATCCTACCGACTATCTGGGCCTGTCGGGATACGTTAGTTGAGTCATTGAGCATGCAGTATTCGGTGGCATATTTAGACACAGAGTCGGCGTTGTGTCGCAGTTGGTACAGTTCCATTAAGCCTTTGCAGGCAATGATACGGTTGTTTTCACTGCTACTTTCACAGATGGGTCTGAGGATATCTTCTGCTTTCAGGGTATTCCCCTCCTTAAGGGCGTAGTAACCCCATTGTGTCTTGAGATATTCCCATTGAGGGTCGTTGAGCAGGCTTTTTTCTCCGATACCTTTCAGAATAAAGTCGAATAGTTTGTGCGCTTTTGCGGTGTTGTTGGTCTGGAGGGCATGTATCAGTGCCGCATTGGTGCTTGCCACTGCTTTTATGGTGTCTTTGGCCAGCAAATATTCTCTTTGCAGCAAGTCTGTGAGGCTGTCAACTATGTTGTAATTTCCCAATTCATAATATGACAGCATGCAATAGGTAATGGCGTTTAATTGCAGCAGCGTGTCGCCTGTTTCCTTGCAGAGATTGACGGCTTTGTTGAGGTTGGCCAGGGCCTGCTGGGGCAGATATTGAGTATAGAAGAGGTGTCCAATCTGGATGTTTATAACAGCCAATAGCTTTTTGTCGCAGTCGGCAGCTGTGGTGTCGGCGCATTCCACGGCCTCTTGGAAGCACTGCAGCGCCATTGGCGCCTCTCCCATGTCCCTGTAGGCGCACCCCTGCAGGTAATGGGCCGCCATGCGCTCGTTGGCTGTTCCGTGGCGGTCGTAGTAATCGGCCACCTCGAGTGCCGCGCTGTCGCTTTTGAAGGGAACGTAGCATTTGTTTTGCGCCGTGAGTCTCAGCAGCTGCCGGCGCATGCGCTCCTTCTTTCCCATGCTGCCATCCAGCCGTCCTATCGAGTCGAGCATGCGCAGAGCCTCCTCCGGGCGGCTGCCGAGCAGTGCCTCGGCCTCCTCGAGGGCTTTGGCATGGTGCACGGTCTCCGTGCAGGCCGCAAAGGCCAGGAATAGGAGCAGGAGTGGGAGTATTCTCTTCATGTTGTTTTTATCGTGAACCTGACTGCAAAAATAATGGATTCCGACCGAATAACCAAACTTTCCCGCCGATTTGCACTTCCCCCGCAAAGTATGCGGTGCGTCAGACAGGAAAAGCCCCGGCGGTGCAGCCTTTGCCGCCCGCCGGGACCGTGGGATATGTCGTGTAGAAAGTTGTAAGGCCTTACCTCACGAGATATTTCTTTCCACCGCGGATGTAGAGCCCTTCGGCGGGTACTTTGCTCAGCCTACGGCCCTGAAGGTCGTAGATTTCACCTTCTTGATGAACAGCCCGTTCATATTTTTGAATGCCATCCGTCACTCCAGGAGCATAGAAATCGTCTTTCTCAAAAAGGCACTCGCCGTCCATATAGCAGGAGACAAACTCATAGCGTTTTCCGTCACTGACGGGGTTCGATGCGCTTGCGGTAATGCCCCTTCACGAAAACGGTGTCGGTCTTACTCACCTGGCAGTCTTCCGGACACCAGCCTGAGTGAAGTATATCATCCGTGAGACCGGTGGCTTCGTCCAGTGAGAAGTCGTAAAGAATGATGGTGCTATGGCTGGCCATTTGGTACACCCTTCCTTCCTCCTCGTACATGTAACGCACAGACCGCTCCGCACCACTTTCATAACAGTCGGTGGTGCAGACTCTGTAACAGGGCCTTCCATCTATAATGGTGCAGCACATAGTTCCACACCTTCCCTTCCTGCAGCAGTGTCTCTGAGGCGACAGCTTTTTCAGCAGTTATGGAAATGAGGAGCAAGCTAAATATCAATGATGTCAGTGTTTTCATTAGTGAAGAATGTTTTGTTAAAGAATTTCAAATAGAAGTAATGGTTACTCAACAGTGAAAGATGCCCCTATCTTACATTCAAAGCCATTCTTTATTGTAATACCATTTCCCTTTGAAATGAAGATATTGGCTCCAGGTTGTAATACTACGTCTCCATTGGGTTTGCTCGTCGTAACATCGTTTCCTATTTCTAAAGTGTTCTTAGATTTTTATATTCTGATTGCAAATATAAAGAAAAACTAAATAAATAATGTAAAGAAAATGGAAAACTTTCATTTCACTTTTTACACATTGCTTAAGTGTTGTTTATCAGCACTTTAGATGGTGTGAAAAATGTGAAATATGCGGAATAATGTAAAAATGTATTTTTGCCTCAATTTTTGAGGCAGGAATTTCTTAGTTGTAGTGGTTTGGAAATCATGTTTTTTGCCTTAAATTTGCAAAAAAAATGCGGTATGCAACAGCGAGAGAAAGATGAATGGTATATGCGGCGGTGTCTGCAGCTGGCACGTTGCGGCTTTTACGGAGCCCGCCCCAACCCGATGGTGGGTGCGGTGATTGTGGTCGGTGGCCGTATCATAGGCGAAGGCTATCACGTGCGGTGTGGCGAGGGGCATGCTGAGGTAAATGCCTTTGCGTCGGTAAGTGAGCAAGATGAGGCGCTCTTGCCCGCAGCCACCATGTATGTGAGTCTGGAGCCATGTGCCCATTACGGTAAGACACCGCCTTGTGCCGAACTGATTATCAAGAAAGGGGTGGCCCGTGTGGTGGTAGGGTGTGTGGATCCCTTTGCCAAAGTGCAGGGCAGGGGCATACAGATGCTGCGCGATGCCGGTATAGAGGTGACGGTAGGTGTGCTGGAAGCGGAATGCCGTTGGCTCAACCGCCGTTTCTTCACGTTCCATCAGCACCAGCGTCCGTATATTCTGCTGAAGTGGGCACAGACGGCCGACGGTTTTTTAGACGACCACGGCCATGCTGCTGCTGTCTCGACACCGCTCACGCGCATGCTGGTGCATCAGTTGCGGGCGGAGTATGAGGCCATTGTGGTGGGCCGTGTGACAGAAGAACGCGAGCACCCGCAGCTCAATGTGCGCTATTGGAGCGGTCCCAATCCGGTGAAGATGGTGCTCTCCCGCTCCTTCGGCATGGAGCAGGTGATAGCTGCCTGCCGGGAGCAGGGGCTGCAGTCGTTGATGGTGGAAGGTGGAGGCATCACCCTGCGCTCGTTTATCGAGGCGGGCCTTTGGGATGAGATTAGGGTGGAGACGGGCAGCTGCCGTGTCGGTGGCGGAACGCCTGCTCCGGAAATTCCCTCAGCGGCGGTGCTTTTGTCGGAAGAAGTGGTCGACGGCAATAGGATAGCGCGTTTCGCCCGTCGTTAGGGAAACGCTTTTTTCAACTAATTTATTTTTTCCGGCCGAAATCGGCCGGAATCTCTCCCCACTGCTGCGTCTCCCATTTGATGATGGGGGTGCGCACCCCATGGGTGCGGAGCCAGTTCTCGGCCCGCGCTATGATTTGGTAGAGCTGTTCGGTGCGGGGCGAGCGTTCCAGGGTGGTTTTGCATTTTTTCTTGTTCACCCAGGTGATGGCGTTGTAGCTGTCGGAGTAGATGACTTTCTGTATTCCCTGGCGCTCCATCAAGGCAAGGGCATGGACGATGGCCAGAAACTCACCGATGTTGTTCGTGCCGAAGACAGGGCCGAAGTGAAACACCCGGGCCCCTGTGGCCAGGTCGATGGCCTGGTATTCCATTATCCCGGGATTGCCCGAGCAGGCGGCGTCCACCGCCCACGCGTCGGCCCGTACCTCCGCAGGCAGCGGAAGTACGGTGTCGTGGCGGTAGTCGGGCGGATTGGTCAGCGTCTGTCGTTTGGCCATAATGGTCAGGTTTACATGCGTTCAGGCACTTCGATGCCCAGCAGGGCCATGCCGTTCTTGATTACCTTGGCCACATTGGCGGCCAGCACCAGTCGGAGCACCTTTTTCTCCTCGCTCTCGGCCTTCAGGATGCTGAAGTCGTGGTAGAACTGGTTGAAGGCTTTGGTGAGCTCGTAGCAGTAGTTGGCGATGCCGCTGGGCGAGTAGTCCTTGCCGGCCTGGCTCACGGCGTTGCCGTAGTCGCTCAACTTCTGTATCAGCTCTATCTCCTTGGCATCCACGGGAGTGCCGGCGGGCACCTCGGCGGGCAGCGTGATGCCTTCGGCAGCCGCTTTGCGCAGGATGCTGCGAATGCGTGCGTGGGTGTACTGTATGAAGGGTCCGGTGTTGCCGTTGAAGTCGATGCTTTCCTCCGGGTTGAAGAGCATGTTCTTGCGGGCGTCCACTTTCAGGATGAAGTATTTCAGGGCACCCATTCCCACGATGCGTGCTATCTCTTCTTTCTCCTCCTCACTGATGTTCTCCAGCTTGTTCACCTTGTCCTCGCTCAGCCGGCGTGCGTCGGCTATCATGGTGGCTATCAGGTCGTCGGCATCCACCACGGTGCCCTCTCGGCTCTTCATCTTGCCGTTGGGCAGCTCCACCATGCCGTAGGAGAAGTGTACCAGTTCCTTGCCCCATTTGAATCCGAGGCGGTCGAGCAGCAGCGAGAGCACCTGGAAGTGGTAGTTCTGCTCGTTGCCCACCACATAAATCATCTTGTCGATGGGGAAGTCTTTGAACCGCATGTCGGCGGTGCCGATGTCCTGGGTCATATATACAGAGGTGCCGTCGGAGCGGAGCAGCAGTTTCTGGTCCAGTCCGGCATCGGTCAGGTCGGCCCACACGCTGTTGTCGTCCTTGCGGAAGAAGAGGCCCTTGGCCAGTCCTTCCTCCACCTTGGCCTTGCCCTCGAGATAGGTCTCGCTCTCATAGTAGATTTTGTCGAACGATACGCCGAGGGCCTTGTAGGTCTGGTCGAAACCGGCATACACCCAGCTGTTCATCTTCTCCCAGAGGGCACGCACCTCGGCATCGCCCTGCTCCCATTTCACCAGCATGTCGTGGGCCTCGCGTATGAGGGGTGCCTCGTCCTTGGCTTTTTTCTCCGCCTGCTCGGCATCCATGCCCTGGGCGGTGAACTGCTCGGTGAGCTGGCGCACCTCCTCGCGGTAGTGCTTGTCGAAGGCCACATAGTAGTCGCCTATCAGGTGGTCGCCTTTCTTGCCGCTGCTCTCAGGGGTCTCGCCGTTGCCCCATTTCAGCCATGCCAGCATCGACTTGCAGATGTGAATGCCGCGGTCGTTCACGATGTTGGTCTTCACCACCTTGTTGCCGTTGGCGGCCATGATCTGTGCCAGCGACCAGCCCAGCAGGTTGTTGCGCACATGGCCCAGGTGCAGCGGCTTGTTGGTGTTGGGCGAGGAATATTCTATCATGACGAGGGGCGACTGGCTGTCGGCCTGGCGCTCGCCATAGTGGGGGGCGGTGTGTATGCTGTTGAGCAGTCCGGTCCATACTGCCGGGCCCAGGATGAGATTGAGGAAACCGCCCACGGCATTGTAGTCGGCCACAGCATCGTCGTTGGCCTTCATCCAATCGCCTATCTCGCGGGCCGTCTCGTCGGGGCGCTTGCGTGAGATTTTGAGGAAGGGGAAGACCACCAGTGTGAGGTGACCCTCAAAGCCGGCGCGTGTTTTCTGAAACTGTACCGTCTGTTCCGTTACGGTCTGTCCGTATAGTTGCTCAATGGCCTTGATGGCCGAGTTGCGTAGTCCTGTCTCGATATTCATAACCGTTGTGATTGATTTTTTGCAATTTGGCTGCAAAGGTACACAATTTTTTCTGTTTCAGCCCTTTCGGCCTACATGTTTTTCTCCTGCAGTGGGGCGGCGGGCTGTTCGGTCCAGGAGCGTCGGGTCCATTCCACCCGTTTCATCTTGATGGTTTTGGCCGCCCCGTATGTGATGTTTTGCTGGCGCATCACCATGCAGGGCCACCCGTTGAAGAAATAGTGATACTCCTCGGTGTTGTTGAGCAGCAGGTCGTCGTCGGCCCCGCCCAGCAGGTGGTTCACACGGCCTATCAGGTCGTCAGCCATCACGATATCCATCATCTGGTCGGCCATGCCCTTGGCCTCGGTGGCCGGCACCTGCGTGCGCGACTGTATGAGCAGGCTGTAGTCGCGGGTGTAGCCCTGCCGTCCGTAGGGGCCGTAGGAGGCTGTGATGGTGCCTTCGGTGGGGTAGTCGGCGGTAGGATGCAGGGCCTGCTGTCCCACGGGGGCCGCTATGCCGTGCAGTCCGAACAGCAGGTCGAGTTCCTCCAGACTGTTGCGCAGGTTCTCCTCGGTGGCGAACTCCATGCGCAGCAGTGCCTCCAGCCGGTTGCGGGGCATCAGGGCGCCGGCTCCTGCGTCATAGGTCTGGTCGAGCGTCCTGCCCAGGCAGGCCTGCAGCGAGTCGCGCAGCTGGCGCCAGTTGTCTATGTGCTCCACAGTGCCGTTGCGGTCGGTCCTGAAACGCACGTGCAGGCGGTTGAGCTCGCCGACGAACTGGCTGCGGAGCGCCTGCCTTGCAGTATCGGCAGGCGACTTCGAAGCTGTCAGTTCGGGCACATATTCCAGCAGATACCCCCTGTCGGTGGAGTCGCACACCACGAAGGTCATCGTCTGGCAGGAATAGTCGGTGCAGAGCGTGTCGCGGTGGCTGACCTGGAATTGCGCCTGCTCATACTGGTAGCGCATGGTGTCGCCCTTGCACCAGCGGGCCCTGACGCTCACCAGCGAGTCGGGCGTCTGTGCATGGGCGGTCAGGGTGCAGAGCATCCAGAGGAGGGGGAACAGCTTCTTCATGGTTGTGCCGGTGTTGATGTTTCGATATGCAAAAGTAGGGATAAAAAATGAAACCTCTGTCGATTGACAGTGCTTTTATCGCTTTCGCTCCCGTTGCAGGGCGATGAGCAGAGCTGGCAGCAGGAAAGCGTCGGCAGCGAGCCATGCCACCGGGTCGCCGTAGCACACGCCCAGGAAGTGAAGCGCCGGCACCAGCAGCAGACTCACCCCGCCGCGTGCCAGCATCTCCATCACCCCCGAGAATACCGACAGGCGGGCATATCCCAGTCCCTGCAGACTGTAGCGCAGCACGGTGAGCACCCCCAGTGCGGGGTAGAACCAGCAGTTGATGCGGATGAGGAGGGCCGCCTGGGCGATGATTTCCGTCTCGCCGGGTTTTACGAAGAGGAGCATGAGGCGGGGAGCCAGCGGCTGGATGATGAGGGCCGTAATGAGGAAGTAGGCCATTGAGATGAGCAGGGCATCGCGCAGACCGGCGGTGATGCGGTCCAGCCGGCGTGCCCCGATGTTCTGCCCGCAGTAGACCGCCATGGTGGCCCCGATGTTCTCGAACACGCAGGTGAAGAGATATTTCACCCGCATGGAGACGGTGAAGGCCGCCACGCACACCGTGCCCAGGGCGTTGTTGGCCCGCTGCAGCATGATGATGCCCACCCCGGTGATGGAAAACTGCAGCCCCATGGGGATGCCGTTGGCCAACAGGTGAGCGGTGAGCCGCCGCTCGGCCTTCCACTCCCCCCTCTGCGGTACCAGCTGGCGCATGCTGCGGTGTATGAACCGCAGGCAGAGCACCGCTGCCACGGCCTGCGAGAGCAGGGTGGCAATGCCGGCGCCCGCCACCCCCATGCCCATGCCCACGATGAGGAGCAGGTCGAGTGCTATGTTGAGCAGCGAGGCCGCGATGAGGTAGTAGAAAGGCTGCTGGGCGTTGCCCAGTGCCCTGATCAGACTGGCCAGCAGGTTGTAGGCCATGGTGAAGGGGATGGCCAGCAGTTGGAGCAGCAGAAACACATAGGCATCATGGAAGATGTCGTGCGGGGTGCTCACCATCCTGAGAATGGGGGCGCAGGCGAGCGAGGTGACCAGGGTGAGCACTGCTGCCACATAGGCCGCCATGCGCATCGCCGTGGCCGCATAGCGCCGCATCAGCCTGCTGTCGCCGGCTCCGAAAGCCTGTGCCACGGGTATGGCGAATCCCGCGCAGGCCCCGTTGCAGAATCCCATGATGAGGAAGATGACCGACCATGATGCGCCGATGGCCGCCAGCGCCTGCACGCCGAGCTGCTGCCCCACGATGGCCGCGTCGGCCACGGTGTATAGCTGTTGCAGCAGGTAGCCTGCCGTCAAGGGGAGGGCAAAGCGCAGAATGCTGCGTGAGGGCCTCCCCGTGGTCATGTCGTGGGTGGCGGTCATGAGGGCCGTTCGGCGGCAGAGAGCCTTTTCTCTATGTCGGCTATTTTTTGGATGCGCTGCAGCGAGTAGGTGCGTCCGTTGGCGTCGATATAGCGGAACAGGATGAGCGCTTTCTGCAGTAGGTCCTGGTTGAAGGGGTAAGGCGAGAGGTCGGCGTCAACATACAGCAGTTCGGCCAGCATCTCCAGGCGGTAGATGCGCTCGTCGGCCGCAAAGCGCTCCATCTCATGCATGATGGAGTCGATGTCGGCGGTGTGGAAGAAGGAGTAGTCGCCCACATACTGCCGGTACATGTCTTCGAGCGCCTCGCGCCGCTTCTCCGGCTCCCGTTTATGCAGCAGGCGCTCCAGTGTCTTGAAAAACTCGGCTATGAGCCGCATGATATAGTCTCGTTGCAACATTTTTTCTGTCGGATGATATGTTCTTGTTGATAGCTGGCGGATTAGAAATCGTTCTCCCCCTCGCAGACAAACTCGTAGAGCTTGCGGTAGAAGGGGTGTCGGGTCAGGGTGGGGACGTCGCCCAGAATGAAGAGCTTCATGCGGGCCCGGGTGATGGCCACATTCATGCGGCGCAGATCGCGCAGGAACCCTATCTGCCCCTCGCTGTTGGCACGTACGAGCGAGATGAGGATGATGTCGCGCTCCTGCCCCTGGAACCCGTCGACGGTGTTCACTGTGATGCAGTGGCGGTAAGGCTTGAAAAACTCTTTCTTGCGCAGTTGGCTCCTCAGATACTGCACCTGGGCGCGGTAGGGAGAGATGACCCCCACGTCGATGCGCTCGTCGAGAATGCGCTGGCGGCCTATTTTCCGGAAGTAGTCCTCGAGTGTCTGCAGGGTGAGGTCGGCCTCCGCCTTGTTCACGCGGCCGAACGATTCGCCCACAAACTGCTCTTGGTACACCTCGTCGCCCTCTATCTGCGAGGTGTCTATCCACACCATAGGATTGTCGTAGTCGAGTATGCCGCGGTGCCTGATCTGCGGCGCGCTCTCCAGCAGGCCGCCGTAGAACCAGTCGGACGAGAAGCGCATGATGCGGTCGTTCATCCTGTACTGTGTGCGTAGCAGCACCACGGCCTCGGGATGGTTGCCCACGATGCGCTCCATCAGTGTGGTGCCCAGGCCGCCCTTCAGCGCCGCCATGCTCTTCACGGTGGGCGGCAGTTGGCAGTGGTCGCCGGCCAGCACCACCCTCGATGCCTTCCGCACCGCTATCCAGCAGGCTGCCTCCAGGGCCTGTGCCGCCTCGTCGATGAAAAGGGTGGCATATTTCTGCCCGTCGAGTAGCCGGTTGGCCGACCCGGTGAGGGTGGAGGCGATGACGCGCGCCTCGTCGAAGAGCTGGCTGTTGATACGTATCTCCAGTTCGGCGGCGCGGCCCTGCAGGCGGTCGAGCTGCTGGTGGTACGACTCGCCGCGCTTGCGTTGCGACCGCAGTTGGCGTATGGCCTTGCGTATGCTCCACAGTTGAGGATAGTCGGGATGCGCCTCGAACCGCCGTTCGTAGGTGAAGGAGAGCATCTTGTCATTCACGCGGGTGGGGTTGCCGATGCGCAGCACGTTGACGCCGCGGTCCACCAACTGTTCCGAAATCCAGTCTACAGCCATGTTGCTCTGTGCGCACACCAGCACCTGGTTCTCCCGGCGCAGTGTCTCGCAGATGGCCTCCACCAGCGTGGTGGTCTTGCCGGTGCCGGGAGGGCCGTGCACCACCATCACGTCTTTGGCCCGGAGCACCTCGTTCACCGCTTTCTCCTGTGTGCTGTTGAGCCACGGGAAGCGGATGGGCGGAAAGGTGAAGCAGGCGCATGGCGTGTGCGAGTAGAAGAGGTCGCGTAGGGTGGCCAGCCGGTTGTTCTTGGCCCGCATGGTGCGGTCGAGCGCGTCGAACATGAGGCGGTAGGTGGTCTCGTCGAAGAAAAGCTGCACGCCCAGCCGCTCGGCATTCTGCAGGGTGACGGCCTGGTCACCATTGTCGAGCATCACCACCATGCGGTCGCCGTCGACGTAGCTCACGGTAGCGTTGAAGTTGAGGTATTTGGGCACCAGTCGTCCGTGCCCGTCGTCGCGCATCTGGAAGAAGCACACGGGCCGTCCGTACTCGAAGTTGTGTTCTATCTCCTCGTCGCCGGTGCGGTAAAGCTCCATGACCAGCTGGTTGAGCGAGTTGTAGTAAGAGCGACCGGTGCGCACGGGATACCAGGCATCGCCCCGTTTCACCTTGCGCTCCACGCCCATGCTCTCCGTCTGCTGGCGGAAAGCCTCCCTTTCGTGTTGGTATTCAAACTCCAGCAGCATGCGTTGCTGCTGGAGTGACAGTATGGCTCCTGGTGTGCTCACTTGTTCTGCTGCAGCCTCCATTTGCCGCTTTCATCGGTGCGGCAGGTGAAGTTCTCCGTCTCCTTCTTGCCTTTCTCGAAGCTCAGCTCCACCTGCACCTTGGCGGTGGAGTCGTTGATGATTTCCTCGCTCAGCACCTTGAAGTCAGACATCTTGCCGTTGGGGTTCTGGGCGTATTTCTCCTTGAGCAGTTGGGCAAACTGCTCTTTCTCCTGCGCTATGGCCTCCGGAGTCTTGTTCGACTTCCGCTCATAGAGCTGGTCTACATAACCTTTGAAGTCTTCCTTCTGCAGGGCAGTGAGCGCTTTCTCTACGGCACCCGAGGGGGTGTTCTTGCTGCATGAGGCCATGATGAGGGCCATCAGGCAGAGAAGGGTTATTGATACATACTTTCTCATAGTTGTAACCGTTTTTAATGGATAATCTGTTGTTTTTATAAAAGGGTGATATTCAGAACTTTGCGATGGAGCGCAGGTGCGCCGAGGCATGCAGGTCGGAGGGCAGCCAGCACACGCAGTGCAGTCCCGGCAGGTCGAACCGGTGGGTGGGGGCGCCGCAGAGTGTGCAGCCCGCCTCGCTGTAGACCAGGTGCACCAGTTCGGTGCAGTAGAGCAGGGTGGTGTCGTTGCTGTTGTAGTCGTGGTCGAAGAGCACTCGCCTGCGGTAAATCTCCCATGCCCTGCGCGCCGCCGTGCGGGCTGTGGAATCGTTGTCGGCGCGGCACACCTCGCCGGCATTGGCATAGACACTGCTGAAGAAGGTGGCCGGCCGGTCGGCCTTCACCCGGTCGGGGTCGCCCTCGTAATCAGGCTCTCCTGGCACGGCGTGCACGATGAGCATACTGCCTGCCGAGTCGACCACGATGCCGCAGTGCGAGTAGTAGCCGTTCTTGTCGGCCAGGAGCACGGCCTGGCTGGTCATGCCCCCGCCGCGGCGGAACACCACATCGCCCTCATGCAGTTGCACGGTGGGGGGCAGGATAGAGTGGACGGTGCTGCCGCTCTTCCGGCATGTGCGGTAGAGCAGCACGGCGGCGCCCAAGAGCAGCACGGCGGCCAGACACGCGAGGCAGGTACGTTTTCTCATCATACGGCCAGACGTGTCAGGGTAGTGGAAGCAGATTTTCCCATCTCACATCCCACTGTCCGTTTTTTGGGAATCCCGGATTTCCTGTGGTGGTGCCGTCCCATCCGGCGCACATCATGGCCACGGCGGTGAGCAGGCCACCATTGCCGGGCAGGTAGATGCGCAGGCGGTCGTCCTGGTAGTTGTGTCCGTTCACCAGATAGGTGTTGGTACGTTTGTCCATGAGCAGGGCGTCGACGGCCTTTTCCGGTTCTCCCATGCGTGCGGCGTTCATGGCCGTCATGGGATAGTCCCATCCCCAGGTCTTGTTCCAGTTCCAGTTGTCCCATATCCATGCCAGCGTGTTGCGCATGATGCAGCTGTCGGCCTGCGGTGTCATGGGTAGTATGCCCACGCTGCCCAGCACGGCCATGTGGTCGCTGGTGAAGCGGATATCGGAGTAGGTCTGCGGTGCCGACTCGGCCGCCAGGTAGAGGCTGTCTTTGGCGGCGAGGGGCGAGAGGCGGTCAATGAGGCGGTCCCACTCTGTCCACCGAGCCTTGCCGCCGCGCTCGCGCCACTGCTGGGCGGTGAGCATGGCGTAGCGCCAGTAGGACAGTTCGAAGGGCGGGTTCACGGTCTCGTCGGCGCGCAGGGTCTCCTGGGCGGGTATGCACCCTTTCAGCACATAGCGGTCGCGCGCACTGTCGTAGGTGGCGAAGGAGTACATGAAGGCGGCGGTCTCGTCCACCAGTGAGCCGAACTTGTCGACGAGGCGCTGACGGTCGCCCTCGCCGGCGGCGCGGTAGAGCAGTTCGGCCAGATAGATGAGGTGCGGCTGCTGCCAGATGAGGAAACTGCCCACCTTGGAGGGTGCCTCCGTGGCGCTGGGGTCGGTCATCTTCATCCAGCGCAGGCCCTTGAAGCCCTGACGGCGCGCTATCTCGCGTGCTTTGGGAGCCGCCTGGAAGTACCAGTCGAGGGTATGCTCCAGCAGTTCGGGATGTCCCCAGAGGGCAAACTGCGCCTGGTGCCACCATATCATCTCGAGGTGAAATTTTCCGAACCATGAGTTGTAGGTGAGTCCGGTCTCCTGCGGCGGGGTGTCGCCGGCGTCGTTCACGGCCATGAGATACTGGCTCAGCACGACGCGCCGCTCCAGCTCGGGCGCTCTCGGGTCGGTGCAGTGGCCAAAGTCGATGATGCCGCCCTGCAGCCAGTAGTCGCGCCAGTGCTCGGCCGAGGCTTCTGCCACCTCGTCGAAGGTGAGCAGCTTGTCGCCGTGTCCCTTGTCGGGTAGGAACTCGCAAGTCAGTGCCACGCTCCGGTCGGTGCAGGTCCACTCCTGCATGTTCCACAGCGGATGCTCGCCGCACAGGTTCACATAATGGTGGCTGCCCTCCCAGTGGAGCGCCACATAGTAGTCGGCCTCGTCGAAGCGCGACTTGCCGTCGAGCACCCGCTTCAGCGTGTCGCAGTCGGCGCTGCTCCGCCCCTCGAAGCTGCTCATGTTCTTCTCCCATTCCTCCCAGTTGCAAGCATCGTCGCTGTGCTGCCCGGTGGGGTAGGGAAACTGCAGGCGGATGGTCTTTGGACCGTCGGCCTCTATGCGCACGGCCACCATGTCGCGGGTGGGATGGCACACGGTCTGCACGTGGTAGGCCACACCCTCATAGGTGAAGCGGCTGTCTATGATGCCCGTCCACAGGTTGAGCACCTGCTCGATGCCGGTCACCCGTGCGGGGTCGGGAAGTCCGAGCCCCAGGCATCCCAAGTGCAGGCGGTGCGGGTTCTGGCGGTACCATTCGGAGGCTCCCTTGGCGCGTCCCTCCTCCTTGAACTGTGTGGCGTAGAGCTCCTGATGGCCGTGGCCGAAGTCGTAAGCCTTCAGCGCCTCCTCGGGGCGGTACTGCTCCGGATTGTCGAAAGAGTGCCATCCCCAGTCGCTCATGGTGCCCAGGGGCACCCCCTTGGCATAGGCAGTGGGAAAGGTCTGCAGCCCGGTGGCGTCGACGGTGAAGGCGAAGCCTCCGTTGCCCACGGTGAGCGAGGAGAGCGGGTCCATGCTTTTGACAAACGGGTTGTTCCGCATCACCACCGCCTTGCGGTCGATGGGCTGTGCCTGTGAAAGTGCCGTGGTGAGGCATAAAAGGAGTAGCAGACAGGTTCTTTTCATGATGGTAGTTGACTATGTGTGGCAAACTTAACGAAAAAAAACGGAAAACGGGCCTTTTCTGCCTTTTTTTGTCTAATTTTGCGGCCAAAAATTATCGTGTATGTCCAAACAGATACTTCTTATCAATGATATGGCGGGTTATGGCAAGGTGGCCACGGCTGCCATGCTGCCCATCCTCTCGTATATGGGACTGCCCGTCTACAACCTGCCCACAGCCCTTGTGTCGAACACACTCGACTATGGGAAATTCAACATTTTGGACACCACCGACTATATCACGGGCGTTTTTCCTGTGTGGAAGGAGCTGGGTTTCCGTTTCGACGCCATCGCCACGGGATTCATCGTGTCGGAGCGGCAGGCGCGTATCGTGGCCGACTACTGCCTGGAGCAGGCCTCGCAAGGCACCACGGTGTTTGTAGACCCCATCATGGGTGATGAAGGACACCTGTACAATGGCGTGACCCCCGCCACCATCAACAGCATGCGCGAGATGGTGGCCGTGGCCCATCTCACTTATCCCAACTATACAGAAGCCTGCTATCTCACCGACACCCCCTACTGTGCAGACGGCGTGGACGCTGCGGGGGCCCGCACGCTCATCGACCAGCTGCGCCGCATCGGTGCCCGCTCGGTGCTCATCACCAGCATCCGTGTCGACGGACAGACCTCGGTGGTGGGCTACCATGCCGATGAGGATGCCTACTTCGCACTGCCCTACGAGGAGATACCAGTACATTTCCCCGGCACCGGCGACATCTTCTCGGCGGTGCTCATCGGCCATCTGCTCAACGGCGTGCAGCTGCAGCCGGCCACCCGCCGCGCCATGGATGCCGTGGCCCAGCTCATTGAGAAGAACAAGGACAATGCCGACAAGAACCGTGGCATTCCGCTGGAGAATTATCTGAGTGTGATAGGGGGATAGCCGCCCGCCGCATTCTGATTAGAATGCCGGTTCTGCCGAAAATTCCACTTCCCGGCCTGTGGCCGGATGCACCAACTTTATCCACTGCGCATGCAGGAACAAGCGTTCTGCATGCCGGCCGTAGAGCGGGTCGCCCATGATGGGCGTGCCCAGGCCTTGGCTGTGGGCACAGTGTACCCGCAGCTGATGCGTCCTGCCCGTCAGCGGCCATAGCAGGATGCGGGTTTCGTGGCCGCGTTCCTCCACCACCTGATAGCGTGTTTCGGCCGCCTTGCCATGGTCGAAGTCAACCCGCTGGCGGGGACGGTCGGTCAGGTCGGGCGCAAGGGGCAGACTTATTACACCTTCACGCAGCCTGTCGGGCGGCAGCGTCCCGTCGAGCAGAGCCACATACCTCTTCTTAATGCTGTGGGCGGCAAACTGCCGCTGCAAGTGGTGATAGGCCGGTAGGGTGAGGGCGGCCACCATGATGCCCGAGGTGTCCATGTCGAGCCGGTGCACGATGAGCGGACCTTCGGCCTGCGGATATCTCCGAGCCAGATACTGCTGTACGGAGTGGTTGGTGGTCTTGCCGGGCACGGAGAGCAGACCGGCCGGCTTGTCTACCACCACGATGCTGTCGTCTTCAAAAAGCACGGTGGGCTGCAGCGAGCCTTGGTCTTCAGGTGTGGAAAGCGGTTCCACATCCAGTCCCTGCAGCATGAAGTGGAGAATGGGGCGGCACTTGCCGGTGCAGGCAGGATAGAACTGCCGGTGGTGCCGAATCTCGCCCACGGGTGAGGCTCCCCACCAGAACTCGGCCATGCAGCGCGGGCGCACCTGCAGCAGGTAAGCGGCCTGCAGCAGCTTGGGCGCACAGCACTCTCCCGCCCCAGCCGGAGGCGTGCCTTGCGGTGTGTCGGCAAAAAGTTGGGTGAGTGTGGCGTGATCGCCTCTTGCGTTGAGCACCACGAAGCGGTCGAAGAGCCACCGCTGCAGGGCATCCGACCGCTTGTGACGTTCCTGTTGCAAACCTTGCAACAAATTTCGGGTGCGGAGCAGCGCCTCCTCTTCCTGCTGCAGCAGGGGGGCGAAACTTTTTTTGATGCGGTGCAGTTGGGCTTTCATAAACTGGCTCTCGGCGATGAGTCTCTGCTCCTCGCTTTCGGGCAGGATGCCCCGTTGTATGTCGGTCCGTATGCGGTCACGCTCCTTCTTGGCGGCCTCCATCTGCAGGCGGTAGGCTTCCACGGCCGCCGCTTTTTCCTTTTGCAGTGCCTGGAGCCGTGCCTCGCTCTCTTCCACCAGGCGGCTTTCCTTGATGACTTTCATCTGCCGGTTGATGTCCGTGATGCGGGCCTCCTCCTGTTTGAAGTAGCCCTCGGGCTGCAGGAAGTCGAACACGGGCGGCACGAAAAAGGGCCAGTCGTTTCGGTTGGCCAGCAGTCCGGAGTAGGCGGCCAGGAAACCGGTCGTTCCGTCTTTCTGTTCCACCACCAGCACCCCGAACATCTTGCCCCGTTCCAGTTCGTCGTGCCATGCTGTCTGTGTCTGCAGGTAGTCCTCCGTCAGTCGGGCAGCCTGCAGGCAGAGCGGATGGGGCACATAGCCGAACGGATTGTTCAGCCTCTCAGGAGGGCGTGTGGATGTGGGGAGCGGATGGATGTTGATGTTCATTCCACAGGCTTATCGGTGAGGTTCCATCCCATGATGGCCGAGATTTGCGGAATGAGGCACATGGCTATCTTTTTCTGACCCTGGTAGTTGGGGTGCCAGTCGGCTCCCATGTCGCGTGCTTCGGTCACGATGTCGGTGAGCGGATTGGCCATGAACACATCAGGGTCGCCGTAGACGCGCTTGGCCAGCAGGTCAATGCAGGCCGAGAGATAGCGGTTGGCCGAGTGTGGCGTCACACATAGTATTTTCACCCCCTTGTACATCTCCTTGATGTGCTGTATCATGCGTTGGTAGGCCCCCACATACTGCTCGTCGGTAGGGATGGCGGTGGGCGAGAAGTCGTTGGTGCCCAGATTGATGATGACGAGCTGTGGGGTGTAGGCTCTGAAGGAGTAGGGCTGGGTGCCGTGGGCGTCGAACACCTGCGTGTAGCGGGTCGACATGTTCACTTTGGAGAGTTGATCTTTGTCGCCGTAATCGCGCACCATGCCCTGCCCCGAGTGGGCCACAAGGGCATAGTCGGCACCGAAATAGCGGGCTATGATGCAGCCGTAGGCTTTGTTGCAGTTTTCTGTCTCCAGCAGGAAGTGGTCGGTAGCTTTCTCGCTCTCCGTGCCGTAGCCGCAGGTGTAGGAGTCGCCGTAGACCTCTATCATCCGCTCAGGGCGTGCCACCGGCGAGAGGGTGCCGTTCGGTTTTACGGCGAAGGCATGGATGGTGGTGCAGCCGTTCTCGCCCTCGGTGCATTTCTGCAGGCGCAGGCGGTGGGTGCCCTTGCTCAGGTTCTGAGCCAGCACGATGCGTTGCGGCGCGGTGCCGGTGATGCAGATTTTCTCCTTCAGTTGTCCGTCGATGAACACATTGTGGTAGCTGGTGCCGGCCTCGGAGATGTCAGCGGCTATCCATCCGCCGGTGAAGTCGGTTTCCAGATAGGTGCCTACCCAGTCATAGCTCACGCTCTGGTCGTTGTTGACGGCGGTGCGACCTATATAAGTCACGCCCTTGTCGCAGGCGGGGAGGGTTTTGGTGTTGGCTGCCTGTATGCCCATGGCCAGCATGAGCCACAGCAGTGTGGAGAGGGTCTTTTTCATGATTCTTTTTTTGATGGGTCTAATGGTTAGGGTTCATCAGGTGGTCGAGGAGTCCCTCGCAGGCATCCTCGAGCAGTTCTATCACCGTCTCGAAGTCTTGCTCGCCGCCGTAGTAGGGGTCGGGCACGGTGCGGAAGTGGGGATGGTGGCGCAGAAACTGTGCTATGTCGGTTATTTTTTTGCGCGAGGCCTTGTCGGGAGCAAGCAGGGCCATATCGTGCAGGTTTTCTCCGTCCATGCCCACGAGCAGGTCGAAGCGGGCGAAGTCGTCGCGGCATATCTGGCGGGCGTGGTGGTCGAAGTGGTAGCCGTGGCGCAAACCATGGCGCCGCATTCTGCTGTCGGGCAGTTGGCCCACATGCCAGTTGCCTATGCCGGCAGAGTCGACATGGAAGAGCTGCTCCACGCCTCTCAGTTCTGTGAGGTGGCGCATGATGCCTTCAGCAGCCGGAGAGCGGCATATATTGCCGAGGCACACGAAAAGTATTTTTGTTTTCATACCGTTTGATGGAATCGTTTTGCAAAAATAATCGTTTTGTCCTTAATTTAGAAATAATCAGCCGATAATTTGGTTTTTCACTGGCTATTGACTACCTTTGCATCGCAAAATTTAAAGTGCGGTCCCATAGTTCAATGGATAGAACAAGTCTCTCCTAAAGATTAGATCCGAGTTCGATTCTCGGTGGGACTACCTCTCCTTCCTTATTTCTTTTCCATCTCCCCCTCCTTTCATTGCTCTTTCTGAAATATGGGCCGGCATATCATGACAGTGTAGCTGCTTTGTCTCCGATTTTATTTATATGCTTTATATAGACAATTATATGCTTGATTTATACAAATGTGTTTCGTTGGATAGCCCTAATTTTGCATTAGATTCATATAACTTTTCGAGATAGGCTAAAACTGATTATTAATCATTTACAATTGCGGAAGCGAAAAGCTCCAATCTTGATTTTAAACTGTTAAAGTATGTAAAAAACGTATACTTTTTGTGGAATATTCAGCGATTATTGTGCAGTGCGACATTGTTAATAATAATAATGTAGTATTTTTGTAAAATGATTGTAACATTGACTGTCTTTTGAATCGTAAAAATCGATAAAATCAAGCCAAAAAACTAAATAAGAATTATGAAAATAGTATCCACTTTCAAACTTTTGAGTTTTATTGCTCTTTTATTGGCATTCTGCAATACTGCGGTAGCCCAGGATGAAAGTCCGAGCCAGTTTGAGCAGGACATTGCACGGCTGGGATTTGACTCGGACGACCTCACCGACCTGAGCGACCAGAAAAAAATCAATATCGGAATGCCTGCTTGTGCCTATGTCAATATCAGCGGCATCAACAACCTCCCTCCAAGGAAGACCTCCAACTATCATGCGTGGGTGGAGTTCTACGACGGTCAGGGCAATTACTTCAAGAAGCGTGTCTTGATTAATCTGCAGGGCAAAAGTTCCACAACCTGGCCCAAGAAAAACTATGCACTTGATTTCTGCGAGGATGAGTGGATAGGTGACAAGACCCCTGACATCAAAATTGGTGACTGGGTGAAACAGGATGCCTTCCACATTAAAGCTTACTATTTGGATAAATTCCGCGGAACAGGCGCCATCGGCTACAAGGTATACGATATGATTATCGCTGGCCGCGGTGAGAGACCCTGGAACAGAGCCGAGATAGCCAAACCCGATGCAGAGGCCCGCTGCACCCCCGACGGATTCCCCGCTATTGTGTATGTGAACGGCGATTTCTACGGTGTGTATTCCTGGCAGCTGAAGAAACACCGTAAAAACTATAATCTCGACAAGAACAATCCACAGCATATACATATTGACGGCAATATCAATAGCACGTACTTGTTTGCCACCACCGACATCCATTGGACGGCCTTCGAAGTGAGGTCGCCCAAGACGCTCTACAACATGGACGGATCCGAGTACAATGGTGATGCTCCCAAAGAGCTGATGGACGAGACTTCGCCCTACTACGATCTTGATACTGACGATGAGAGTGTGAAGGAGGCCAAGCTTATAACCGCCGCAACGAAGCACGGCATAGAGCAGCTCCGCGACCACTGGTTCGACCTGAGGGCTCTGGTCGAATCGGGTGCGAGCAAGGAAACCATCAGGGCGGAGTTCGCCAAGCGCTTCGATGTACCGAGCATTATCGACTACATTATCCACAACCTGCTCATCAACAATCTTGACGGCCTCAAGCGCAACTGGCAGTGGTTCACCTACGACGGCTACAAATGGTTCGTCGCCCCCTACGACCTGGATGCCACCTTCGGTTATCATACCAATTATTTCACGCAGTTCCCTCCAGAGAACTACGCTCTTGGCTATCTGTCGAAAAAGAACTGGAAAACTACCAAGGATCCCTTGTCGTTTGTAAACAACTACTTCCTGGAAGACATCTATGCCTATTATGCCGATATCCGCAACCGGGGCCTGCTTACAGCCGAAGGTGTGGTATCGCTTTTCGACAACTGGTATTACAGTGTGGGCGAGGACAACTATGACAGGGAGTTTGAGAAGTGGTCCGGCACCCCCTTCACGCAAGAGACCGTGTGCAATCCCAACTGGCAGCCGCACGAATGGGACAACGTTGTCTACTCGAAGGCGCAGGACTACAATGCCAATACCACCTATGAAGCCGGCGACCTCTGCAGGGCAGCCTTCAGAATATGGGAGGCTACCGGCACTACAACCGGTGTGTATCCTTTTGTGCAATACGGCTGCCCCGACGGCATAGACCGTATACACACCTGGGTGCCCGAGCATCTGAAGTATCTTGACATGTGGATGAAATATACCCCCGCTGCCGAGATGGCGTCGTTCAGCCTGCAGGTTCCCGAGTCGGGGTGGACCACGTTGTGTGTGCCCTTCCAGTTTGAGATACCTGAGGGAATAGAACTGTTCAATGTCACGGGTTTTGTGGCAGAGAACAGCCGGGCTAAGTTGGAGACCGTGACAACTGTCGAGCCCAACAAGCCCTATCTTGTAAAGGGCACCCCCGGCAGGTATCTGCTCATCGGCGAGAAAGTGGAGGGAGATGCCACCGCTCCCGACTATCTTGTCAATGGTCTGCTCCACGGCACCTATGCCGCTCTCAGCACCTCCAACGAGAAGTATCTGCTGCAGACACACCAGTCGGAATCGGGATTCTATACATCTGAAGGCAATCTGCAGACCACGATAGTTCCCAATACCGCCTATCTTGTGCTCAACACCACGCTTACGGCACCGGAGGTTGTCTATCTCAGCACCGACGACACCGTGCCCGACTATGTGACGGTCAATATCTCTTCTGCCGGCTTCGCTACCTACTGCTCCAATTTCGACCTCAACTTTGAGGATGTAGAGGGATTCAAGGCCTTCATCATCTGCGGCTACAACAATTCTACAGGTAAGATAAAAGCCGTTAGGGTGGAAGATGCCCCGTCAGAAACCGGCCTGTTCATCATGGGCAATCCCGGTTCTTATCAGATTCCCACCACCGTCTCCTCCAATTTCTTGGTGAATATGCTTGTCGGTACCACTGAGGAGATATTCCTGACCATGACGGAGGGTGACATGACCAATCTTATCCTGACTTCGTCGGGTGGGCAGCCCAATTTCTCAAGACTCTCGAAGGATGGACCCTTTGCTGCCAATAAAGCCTATCTGCAGCTGCCGTCCAGTCTGTTCAGCGCAGGCACCAACACGTTCAAGATTAGTTTTGAGGACGAGGGCGTTGACGGCATAGAAACGGTTGCTGAGAGTGAACAGCAGTCTGACACCTACTATACGGTTACCGGCGTCAAGACGACGAAGCCTCAGAGAGGCATCTATATCCAGTCGGGAAAGAAGGTGGTGAAGTACTAAGCATACTGTTAAACCATTCTGAAAAGGTGTGGCACCGAACTAAATCAGTTGGTACCACACCTTTTCGTTTATAATGACGCCCCAATCTTGCCTTATCATGCAGAATTGCAAAAAGGCACCCGATTATGAGTGTAATTTAAAATAAATCACTAACTTTGCACCTTCAAGAAATAATCAACGGTCTTCATATACACTATTTAACAAGCAACTTTAGTTATGTCCGACAGCCAAAATAATAAGCGTATAGCAAAGAATACGTTGTTCCTATACATCCGTTCGGTACTTTTGCTGTTCATCAATCTGTACACATCAAGAGTGGTTCTGGATGCATTGGGAGTGGACGACTATGGCATTTATAATGTTGTTGGTGGCGTTGTGGGGCTTTTCGGCATGTTGAGCGGAACGCTTGCGTCGGCATCACAAAGATTTATTACGTTCGCACTTGGTAAAAGGGATGCAGCGTGGCTGAAAAAGGTCTTTTCCAACAGTCTGACGCTTCATATTGTTCTGGGTGTCATTATTATTGCCCTATTGGAGATTGTGGGAATATATATGCTGTATAATCAGCTGAATATTCCAGAGGGCCGTATGGGCGTGGCGGGTATCGTGTTGCAGAGCAGCATAATCACGTTGTTCTTCGGCATGATAATCGTTCCGTACAATGCTTTGATAATTGCCCATGAGCGTATGTCTGCCTTTGCACTCATCAGCATCTTGGGAGGGGTCCTGAAGTTGCTGTTTGCCTTGTATCTACTTATATGTGGAAGTGACAGACTGGTGGTGTATGCTGTTTTGCAGATGGCTGTGACAGCCTTTCTGTGGCTCATCTATTATTTGTATGGCAGGAAGAATTTCCCCGAGGGAAGGAATGTCACGCTCCATATAGACAGAGATCTTTTCAAGCAGATGTTTGGCTTTGCAGGCTGGAACCTGTTGGGGCAGGGTTCGATGGTGCTTCGCAACCAGGGTATCGACATCCTCCTCAATATCTTTTTTGGTGTGTCTGTCAATGCCGCCAAGGGTATCTGTAATCAGGTCCAACATGCAATAACCCAGTTTGCCGGCAACTTTTCAGTATCTATTCAGCCACAGCTTACCAAGTCGGTCGCCCAAAAAGACATAAACCGAACACACAGCCTGATGTTACATGGCAGTCGTTTGTATTTCTTTATGATGATGATATTCACGGTGCCGTTGATGAATGTGGCCGAAGATGTCTTGAAATTATGGTTGGTCAAGGTTCCGCCGTTTACAGTAGACATGGTAACTGTGACGTTGGTTTATTTACAGAGCAACACCTTGTCGAGATTGTTGATAAACAGCATATTGGCACAGGGAAGCATAAGGAACTTTCAGATTTTCGCCGGTGGAACGAAATTATTGGCGTTGCCCATAGCTTATCTGGTCTTGAGGTTGGGAGGCAGTCCTTTAACAGGAATATGGGTTAATATTGCTTTGGATTTCTGCTGCCGTGGCGTTGAGCTGTATTTTACCCATAAGCTTTTACGATATAATGTATGGAGGAACATATTTAAGGCTGAATTGCCCTGTTGGCTTACATTTGTCTGTGCGCTTCTTCTTTCCTACCTGTCGTACAGGTATATTTCAAGCAACATGTTTATAGCTGTAATTATCAGTTTTATTATCACTGTTGCGACAATATGGCTTGTGGGGCTGGATAAGAAGGAGCAATCGTTTATCCAGAACCAAGCACGGTCTGTCATATCAAAAAAGTTGAAGAAGAGATGAAGGAGAGATTAAAAAAAATACCTGTCATAAGAGATTATCTTTGTTTCTTTTCCGTCTATCATGAGTGCAGTTCCTTTTATAGGTTCTTGAAAAAAAGGTGGTTTCAGAAGTTCCGGAAAAACGTATATTGGCCTGTTCATGAAAGGTCGGAAGTGCGGGGGAGGATAATTGTCGGCAAAGGTGCCCGTGTAGGGCATCGGCCTGGCTGTGTGATACAAGGACGCGGTAAAGTATTTATTGGAGATTATGTTGGGATTGGCCCTAACTGCATAATTGTCAGTGGAAACCACGATGTGTACAATCAAGATGAGGTCGTGAGAAAGGAGACCGTAATAGGTGACTATTGTTGGTTGGCCAGTTCTGCCATCATCCTTGCGGGAGTCGTTCTTGGGCCAAGGACCATTGTGGGCGCCGGCAGTGTGGTGACAAAGAGCTTTCCGGAAGGATATTGCGTTATTGCAGGAAATCCGGCAAGAGTTGTCAAGAAATTGGATAAAGAAAAGTTTGTATGTAAACGCCCGAGTGTAGAATATTATGGCTATATCAGGGAAGACAAGTTCCCGTCTTACTATGAGAAGCATTTGTCTCACATAAAGTTTTCGTACGATTTGCATACTATAACCAACAACGAATATTTGATAAAATGTTTAGCTACACAATAATTATCCCCCACAAAAACTGTCCCGACTTGTTGAAGCGTTGTGTGGACAGCATTCCGGTGCGCGACGATGTGCAGATTATCGTTGTGGATGACAACAGTGATGAGGACAAGAAGCCGTCGCTTGAGCGTAAAGGGATGGAAGTGGTGCTGCTCGATGCGTCGTCGTCGAAAGGGGCTGGCCGTGCAAGAAACGTCGGTTTGAAGCATGCCAAGGGCAAATGGTTGTTGTTTGCCGATGCTGATGATTATTATACCGACAATTTGTCAAAGTTTCTTGATAAATATGCCGATGATGATACAACGGATATTGTGTATCTGAATGCAAGTGTTTTTAATGAGATAGGGGAATCAGCGCCTCATAGCGTATCTAAACTGATAGAAGGCTGCAGGAATAATCTTCCCAATGCTGAATTGCGTCTGCGCTATAGTGTATGGACTCCTTGGACACGCATGGTAAAGAGGGAAATGGTTGATGCCAACCATATCACTTTCGACGAGTTGCCGGCCACCAACGACAAGATGTTCTGTCTGTATTGTAGTTACCATGCTCGCACCATTGCTGTAGAGAGTGATGTGCTCTATATGTATTTCAAGCCTACAAAGGGAAGCCAGACCGACAAAAAGAGAAATCATCTGATGCTTGACGGCCTTCTTGATGTGCGCGTAAGGACATTGGAACTATATAAGAAGGTGGGTTACAAACCTTTGCCTTCTTTTTATGAGCTGGTGTACCATCCGCACTTCTCAGCAGGCTTTCAGAAAGAGGAGCTGGACAGAAAATACAAGCAGTGTCTGGAAAAAGCCAATATTTCGAGGTTTCAAGACCTATGTAGGTATTATAGAAAGAAGCTACGCAATTTGTCTGCCACAATCAGTGGCTTATTGTCAAAGGCCCAAAAATGACAGGACGAAAGCTGAGCTGACGCTTACAGCCCTTGTCAATGGCTGAGTTTTCGTTTCTTTGCTCTATTGTTTTTGTCGTGGAATCAGGATGGTGAGGTTGAAACCAGCCCGGCATGCAGGCTGTTGTTTTTCGGCCAGTTCGAGCATGCCGCCTTGCTGTATCATCATACGGCGGCTTAGAGAAAGGCCGATGCCGCTTCCACCCCGCTTTGTGGTGAAGAATGGAACAAAGAGCGACTGGCGGTTCTCTGCGGGGATGGGCAGGCCGTCATTGCCTATGTAGAGCTTCAACTGCTGATTGTTTGCCGGCTCCTCTGTCTGTCGTATCACCATTCTCTTGGCCTGAGCCTCCACCGCATTCTTTGCCAGGTTCATCAGCACTTGCCGCAACATGCCGGCATCGGCACGCACCTTCATGCCCGCGGAGACATTGACCTCCCAATGAAGTCCAGGATAGGCGCTACAGACATCATTGAGCAAGGGGCGGAGTGGTACGTCGGCCAGCACAGGTTTCTCCAGCTCCGACATTTTGCGGTAGTTCACCACGAAGTTGTTCAGATGGCGGCTGGTGTCGAAGATAGCCTGAATGCCGGATTCGAGAGGTGTGCCTTTCACATCGTCACGGCCGAGCAGTGACTGACTGATGCTGGTGATGGGGGCCGTGGCGTTCATCATCTCATGGGTCAGCACCCGCGTGAGTCGTTCCCATGACTCCACCTCATTCAGGCTCATTTGTTGGTGGATGGTTTCTCCCAGCTTGTTCAGTGCTTGCTGCATGGCCCGTTCCCCGGGCAGGAGACCGTCTACAGGAAGGCGGAATGTGAAATCGTGATTGCGGATGGCCTCTTGCATCAGATGTGCACGAAGTTTGAGCGAACGTTGCCTGCGCACTTCCCAAAATACAAATAAGATGCCTATAACGACAAAAACCAATAACCAGATCATTTCTCTCACTTCTTTATGGAATTACTAATCCAACCGTTTCATCTTGTTGTAGAGCGTCTGCCTGGTGATGCCTAGCATCTCTGCGGTTCGGCTCAAGTTGCCGTGGCATTGGTCGATGGCACGGCGTATATGCTGCGCTTCCATCTCATCGAGGGTGACAATCTCGCTCTGCATGTCGAGCACGTCTTTCAGTTTGCGCACCAGCTCATCATTGTTCCACGGCTTGGTGATGAAGTCGGAAGCACCGCTTTTCAGTCCTTTCACGGCCAGACCGACGTCTGCGTAGGCGGTCAGCAGCACCACGGGAGTCTGGGGATGGTGCTTGTGGATGGTGCGCAGCCAGAACAGTCCCTCGTTGCCATTGTTCACACCGAGTGTGAAGTTCATGTCGAGCAATACCATGTCGACGGGCTGCTGGGTCATCATCTTCAGTATGTCGTCGGGCTGTGGTGTGGTCAAGATCTGATCAAATGTGGAGTCGAGCAGATAGCGCATAGCCGTGAGCACAGCACTGTTGTCATCGGCTATCAATATGGTTCCATACTTTTTCATGGCGGCTAAGGTACGAATAAACCGTCAAAGAATCATACGTCGGGGTGTATAATTTTTAGACAATCAGCTCTCTGCCCGACCGGAAAAGCGTGCTTACACCATGGAAGTGCCGTACCTTTGCAGTGTGCAAAAAAAGGAAAAGGGTATGAGAACAATCATCTGTGTCATCTTGGCATTTTCTGCTGCGCAGACGGAGGCCCAACCGGGCTGGACGCTCATGCAGTGCATGCAGTATGCCGTGGAGCACAACCACGAGGTGAAGCTGGCGAAATTGGAACTCGACAACTATAAGGCGGGCAGAACCAGTGCCGCCGGACGCTTCCTCCCTGCCGTAGACGCCAATGTCGGAGCGCAGTACAACTTCGGAAGGGCGATTGACCCCGAGACCAATGGCTATACCGATGTAAGCACCTTCTACAATGGCTATTCCATCCAGGCATCGTTTCCGCTGTTCGACGGTTTCAGCCGCCTGCATGCCCTGAAGGCCGCCAAGGCCAGTGTGCTGATGGGGCACCAGGCACTGAGGCTGCAGCAGGACCAGACGGCGCTCAGTGTGCTGCAGGCCTACGTCGATGTGGCGTATGGTGTGGGCATGGTCCGTATGGCCCGGGAAAAACTGCAGGAAACAGTACTGCTGCTGCGGCAAACCCGTCTGCTGGAAGAAGTGGGGCGCAAGAGCACCGCCGACGTGGCATTGGTGGAGTCGCAACAGGCAGAGGCCGACTATGAGCTGACCCGCCAGCAAAATCTCCTTGCCACCGCCTTGTTGGAACTTAAAAAGGAGATGGCATATCCGTTGGCCGACAGCCTCGCTGTCGTTGTGCCGGCGGATGGTGTCAAGCCCGCATCTTGTCAGATGGAGATTTCAGATCCTCACCGACAGCTTGCCATGCAGCCCTTGTGCTCTCCTTTACATCCAGCCTTGCAGCAGGCGCAATATCAGGTAGAAACCTCCAAACATGAGTGGGGCCAGGCCCGTGCCTCCCTTTTCCCTATACTCTCACTTAGTGCGGGCCTGAGCACCACTTACTACAAAACCTTACACACACAAATGGTCCCTTCCTTTGGAAAACAGTTCAGCGGCAACATGGGAGAGTATGTGGGAGTCACGCTAAGCATACCCCTCTTCAACCGCCTGCAGACATTGGGAAACATACGTAGGGCGAAGAACAATTACCGGATGGCCTGCGAGGCATATGAGCAGAAACAGACCGAACTGGAAAAACTCAGCCGCGAGGCATGGCTCGACTGGCAGGGGTATCTGAAGCAGGCGGCGCAGATGGAAAAGAAAGTGGAGGCCGACAGCCTGGCCTACCGTCTGACTGCCCATCAGTATGAGGAAGGTCTGAGCACCGCTATCGACCTGCGCACCACTTCGGCACAACTGCTGCATTCGAAGGCTTTGCTGCTGCAGTGCCGCCTTATGGCCATGGTCAAGGAGCAATTGGTGAGATATTATCAGGGAATAGCGATATGGACAGAGTAATAGAGAAAACCAAGGCCCAGCGGGTGGCGAAATATTGGCCATACATGGCGGGTGGTGGCTTGCTGATGCTGTTCATCGGCTGGCTCGTGCTGGGCAATCACGCCGCCACGCTGAAAGTCAGTGCCGACGAACTGACGGTGAGCGAGGTTACAAAAGCGGAGTTCAAAGACTATGTGCGCACCAATGGTCAGGTGCTGCCCATCCAAGTGGTGCAGATATCGCCCGAGGAGGGCGGCATCGTGGTGGAGAAGGTCGTAGAGGAGGGCACAATGGTGCGTCAGGGCGATGTCATCGTGCGCCTGAACAACTCCAACCTCGACTTGCAAATTCTGAATGCAGAGTCGGAACTGGCGGAGAAGCAGAACCTGCTGCGCAATACGCAGGTGGCCATGCAGCAAGACCGGCTCAACAACCTGACCGAGCAGGCGCAACTGGAAATGGACACCCACCGCAAACAACGCACCTTCGATCAGAACAAACGTCTCTATGAGGCAAAACTGATCAACCGTGAAGATTACGTGCAGTCGCAGGAGGACTATCAGCTGTCGGCCAAAAAGTGCACGCTGGTGGGCCGCCGGTTGATACAGGACAGCCTCTACCGGACTGTACAGATGAATCAGATGGAGGACAATCTGCAGAACATGCGGCGGAACGTGATGCTGGTGAGGCAGCGCAAGAGCAAGCTCGAGGTGAGGGCCACCGCCACAGGCGAACTCGGACTGCTCGACGTGGAACTGGGGCAGAGCATACAGCCCGGACAGATGATAGGGCAAATCAATGACCTCTCTGACTACAAGGTGCAGGCACAGATCGACGAGCACTATATCGACCGCGTGCGCCAGGGACTGACGGCCACCTTTTCGCGAGGCGACAAACAATACCGGCTGCAGGTGCGCAAAGTCTATCCGGAAGTGCGCGAGGGTAAGTTCCGCTGCGATTTCGTCTTCCGCGGTGAGCGGCCGGAGAACATACGAACCGGCCAGACCTACTATATCGACCTCGAGCTGGGCCAGCCCGAGCAGGCCGTCCTCATCCCCCGCGGCACCTTCTTTCAGACCACGGGCGGCCAGTGGATTTTCGTGCTCGACAAAAACGGCGGCAAGGCCTACCGCCGCAACATCCGCATAGGCCGCCAGAATCCGCAGTATTATGAAGTGCTCGAGGGTCTGGAACCCGGCGAGCGGGTCGTCACCAGCGGTTACGAGGCATTTAAGGACAATGAGGTATTGGTGATTAAGTAGGCAATATTTTTAATGAAAAGTTGGCGCGCTGCTTCTGAGAATCCGGTAAAGAATATCAAGACAGAATAGAATAAGGCCGAAATCTGTCCAAAAAATGCAGATTCCGCCCAAATTGTTTGTAATGACCAACATTTTATCGTATCTTTGCATCACGTAAATCCCGTCACGTAAATCCCGTCACGTAAATCCCGTGACGTAAAATCCGTAGAATATAATGCAATGAAGTAGATGTTATGGCAAAAAAAAGATTGAAACCTCAGAATCCCTTCGTGTTGGCAGAATATGCAGGACCAGACTATTTCTGCGATAGAACAGAAGAAACGGAAGAATTAATCTCCAACCTCCGGAATGGGCGTAACACGACACTCATATCACCTCGTAGGATTGGCAAAACTGGACTCATCAAGAATGCCTTTTATCGCATTCGCAAGACTGAGAAAGATGTGATTTGCATCTACATCGACATTTTTCCCACCAAAAACCAACACGACTTTGTGCAGTTGTTTGCAACGGCTTTGGCCCAATATGTCTTTTCCTACGAAAAGCAGGCTCTTCGCAAGTTGCTTCATTTTTTCGGTTCATGGCGTCCCTTGTTCAGTATTGATCCGATAACGGGAATGCCCACTGTGTCGGTCAGTATTCAAGCTTCCCAGACAGAGGTGACCCTAAAGGCCCTGTTCGATTATCTTAAACAAAGTCGCCATCAAGTATATATTGCCATCGATGAGTTCCAACAAATCACTTATTATACGGAAAGAGGAACAGAGGCTTTATTGCGCTCATACATACAGTTTGCTCCAAATGTCCATTTCATCTTCTCCGGAAGTAAGCAACATCTGATGGCGCAAATATTCAACTCACCTGACCGCCCTTTCTATCAAAGTACTGTCGGTATGTGGCTTTGTCCATTACACGAAGAAATATATTACGACTTTGCCAACCACTTTTTCGAGGCAAGGAAGGGAAACCTGTCAAAAGAAATCTTCCATGTCATCTATAAGCAGTTTGATGGTATAACAGCCAGCATCCAGCAGATACTGAATAGATTGTATGAACAGGACAAGAGCATAAGTGAAGAGTGTCAGGTAAGGGATGCCATACAGCATATTATTTACAGAAACAGTATGCAATACGAGGGTCTCGTGCTATTTTTGACCGACAACCAATTTTCTTTGTTGAAAGCCATTGCCAAGGCTGGTCGCGTGAAGAGTCCGCAAGCAGGTGAGTTCATAAGAAAGTATGAACTTCCAAGTGCCAGCAGCATAAAGACTGCTCTAACCGTACTTACAGAAAAGTACCTTGTTTATCGTGATTCCGATGGCTATTTTGTCTATGACCGATTCTTTGCCCTCTGGTTGAAACAACAGGTATGACATCTGTCAAAGAATCATACACTCCGCAGTCTAATTATTAGACAATCCATATCCGCCGGCATTAAAAACGCTGGCGGATATGTTTTTATGGCGTATCTTTGTGCTGTCAAAACAATAATAGGTAAATGAAGAGTTTTTTCAGATTCCTGTCGCGCAACAAGCTGTATACATTGGTCAATATAGCCGGACTGGTGGTGTCGTTCATGTTCATCATCCTCATAGGCGACTACACCTGGCGGCAGTACAGCATAGACTCGTGGCACAAGCATGCCGACCGCATCTACCTGATGGGTGAGGAGAATAATTTCTTCCTTTGGCCACAGGCGGCCGAGGGCATCAAGCGGCTGTGCCCCGACGTGGAGCAGACCTGCTGCGTGATGAGTCAGCGGGGCCGTATCAAGTATGGTGACAAAGAGGTGAAGGATGCCGACGATGAGAACGGCATCATCATGCTGGCCGACTCGACGTTCTTCCAGCTCTTTGATTTCCCATTGGTGGAGGGTGACCGCCGGTCGGCCCTCGACGCACCCGACAAGTGCGTCATCACAGAGCGGTTGGCCCATCGCCTCTTTGGCGGCAAAAACGCTGTCGGTGAGCCGCTGCAGATTGTGGGCGAGCGTCATGTGTACATCAACCATACCGACCCCTACGACACCACGCTGGTCTACACCGTCAGCGGTGTGATGAAGGATATGGACCGCACGGTGCTGCCCAATGAGACACAAATCATCGTCAGCATGCAGCGCTATCCGCAAGTGATGGGTTATAAACTGGATGACACATCCTTTGCCAGCGGAGGCACGGGTGGAGCCAAGGCGTTCTTCTTGATGAAGCCAGGCACCCATGTCGATGGCACAAGGGAAATAGCCTCCAAATACATCGACGAGCACCACCATGGCGTTTGGCGCGACAGCAAACCTGTGATGACACCGCTCACCGACATCATTTTTGCGCCGCAGAACACCGGCGCCGGCATGCAGAAGGGCGACAAGACCCGGCTGCGCATCCTGTTGGCCGCCGTGCTCGCCATCCTCTTCTTTGCCATCAGCAACTACATCAACCTGACTGTAGCCAATACCGGCTTCCGTGCCAAAGAGATGGCCACACGGCGGCTCTTCGGTAGCAGCCAGACGGAGATTTCGCTGAAATTGATTGTCGAGTCAACGTTGATTGTGGCATTCTGCTTTGCCGTCGGGCTGGCTCTGGCATTCTACTTCCAAGATGCCGCCTCTGAACTGTTCAGAGGTAAAATCAGCCTGAAGAACGATGTCAACGTGGGCAGCGTCAGCCTCTGCCTCGGTTTTATCCTGTTTCTGGGCTTCGTTTCGGGCATCCTGCCCTCATGGCATATCTCCAGCTATCAGCCCATCGACATCGTGAAGGGCTCGTTCCGCTTCCATTCCAAGATGGTGCTGGGCCGTCTGTTTATTATTGTGCAGAATGTGGTCACCATCACCATGCTCACTGCGGCCCTCGTTATCTGGCTGCAGCTCAACCACCTCATCCATGCGCCGCTGGGTTTCAATACCGAGAACCTTTTCTATGTGGAAAGTCCGGCAGGAAAGAGCCAGACGGTGAGAAATATGTTGGAGAAGATGCCCTTCGTAGAGCGTATCGGCTGTTATCAGGGCAGCACCTTCACCGGCTATAACTTCACTGGAAGGGGTGTGAAGAACAGCGAGGGCGACTACGAAATGCTGATGTCAACCGATTTGGACAAAGAAGCCTTCGACCTCTTGGGATTGAAAATGGAGTTTGACTGGGGTGATGGTGACAAAGAACTCATTGCCGGGATACTGCAGGATTTCCGCATCATCAATGTGCTGGAGGATGTGCGGCCTATGGCAATACGGAAATTGGAAACAGTGGAAAATCCCAATTACCTGGTGAAGACGAATGGCGACCGTCAAGCCCAGAATGCTTTCAGGTCTATGCTCCATGAACAAGGTGTTCCGGAAAAAGTCCTGCAGTATTATGCCCTCAGTATGGAGGAGAATATCGCCGAGACCTTTGAGGAGCATCAGAATACGCTTCACATCGTGACGCTCTTCACCCTCATCGCCATCGTCATCTCCGTCATGGGCTATATGGGCCTCTCGCTCTTCTTCATCCGCCAGCGCAAGAAGGAGATAGCCATCCGCAAGGTGATGGGCTCCACATCGGGCGAAGTGCTGCTGTTGATGCTCCGCACTTTCTCTATCCCTATGCTTGTCTCGTTTGTCATTGCCGTGCCTCTCTCATGGCACATCATGAGCGACTGGCTCAGCAATTTCAGTTACCGCATCGCGCTCAGCCCATGGATATTCGTTGCCGCCGGGCTTACCTGCTTCATCTTGTCCCTGCTCACCGTTATCGTCCAGAGCTGGCGCGCTGCTTCTGAGAATCCGGTAAAGAATATCAAAACCGAATAGTCAAAATATGAAAAAACATCTGAAAGGGCAAGGAACCTTTATCAAAGTCGTCTCGCTGGCCATCGGCCTGACTGTCGGCCTGGTGCTCATAGCCAAGGTGCATCTGGAAATGAATTACGACCGTTGCATCTCGGACAAGGAACGGGTATACAATCTTTCGGAGCAGTTTAAGAAGAAAGGCGAAGACGCCAACGAGTTTTCAAAGACCCCAGGCGGTGCCATCCCGGCGCTGTGCCGCTACATACCCGAGATAGAAGTGGGCACACGATGGACCTACCAGTTTGAAGACGACAAACTCTTGCTCGAGGACGGCAGCCGTTGGACTTTTGGCACCGCCATACTGGCCGACTCCTGCTTTTTCGACATCTTTTCCACACACATCCAGCAGGGCGATGCGAAGGCCATCCTTGCTACAAAGGGACAGTGCTTCATCAGCCGAAGGCTCAATGAGCGGTTGGGAGGCAACATGGTGGGAAAATCGTTCTGTTATCTGGCCTATCCCAACCATCCCATGACAGTGGCCGGCGTGTTCGACGACTACGAAGAGAACTCCACATTCTATCAACTCGACATCGTTATGTCGCTCTCCAGCATCGGCCTGTATGCCTTCGACGGCACCAGTCAACTGGTGGGCAACGACCGCTATCGATCCTACGTCAGGCTGCGCCCCGGTACAGACCTGAATATGGTGGAGGAGAAGATGGACAAAATGCTGAAGGAACTGATTCCGTGGGATGACCTCCATGCTGCGGGCGTTGAGGATTACCGGTTCAAGTTCAACCCAGTGAGCGGGAGCCGTATGAAGGACGAGACGGTCCGCACCACCTGCATCATCCTCTCGATAGTGGCTTTTGTGATGCTCTTCACGGCAGTGATGAACTATATCCTCGTCGTTGTCAGCACGATGGTGGGACGGGCCCGTTTGGTGGCCATCCGCAAGGTGCTGGGAGCACCCAGGCACGAGTTCTACCAGACCACGATGAAAGAGGCCGCTTCCCTTCTGGTGCTTGCGCTGCTTATCATGGGCCTGTTGCTTGTGGCTGGTCAAGACTGGTTCGGCGATTTGATAGGCGTCAGCGTCACTACGCTCTTCTCGGCCCAGACCTGTCTTGTGCTGGCTGCCGTCTGTCTCATCGTGTTCGTCTGTTGCGGCCTGTTGCCCGGCTATATCTATTCGCGCATACCGATGGTCTATGCTTACCGCTTGTTTTCTGAGAACAAACGTGTCTGGAAACTGTCGCTGCTCGCTTTCCAGTTCGTGTTGAGCACCATGTTGCTTTGTCTCCTCAGCACTATCTACCGCCAGTACGACTATATGCTCAACCGCGATCTGGGCTATCCGTACAAGGACGTGGCCTATATAGAGATGCCTCAGCAGACGGACACCACTTTCACACTGGCCCGTGAGATAGAGAAATTGCCCTGTGTGAAGTCGGCCACCACCGCTTATTCGCTTTTCCTGCAGCACCAAAGCGGCAACAATGTGATGCTGCCGGGCAAACCGGAGATGTTGTTCAATTTTGGTTGTCTCTACTTTATGGAACCAAGTATCGTAGAGACCATGGGCCTTAAGGTGGTGCAGGGCAAGTTGCCCGAACGTTTGGAACATCCAGGATGGACCACGGAAGTAATCGTGGATGAGCGGTTCGCCGAGCGGCTGAAGGCCCATACTGGTTGGGAGAGCGTAGTAGGGCAGCGCATCGTCAGCACAGAATGGGGCGATGAAATAGTCTTCACCATCGCTGCTGTAGTCAGCAATTTCACCCTTGGCACGCTCACCGACATCGACGACCGCCCGGCCATGATGTTCTGCGGCAACATCCACGCCAAGTATATCCTTGTCCGGTTGCATCATCTCACACCCGAGAGTCTGGCCCAGGTGCAGCGGCTTTGTGACCGTCGCTTCCCTGATGCCGAACTCCAGGTGAAACGCTATTCCGACGAGCTGGCCGACAGCTATCGTGAGACGAAGCACACCCGCGACCTCATCATGATAGGTTGCCTGGCGTCGTTGCTCATTACGCTCATCGGCCTCATCGGCTATGTGCGCGACGAGGTGCAGCGCCGCTCCCGCGAACTGGCTATCCGCAAGGTGATGGGGTCCACGGCGGGCCAACTACAGGCTCTTTTTCTGCGCAGCATAGCTTTCATTGCGTTGCCGTCGGTCATCATAGGCGTGGCCTTGGGCTGGTACTTCAGCACGCTGCTGATGGAGCAGTTTGCGGAAAAGGCACCATTGTTGTGGTATGTCTTCGTTCTCGACGCCGTCATCGTGCTGCTTGTCATAGGCATGGT
>ONMI01000082.1 GCA_900318915.1 uncultured Prevotellaceae bacterium | reverse complement strand
ACGTCAATGTTTTTACCTTTATCAGGTGGCAACTGTTTGATACTTTGACGCTTTTTCCCGTTTTGAAAGTGGGGAAAATCCCCATCATCCTCGTCTTCTTCACATCTTGTTCACAAAAAACAGAGCCTATGAGACATCTGTGTCATCATAGGCCCTGTGGGTATCGGTGGGGTAGGGAAGTACTTACTGATTGCGGAACACCAGCCCCTCGGGACCGAAACTGTCTACAAGGATGGGCTTGCTGCGGTCCACCTCTTCGGCCAGGATGCGGCGTGAGAGGTCATTGAGCAGGTAGTGCTGGATGGCGCGCTTCACCGGACGGGCACCAAACTCGGGGTCGTAGCCTGCTTCGGCCAGGAAGTCGATGGCGGCAGGGGTGAGCTGCAGCTCGAAACCCTGCGGCTCCAGCATCTTGCTCACCTGGTTTATCTGCAGACGTACCACATCGGCTATCTCTTGCTGAGTGAGCGGCAGGAACATGATGGTCTCGTCGATACGGTTCAGGAACTCCGGCCGTATGGTCTGCTTCAGCATTTCTACCACCTGGGTGCGTGTCTCATTGATTACCGACTCACGGTTGCCGTCAGTCAACTTCGACATCTGCTGCTGGATGTACTGGCTGCCCAGATTCGACGTCATGATGATGATGGTGTTTTTGAAGTTCACCGTGCGGCCCTTGTTGTCGGTCAGACGGCCGTCGTCGAGCACCTGCAGCAGGATGTTGAACACATCGGGATGGGCTTTCTCTATCTCATCGAAGAGCACCACCGAGTAGGGCTTTCTCCTGACGGCCTCGGTGAGCTGTCCGCCCTCGTCGTAGCCCACATATCCCGGAGGAGCGCCGATGAGCCTTGACACGCTGTGCTTCTCCATGTATTCGCTCATGTCGATACGGGTCATCATCGTCTCGTCGTTGAAGAGGTATTCGGCCAGGGCCTTGGCCAGTTCTGTCTTTCCCACACCCGTGGTGCCCAGGAAGATGAACGAGGCGATGGGGCGCTTGGGGTCTTGCAGACCGGCACGCGAGCGGCGCACGGCATCGCTCACGGCGGTGATGGCCTCGTCTTGTCCTATCACGCGCTTGTGCAGCTCCTCTTCCAGATGGAGCAGTTTCTCGCGCTCGCTCTGCAGCATACGTGTCACGGGAATGCCGGTCCAGCGGCTCACCACCTCGGCGATGTCGTCGGCCGTCACTTCCTCGCGTACCATCGAGTCGCCGCCCTGGGCTTGCTTTAACTGCTCCTGTATGTTGGCGATGTCGGCCTCCAACTCCTGCAGCTTGCCGTAGCGTATCTCGGCCACACGGCCGTAGTTGCCCTCACGCTCGGCCTTGTCGGCCTCGAAGCGCAGCTGCTCCATCTGCTGCTTGTCTTGCTGTATGCGGTTCACGAGAGATTTCTCACCCTCCCATTTGGCCGAGAGGGCCTTCTCCTGGTCGCGTAGCTCGGCGATGTCCTTGTCCAGTTGGGCTATCTTCGGCTCGTCGTTCTCGCGGCGTATGGCCTCGCGCTCTATCTCCAGCTGCTTCAGCCGGCGGGTTATCTCATCGAGTTCCTCCGGCACAGAGTCGCGCTCCATGCGCAGTTTGGCGGCGGCCTCGTCCATCAGGTCGATGGCCTTGTCGGGCAGGAAGCGGTCGCTGATGTAGCGTTCCGAGAGTTGCACGGCGGCGATGCAGGCGTCGTCCTGTATACGCACCTTGTGGTGGTTCTCGTAGCGCTCCTTCAGTCCGCGCAGGATACTGATGGCGCTCAGCTCGTCGGGTTCGTCCACCATCACCGTCTGGAACCGGCGCTCCAGCGCTTTGTCCTTCTCAAAGTATTTCTGGTATTCGTTGAGCGTGGTGGCGCCGATGGCACGGAGCTCGCCGCGGGCCAGGGCCGGTTTCAGAATGTTGGCGGCATCCATGGCGCCCTCGCTGGCACCGGCTCCCACCAGCGTGTGTATCTCGTCGATGAAGAGGATGATGCGGCCGTCGGCCTTCACCACCTCGTTGATCACGCTCTTGAGCCGCTCCTCAAACTCGCCTTTGTACTTGGCACCGGCTATGAGCTGGCCCATGTCGAGCGAGTAGATTTGCTTGTCGCGCAGGTTCTCGGGCACGTCGCCGCGTACGATTCTTTGCGCCAGGCCTTCCACGATGGCGGTCTTGCCCGTGCCCGGCTCACCGATGAGCACAGGGTTGTTCTTGGTGCGTCGCGACAGGATTTGCAGCAGACGGCGTATCTCGTCGTCGCGTCCTATCACAGGGTCGAGTTTGCCGTTGCGGGCGGCCTCTATCAGGTTCTTGGCGTATTTCGACAGACTCTGATAGTTCTCGTCACCCGAGGCCGACTGTACCTTGCTGCCCTGCCGCAGACTGGCGATGGCTGCCTTCATGCCCTCCTCGGTGATGCCGGCGTCTTTCAGGATGCGCGAGGCGGTGGAGGGGATGGCCACCATGGCCAGGAGGATGGGTTCCACGCTCACAAATTCGTCGCCCATCTGCGTGGAGTAGTCGAGCGAGCGTTGCAGCAGCGTGTTCGTGGCGCTGCTAAAATAAGGATCACCCCCCTGCACCTTGGGCAGGTGGGTGATCTCGCTGTCCACAATACGCTCTATCTGCGACGGGTTGGCACCCATCTTCTGAAAGAGGTAGTTGCTGATGTCCTTGTCTTTCACCAGTATGCCCTTGAGCAGGTGTTCCGGCTCAATGGCCTGCTGGCCGTTGCGCTGAGCGGTCTGGATGGCCTCCTGCACCGCTTCCTGCGCCTTGATGGTGAATTTGTCGAATGTCATATTCTTTCTCCTTTCTGTTTTTGTTACTTTCTGCACTACATCTTTCAAATGTCATGCCGAAAGGAGAAATCATGACAATTTGGCATTCTAACCCATCACCACCTCCACGAGGTGCTTGCCCTCAGCGAAGGGTATCACCTGACCGTCGACGGGCTTGCCGTCGCAGGTGATGCTGCGCACGCCTTTCTCCACCCCGTCGGGATTCATCACGTGTATCTCGTAGCAGGCGCCGCGGAACTGGCGGGTCACGGTATACTCGCGGGCTGTCGTGGGCAGGCACGGGTCGATGCGCAGACCGTCGTAGTCGGGCTGGATGCCGAGGATAAACTCGGAGATGGTGTACCACATCCAGGCGGCGGTGCCGGTGAGCCAGGAGTTCTTGCCCTCACCGGGGCGGGCAGCGTCCTTGCCGGCCACCATCTGGCAGTTTACATAGGGCTCCACACGGTGCAGCGTGCTGTATTTCTCCTCTACATATGAGGGGAGTATCTTGCGGTAGTGGCTCCACGCGTCGTTGCCGCGTCCGGCCACGGTCTCGCCGATAATCACCCACGGGTTGTTGTGGCAGAAAATGCCGGCGTTCTCCTTGTAGCCCTCGGGATAACTGCTTATCTCGCCCATCTCCACATGGTAGGTGGTGAAGGCAGGGTTGTTGAGCACGATGCCGTGCTCGCACTCCAGACGCTCCTTCACACTGTCGAGTGCCTTGCCTACCAGACCTTCTTCCAGGCCGATGCCGGCCATGGTGCACCATCCCTGGCTCTCGATGAAGATTTTGCCTTCCTCGCATTCATCGCTGCCTATCTTCTGTCCGAAGAAGTCGTAGGCGCGCAGGAACCACTCGCCGTCCCAGCCGTGCTGCTTCACAGCCTCCACCATGTTGTCTACATGCTTCTGGGCACGGGCGGCCTCCTCGTCGCGGCCGGTGCGGCGGCACAGGGCCACATAGTCCTTGCCGGTCACCACGAAGAGACCGGCTATCATCAGACTCTCGGCCTTGCTGCCCTCGCTCTTGTTCTCGGTGGTCTGGAAACTCTCGTTGGGGTCCCAGGAGAAGCAGTTCAGGTTCAGGCAGTCGTTCCAGTCGGCGCGGCCGATGAGGGGCAGCCGGTGCGGGCCGAGGTTGTTCACCACATGGTCGAACGATACCTTGAGGTGCTCAAAGAGCGACACCTCGCTGCCGGGCTGGTTGTCGAAGGGCACCGGCTCGTTGAGGATGGAGAAGTCGCCCGTCTCCTTGATATAGGCCACTGTGCCGAAGATGAGCCAGCAGGGGTCGTCGTTGAAACCGCCGCCTATGTCGTTGTTGCCGCGCTTTGTGAGGGGCTGGTACTGGTGGTAGCAGCCGCCGTCGGGGAACTGTGTGGAAGCGATGTCGATGATGCGCTCGCGGGCGCGCTCCGGTATCTGGTGCACGAAGCCCACGAGGTCTTGGTTAGAGTCGCGGAATCCCATGCCGCGGCCTATGCCGCTCTCGAAGAAGGAGGCTGAGCGCGACATACAGAAGGTCACCATGCACTGGTATTGGTTCCAGATGTTCACCATGCGGTCCAGCTTGTCGTTGCCGGTCTGCACCTGGTAGATGCTCAGCAGACGGTCCCAATAGGCGCAGAGTTCGGTAAAGGCGGACTCCACTTTCTCCACAGTGTCGAAACGGTTGATGAGGGCATGGGCCTTCTCCTTATTGATGACCTGCGGGGCAATGAATTTCTGGTCCTGCTCGTTCTCCACATAGCCCAGCAGGAAGATGAAGTCGCGGTGCTCACCGGGCTGCAGTGTCACCTCTATATAATGCGAGGCGATGGGGCTCCATCCGTGGGCGTGGCTCTGGCGGGAGTGTCCCTCCATCACGGCGTCGGGGCAGCTCATCTCGTTGTAGAGACCCACGAAGGTCTCGCGGTCGGTGTCGTAGCCGTCTACGGGCACGTTCACATGATAGAAAGCGTAGTGGTTGCGGCGCTCGCGGTATTCCGTCTTGTGGTAGATGGTGGAACCCTCTATTTCCACCTCGCCGGTGGAGAAGTTGCGCTGGAAGTTTTCCATGTCGGTGGCGGCGTTCCACAGGCACCACTCCTCAAAGGAGAAGAGCTTCAGATGGCGCTCGCGGTCGCTGTGGTTGGTGAGTGTGAGGCGCTGCACCTCGGCCCAGGTGTCCAGGGGCACGAAGAAGAGCACGCTGGCTTCCACACCGTCTTTAGCACCCGTGACGCGTGTGTAGTTCATGCCGTGGCGGCACTCATAGCTGTCGAGCGGTGTCTTGCAGGGCTTCCAGCCGGGGTTCCACACGGTGTCGCCCTCCTTGATGTAGAAGTAGCGGCCGCCGTTGTCCATCGGCACATTGTTGTAGCGGTAGCGGGTCAGGCGGCGGAACTTGGCGTCCTTGTAGAAGGAATAGCCGCCGGCGGTCTGGCTGATGAGTGAGAAGAAATCTTTGTTGCCCAGATAGTTGATCCAGGGCCACGGGGTCTGCGGGTCGGTAATCACATACTCGCGGTGCGTGTCATCGAAATGTCCGTACTTTTTGTTTTCCATCATGTATAGGTATTTGTTCGTTGTTCCGTTATCAGGTAAATACGATGCAAACTTACACAAAAAACTTGAAAAAGTGTTTTTTTTGTCAGAGAAATCTTAATGGAGGCTTGAACCTACCCACAAAAAAAGGATGCCGCAAAAGCGTTTTGCAGCATCCTTCTCATTTTATTTATTAAGGTAGAAGTCGGTCCTTAGTCGTCCCACACATTGTGGTGGGAGGGCAGAGGCTCTTCCTGCTCGTCGAAAAAGGCCTCGCCGCTCAACTGTCCGTCCTCGTCGCCCATGGTGCCGTTGAGGCCGCCCAGGTTTTCCTTCATGAGCATGCCGGAGAGAAGCATCTTGATCTCGGGAATGATATATTGTCTTTTCATATCTCGCTTGTTTTAGGGTTATTTAATCACCATCTTCTTTCCGTTCACAATATAGAAACCTTTCTGCAGTGCGCTGCCGGCCGCATAGCGACGGCCCTGCAGGTCGTACACGGCTGCATTGGCCTCGGAGGCCGTTTCCGTATGGGCTATGCTGTCGGTGTCGTCGTTGAAGAGGAAGCAGTTCACCTGATTGACAGCAGTCTTGGGCACTGCCAGATAAGCCTTGTGGGCTTTCGAGGTGAAGGGGGCTCCCTTGGCGGCACCCCAGTAGAAGCCTACGTTCTCGCCGTTTTTCGTGTTCACGCAGTAGAAGAGGTAGTCGGCATCGTCCTTGCCCTCACCGGCGGTGGTGGTGGCTGCTTCGTCGAAACCGAGCAGCATGTTGTCGTTGTCGGCCAGACCCTCTTCTTTGGTCACCGTGAAGGTGTAGGTGGCAGGCTCGGCTTTGAGCACCACACCGGTGGCGGCAGGTATCACCTCGCCGGCTTCATAGAACCAGCTTTCAAGGAGCTTGCCGTCCTCTACCATGTAGGTGCTGGCCTCCACGCCCTCGGGCACAATGAGGTTCTTGTCGCTGTAGTAGAGGGTACCGTAGCCCACGGCGGTGATGGTCACGTCGATGGTCTCGGGCTCTTCGGCCTCTTCGATTTCCTTATAGAGATACACTTGGTTCTGGCCGCTGGCGTAGACTCTGAAGCAAAGGCCACTGTTATTGGCGTTGTACCGCAGATAGAAGTCCTTGCCGCCGTTTTTGATGGTGGCCACGCCGTCGGAGGCGATGGTGATGTCCCATTTGTAGTAGTTGCTTTCCACCGTTCCGCTCTCTGTGAGGTGGCTTCTTTTGCTGTTGCTGGAGCTGGTGATGTTGGTGGTGCCGAGATATTGCTCGTCGGCGGTGTCGAAGATGGACCAGAGGTTGCCCTCGGCATCCAGGGTCACGACCACAGCTTTGTTGTCGCTGTTGTTCAGGTCAATGATGTTGTCCTCGGGCTCCACGTCGCCGATGATGCCCTTGTTCGTGTCGAAACCATCGTATGCCACAAATCCGGAGTTGTCCTTGCTCACGATGAGGTAGTTCTTGCCTGCCTCCAGGTCGTCGGTGCTGGTGATGAGCTCATAGCGGCCGGTGCCGGTCTGAACGGGTGTGGTGCCGTCGGTCACGGTCAGGGTGTATGAGGCAGAGGCCGGGTTGAACTGGTCGTTGCCGGCAAAGCTGGCAGTGATGACGGTGGTGCCCAGCTCGCCTGTCAGTGCTATACCACCGTCCTCGATGAAGGCCACATCGGGATGGCTGCTGGTGTAGGTGAGTTCCAGTCCCTGCTCGCTCATGATGAGGGTGGGCATGATGAAGTCTTCACCGAGCACATAGGTCACCTCTTCGGGGTCGAACTGCAGTATCACGTCTTTCTTGCCGTCAAATTCCATATAGAGGTTGGCGCGTATCATCGATGCGGTGGCGTTGCTCGTATAGGTGGTGAAGCGCGGACTGTTCACGTTGTAGGTCATGGTGCCGAAGCTGCCGTAGGTCATCTCCACACCGTCGGTGCCGTCGCTCAGCGTCCAGGTCTTCTCGGTGTCGCCGAAAGCCACCTTCTTGGCCTCGGTGGCGTAGAGGTACTGGCCGTCGGCATTCATGATGCTGTAGCTGGTGCCGCTGCCCTCAAGGGTGAATACAGAGGTGGCTGTGCCCACGGTGAGGATGTCGCCGTCGATGGTCACATCGTCCACACCCAGGATGGTGCCGTTGAGAGCGGAGGCGGCGGTCTCCTGGCTGCCGCAGGCTATCACGTAGCGCTGGCCGCTCACGATGTCGCTTGTGGAGGTGACGAGCTTGAAATAGACGGGCTCTGTGCCGTCGGTTATCCTATACGTGGCGGTGGCCACAGCGCTCAGTTCTCCGTCGAGCACAGCTACGGCCTTGATGGTGGTGGTAGCCTCCACGGCAATGGCACCGGTATAGAGGGCGCTCTCAGCGGTGGGCGTGGTGCCGTCGGTGGTGTAGTGTATCTGGGCTCCCTCGGTCTTGCAGGCGATGGTCACCTGCTGTGCCTCGGTGTAGACACCGGCTTTCGGGGTGAAGGTGGGAATGGCCACATTGCTCACACCTTTGTAGTTGAACGACACGGTGCCGTCGTTGTTGCGGGTGATGTCTTCCACAGAGCCTTCCATAAAGTAGGTGCCGTCGCTGTTCTTGTTGTAGAACTTGGCGGCCGGTGTGGTCGACTTGTTGAAGGCTTTGGCCGTCTTGTAGGGGAAGAGGTCGCTGGCCTGGCCTACCTGATAGCCGTTGTCATCGTAATCTGAAGTGTAGTTGTTGTCGGCGGGTATCCACGTCATGCGCTGGTGTTTGGTCACATTGTTCACAGTGTTGTTCTCCCAAGCGCTCTTCAGATAGTCCACATGCAGGATGAGCAGGCCGCTGCCGGGGAGCGAGGCGTCCCAGCCCACCTGGCTGCGGTTCTCCAGCAGGAAGTATTCGTCGGGGTTGCCGCCGTTGTATATCACATAGCTTTCAGCACTCTCTTGGAGGGGCTTCATGTTCTTCACTTCCTGGGTGGTGCTCAGTTCCTGGGGCTCGGCCCATCCGGCCACCATACGCTCATAGCTGGTGTAGCCGCAGGGCTGATAGCCGCGGCCATTGTAGGAGCCGTAGTCCATGAGGTCCCACACAAACATGCCCACACCGTCGCCGTTGGTGCGGGTGTCGTAGAAGTCGGGATAGCCCAGACAGTGGCTGAACTCATGGCACATGGTGCCGATACCGCTTATGTCGCCCTCGCCGTTGAGCTCGGGACCGCAGGCATAGGTATTGATGGTCACGCCGTCGAGCTTCAGCTCGCCGGTGCCGTCGCCGTACTCCTGGGCCGAGTTGAGGTCGTACTCATGGGGCCAGATGGTGTTGGCAGCACCACCGTCGGCCTCGCCCATGCCGGCATAGACCACATACACCTGGTCTACATAGCCGTCATCGTCCCAGTCGTAGTCGGCGAAGTTCACTTGTGAGTTGGCCAGTTTGCAGGCCTCAATCACCATGGTGGCGGGATATTGGTCCTCGCCTCCGGAGTTCTTACCGTAGTAGGAGTAATCATTTGACACGGTCACAGGACCCACCACGTCGAAGGTGAGGTCGAACTTGCCCAGGCTCTGGTCGTAGAAGTAGTCGTGCATGGAACCTACGAAGTTGCCCTCGCTGTAGCCTTTTTCATTGGCGATACGGTTGAAGAGAGCTTGGTTGTGATTGGTGGCCATCTTCTTCTTAGAGAAGTTCACCAGGATGATGATACCTTTCTTCTTGCCGGTCATGGCATCGGCTCTGCGCTGGCCCATGTGCTGGGCACGACGGTTGTTGGCCTTGGCACGGCGGGCTTGCGACTTCTCATTGATGTGGCTCACATTGGCGGGTACATAGGTACCGGCCGCATCATTCTCTACAAAGGCGCGGCCGTCGTCGGCCAGCCAGTAATGTCCGTACTCATCGCCCACAAGGCGTGCCTGCACGGTGGTGCCGTCGGCCAGGGTGAGGGTGCGTATTTGTCCCCGCTTGGCTGGAACAGCACTGGCGCTGATGGCCATCAGCGCCAATAGCATACTGAAAAACAGTTTCTTCATTAGATATTTGTTGATTTGATTTAGAATATATTCTGTTGTAAAGTCCTGTCTGCTTGTGTTGACAATTTCGCTGCAAAGTTACGGAAAATCGAGTGGAGAACAAAATGAATACATTCATTTTTTATCCCGAGATGGAGTAACTTATGTAAAGTTACGAAAAGTCGAGCGAAAAGCCAAATTCATTTGAGCTTTTCCGAGACGGAGTAACTTCGGCGTCAGCCAAAATTACGAAAAGAATTGATGTGCAACAAGTTTTCAACTGTATTTGTCGATGGAGAAGCTACTTTTCTTTTTCCATGGCTCCCATACATACAAAAAAAACGTGACTCCTGGGAGGGGTCACGGCATTCATAGCCCCTCAGAGGGGCCCTTCATCCAAAAACCTGAAACGTGCGGTCGGGGCTTACTTGCCCAGCACCTTTTCGAATTTCTCCTTCACTTCGGCCATCATGCCGAGCACGTTCACTGTCATCAAAAAAATATCCATAACTCTTAAACTTTTAATCCTGAATTCTTTTTCCTTTGTCGCTGACGTTCTTCGTCGTTTGACAATGCAAAACTACTGCTGTGTTCGCACACAGCCAAACTTTTTCCGTCTTTTTGTCGCAAAAAGGCCTTCTTCTTGATTTGCGTCAAATGGCAGAGGGGTGGGGGGAGCGCCGCCACCCCTCCGGATAGCTTTACCAGCCTTCAGGAAGTATGATATTGTCATCATGCCGGGCATCGGCGAAGAGTGGAGCTATCTGCCAGTCGGTAAAACCGGCGATGCCGCAGCCGATGCGGGTCACAAGGAAGGTGAACTCTCGGTGCTCCCTGGCAAAGGCGATAAACTCGTCGACATAGGGCTTGATGGTCTCTACACCGCCCTGCATGGTGGGGATGGCGTAGCTCTGCCCCTGCAGACCGACGCCCTGCCCCATGATGGCGCCGAACTTATCGTGGGCGATACGGGCCGCTCCTCCGGCATGAATGCCGCGCAGGTTGCTGCCGAAGACAAAAATCTCGCCCGGGGCAAGTTCGCTGATGTACGATGGTGTGGTTCTCTTCTTTTCCATAGAATATCTTGAAATAGATTGTTTTGACAGCACTCCCCTGTCGAGTTGGAAGCGCTCCCGGAGGGATTCATAGGTAGTTCGTAGGAATATTGTGTGTCGAAAGCAATTCCCGGCATCATCACTACTGGCATGTCGAAATCCATGTCGAAGTTGGTTTTGAAATAGGGTTCCAGATAGAGTTCCTTCAGATTGTTGTAGCGTTGCGACACGGCGGCGGAGCTGATTCCCATGGCTTCCGCCACCTCCTTGGTCTTGTATCCCTCAACGAGCAGCATGAGGAGTATTGTTGAAATTCAGCCTCAGGTCCTGACTCGTGTCAAACGACCTGAGATAATCCTCAAAGGTGATGCTGCCGTACTCCTTATGTGCTGCGCACATTCTCACCGTCCACTTCGGCCATGACCTGACCTTTACTTACGAATTGGCCCTCATCTACAAACACTTTCTTTACGTTGCCGGTCACATCAAACGACACATTGGCACCATCTTCTTCTTCGATGGTGCCCATGTAGCTTTTGCCGATGAGGTGGCTGTTGGCCGATACCTTCATGGTCTTGACGCTGATAATGGGAGTGGTAGTCTTCACATCTTTCTTCGTACAGGATGCAAAGCCTATTGCCCCGACTAATATCAGCAGCAATATGGTCTTGGTTTTCTTCATGGTCGTCGGTTGTTTCTCTGTTTGTGCTATATGTTCTTATTTGACACAAAGATAAAAGATTTTTGCCGACAAACAAAACAATTGTTTATTTTATGAATGGAATAATAGGAAAAGTGTTATATTTATGCTGGGAAAATTATTTTATGAGCGTGAATTTTACTTTGCTGCCGACTTGTACCGATGAGGTGCCTACAAGGGCCTCGAAGGCTCCGGGTTCGGCGGTCCACTGCCCACGGGTCTCGTCGTAGAAACTGAGGGACTGGCGGTCGATGGTGAAGGTCACGTCGCGG
>ONMI01000091.1 GCA_900318915.1 uncultured Prevotellaceae bacterium | reverse complement strand
AACCATCAATTTGTGACCTGAAACGTTTGAATCAAGAAAAACGCATGAATATCAGAACTTTGAGCTATGTCTCATCCTGCAAAATGAGCTATAGGTCTAAAATATACAAATAAAATTTTCATCGAAAACCTGGGAGTGAAGTGGGATTGGGAATATAAGATTTGCCCCCACGGCGTCCCTTTCCTGAATAAGAACTACGGCCTGTGGTCTCTTCATGGATTATGGGGCGGTTTATGGAGAATTAAGATTCATAAGGCTGGATGATAATTGCCATCATCACGTTTGTTTCGCAAATATACATAATATTTTTAACGCAAGAACTTTTTTTGCATTTTTTTGACTAAGATCTTCCCAAATTAGGCATTTAGATTGTGTGTCACGAGAACCGACCGAATTGCCCCATAATCTGGGAATAGGATTAACAATTCAATTAGGTACCTGTTCCTCTGTTTTTATCTTATTTCTCTGAAACATTCTTTTTTATAGCTTTGCAGAGATTTTGGAAGCTACAAAAATCAATAAAAGGGACTAAGATTCCTTTGGTGTAGCACACTTTACAACACCAAAAATGCTAAACCATTGAAAAATCAATGATTTAGCATCTTAAAAAGTTGTCCTACGCGGACTCGAACCACGACTGAGAGAACCAAAAACTCTAGTGCTAGCCATTACACTATAGGACAATCATGCTGTAAAGCGGTGCAAAGTTAGCGGTTTTTTATGCCATTTCCAAATTTTTCCTTTCCTTTTTTCTTGAAAGGTGGCTTTTTGACCCGCTCCTGCTGAGGCTCACTCCTGCCGGTCCGGTGAAAGGAACCGGCAGGAGTGGCAGGCACTGCCTACTACTTCACGGTGATGAGGTAGTAGTTCTTCTTGCCGCGCTGCACCAGCAGATACTTGCCGCCAATCAGGTCGTCGGCGGTGAGCGGACGGTCGAAGGCGCTGATCTTCTCCTTGTTCAGGGAGACACCGCCGCCCTGCACCAGTTTGCGCATCTCGCTCTTGCTGGGGAACACCTTGGTCTCCTCGCGGGTGAGCAGGTCGACGGCGGGCTGTCCGAGCAGCGAGCGGTCGAGCGTGAAGTGGGGCACACCGTCGAAGACATCGAGGAAGGTCTGCTCGTCGAGACGCTCCAGCCCCTCCTTGGTCGACTTGCCGAAGAGGATGCCGGAGGCCTCCTGGGCCATGGCCAGGTCTTCGGCCGAGTGCACCATCACGGTCACCTCCTCAGCGAGCCGCTTCTGCAGGATGCGGCGGCCGGGGTCGGTCTGGTGCTCGGCGATGAGCGCTTCAATCTCCTCTTTCTCCAGGCTGGTGAATATCTTGATATAGCGCTCGGCGTCGGCATCGCTCACATTGAGCCAGAACTGGTAGAAGCGGTAGGGGGAGGTGCGCTTGCGGTCGAGCCACACATTGCCGCTCTCCGTCTTGCCGAACTTGTTGCCGTCGCTCTTGGTGATGAGCGGGCAGGTCAGGGCGTAGGCCTCGTTCTCGATGCCCAGGGTGCGGCGGATGAGCTCCGTGCCGGTGGTCATGTTGCCCCACTGGTCGTTGCCGCCGAGCTGCAGTTTGCAGCCTTTGTGCTGGTAGAGGTAGAGGAAGTCGTAGCCCTGCAGCAGCTGATAGGTGAATTCGGTGAACGACAGGCCGTCGCGGGCCTCACCGTTCAGACGCTTCTGCACGCTGTCCTTGGCCATCATGTAGTTCACAGTGATGTGCTTGCCCACCTCACGGGCGAAGTCGAGGAAGGTGAAGTCTTTCATCCAGTCGTAGTTGTTCACCATCTCGGCGCTGTTGGGACCTTCAGCCTCGAAATCGAGGAATTTGGCCACCTGGCGCTTGATGCACTCCTGGTTGTGGTAGAGGGTCTCCTGGGTGAGCAGGTTGCGCTCCTGGCTCTTGCCCGAGGGGTCGCCTATCATGCCAGTGGCGCCGCCGATGAGGATGATGGGCTTGTGGCCGCACTGCTGCAGGTGACGCAGCATCATGATGCCGCACAGGTGTCCGATATGGAGAGAGTCGGCCGTGGGATCGGTGCCCAGGTAAGCGGTGGCCATCTCCTTGTTCAGAAATTCTTCGGTGCCCGGCATGATTTGGGCCAGCATGCCGCGCCATCTAAGTTCTTCTACAAAATTTTTTGTCATGGTTGGGTATGGTTGTTTTCTGTTTTTTTCTCGTAGGCTCCTAAGCAGTCAGGGTACCGGGTCGTAGCCGCTCCCGCCCCAGGGATGGCAGCGCAGTATGCGCCGCACGGCCAGATAGAGTCCTTTCACCGGACCGTATTTGATGAGCGCCTGGCGGGCGTATTCCGAGCAGGTGGGGGTGAACCGGCAGGAGGGCGGTGTGAGGGGACTGATGCACCGCTGATAGAAGCGGATGGGGAGCAGCAGCAGGAATACAAGGGCTTTCGATATGCCCCGGCCTATACGATGCAGCATGTTCATAGGCGTTCGCTGATGCGTTGCAGTAGGGTGCCCGTGCGCCGCATGATTCTGGCGGTCTCCTCATGCTGGTCGGAGAGCCAGATGAAGGCAAGAAGTAGTTCTTGTCCTTCATGAGCCTGCATGGCCTCGTGGAGCATCTGTTTCTGAAGGCGGTAGGCCTCGCGCAACTGGCGTTTCACCCTGTTTCGGTCTACCGCATGCTTGAAATGTCGCTTGGGCACACTCACCAGCAGCCTCACCGGCGGCTGACCCTCGCTGCACGCCGAGAGACGGTAGACGGCACGTATGGGATAGACGGTGACCGACTGGCTGCCTCCACCGAAGAGGGCGTCTATCTGCTTATGGCCCGACAGACGCTCTCGCTTGCCAAGTCTGTGGGATAGACGCTCCATCCTTATTCTTTGTTCTCGGCGAGGTAGGCGCGCAGGGCAGCCGTCATCGACGGATACTCGGGCGTGGGAGCCTCAAGGTCCAGACGGAGTCCGTGGGCAGCCACTTCCTTGGCCGTGGCAGGTCCGAAGGTGGCAATGCGGATGTCTCCCTGTTCGAAATTGGGGAAATTCTTGGTGAGCGACTTGATGCCGGTGGGACTGAAGAAAATCATCATGTCATAGTCGAAACTCTCCACTTCTTCCGGGGTGAAGTCGTTGCTCACCGTGCGGTACATCACACACTCGGTATGGGTAAGCTTCTTGGCGTCGAGCAGCTGGGCCAATGTGTTGTTGTGCACATCGCTTACCGGCACAAGATATTTCTCGGTCTTGTGCTTCACCATCGTGGGCACAAGGTCGGCCACATTGCCGGTGGAGCCAAAAAACACCTTGCGCTTTCGGTACTGCACGTATTTCTGTATGTAAAGGGCTATAGTCTCCGTCACACAGAAGTATTTCATGTCTTCGGGTATGGTGACGCGGAGCAGCTTGGCCAGCTTGAAGTAGTTGTCGATGGCATGGCGAGAGGTGAACACCACAGCCGTGTAGTTGAGAAGACTGATCTTCTGCTGGCGGAATTCCTTCGCCGTGATGCCTTCCACTTTAATAAAGGGACGAAACACTAAATCTATGCCGAACTCGCGGGCAATATCGAAATAGGGCGATTTCTCACTCGTTGGTTTGGGTTGAGAAACAAGAATCTTCTTTATCATAAGTGTACTAAAAATTTATTCTTATTTTATCATGATACATCACAAAAAAGCCCGCCAATCCAGCCAAAGGCATCATTTCGAGCGCACAAAAGTACAAAATTATTTGCAAAAAATCACTTGCTCTATTAAAAAACGTGACAAAACTCTTATAAATGAACAGTATTTCTACTAAAATGAACAGAACAGCCATATAAATGAGACTGGCCTGCCATGTGAGCTGGCCGAAAATATGCAACAACAATACGGGTAGCAACGCCACGCCGAAACCGCCTGAAAGCAGCAGTACGGCACGGTTCCAATGTAAAATCTTTTTGTGAGTAAAAAACACCCAGTTCACCAGTCCGTAGAGCAGCGTGCGGCTCAGAAACCATGCGCCTGCCATGGCCATGCTCACCCCCAGAATGGTGTGCGGTTGGGTGTAGCTGGCGGCGGGAAGACCGTGGATGAGCCCGCAGTAGAGGGCAATGGCGCAGAAAACGAGGGTCACAAGGCTCAGGGCGCACTGATACCATATCTCATGGGGTTGCTCGGCTATCTGTGTGGTACGCGCCTTGGCCGTGTAGAAAAAGCTGTGGAGCTGCTTGCTGAGAAAATTGCGCGAGTGGGAGAGCAGCAGCACGATGAGCAGGAAACCGCCTGTCAGCAGCGAGCCCACCAGCGGGTCGGTGCTGGGATGATAGGGCAAAGGGTCGGCCATCATGCCGGGAGCTGAGGCCTGGGTCTGAAGGACAGAGTCGGCGGGAGTGTCGGGCGAGAGCCACTTCTGGAGTGCGGCCGGGTCTTTCCACACATCGGCCGGCACGGGGGCATAGCGAGCGTCCACCCGCTGCCCAGGTAGTCCCAAAGTGTCGGGCTGCTCGCTGTAGCGGATGTCCTGACCGGGCTGGAAGTAGGCCTGCACGGCGCTGTCCTGCTGCCACGGCGTGGCGCTGTCGGGCAACTCGGCCAGCACCTGGGCGGTGCTTTTCTTCCAAGTGCGTGCTGCCGGCACCTGTCGGGGTGCCGGCGCGGCATGGTGCAGGGTGTCGGTTGTGCTCGCTGTCATCTGTGGGTTAGTCGGTCAGACCGAATTTGCGGCGCAGTTCCTCCACCATGTCCAGTTTCTCCCAGGTGAAGAGCTCCACCTCTATGTCTTTGGTGGGATGGTAGTGGCTCGTGAACCGCTTCACCTTCTTCTCATAACGGCGGCCCATATGGCCGTAGGCGGCGGTCTCCAGATAGATGGGCTGGCGCAGCAGCAGCTTCTTCTCTATCCCCTTGGGAGTGAGGTCGAAGATATCGCCTATGCGCTCGGCTATCTCGCTGTCGGTCATGGCCACATGCTTACGGCCGTAGGTGTTCACATAGATGCTCACCGGCTTGGCCACACCGATAGCGTAGCTGATCTGCACGAGCATCTCGTCGCTCACACCGGCGGCCACCAGGTTTTTGGCCACGTAGCGGGCCATGTAGGCAGCCGAGCGGTCCACCTTGCTCGAGTCCTTGCCCGAGAAGGCACCGCCGCCGTGGGCACCCTTACCACCATAGGTGTCGACGATGATTTTGCGGCCGGTGAGGCCGGTGTCGCCGTGCGGGCCGCCAATCACAAACTTGCCCGTGGGGTTCACGTGGTAGGTGATGCGGTCGTTGAAGAGGGCCAGCACACGGGCATCGTGTATCTGCTCCTTCACGCGCGGTATGAGTATCTCCTTCACATCGGCCTTGATGCGGGCCAGCATGGCCTCGTCGTCGTCGAGGAAGGGGTCGTGCTGGGTCGACACCACAATCGTGTCGATGCGCTGCGGCACATGATCGTCGGAGTATTCCACCGTCACCTGGCTCTTGGCGTCAGGACGCAGGTAGGTCATCACGCGGCCTTCCTTGCGTATGTCGGCCAGTGTGCTCATGAGCAGATGGGCCAGATAGAGCGGGAGCGGCATGTAGTTCTCCGTCTCGTTGGTGGCATAGCCGAACATCATGCCCTGGTCGCCGGCGCCCTGCTGCTCCTCTTCCTCGCGGTCCACACCGCGGTTGATGTCGCCGCTCTGTTCGTGGATGGCGGTCAGGATGCCGCACGAGTCGCCGTCGAACTGGTATTCCGACTTGGTGTATCCGATACGCTTGATGGTCTTGCGGGCGATGGTCTGGAGGTCGATGTAGGCCTCTGAGTGCACCTCGCCCATGATTACCACCTGACCAGTGGTGACGAAAGTCTCGATGGCGCAGCGCGCCTTGTCGTCATAAGCCAGAAACTGGTCGAGCAATGCGTCGCTTATCTGGTCGGCTACTTTGTCGGGATGTCCTTCCGACACGGATTCTGATGTGAATAAATAGGCCATGGATAGTATTTATTTTTGAGATATTTCGTGGTCTGACGATAGAACACCCGCTGTTTTCGCCGAGGGGGTGGTCCTAACGGGGGTGCAAAGGTACGGCAATTTGGAGGGATAACAAAATAAAGAGATGTAAAAAAAACAAAAAATAAAAGTCTTCCCTACTCCTGGCGCCTGTTGCGGGGATGATGCTCCAGTATTTCCCTGCGCAGTGTGGTGGTGTCGATGTGGGTGTAGATTTCAGTGGTGCCGATGCTCTCATGACCCAGCATGGCCTGGATGGCGCGCAGGTTGGCGCCGCCCTCCAACAGGGCCGTGGCAAAGGAGTGGCGCAGGGTGTGGGGGCTCACCGTCTTTTGGATGCCGGCCTCCAGGGCCAGCCGTTTCACAATGATAAGTATCATGGTGCGCGTGAGGTGACTGCCGCGGCGGTTCAGAAACACATAGTCTTCCTCGCCACGGCGAATGTCCATGTGGCAGCGGGTGTCGTACCACAGTTCCAACTCAGCGAGGGCACTGCCTGAAATGGGCACCAGGCGCTCCTTGCTGCCCTTGCCCATGATGCGCAGGTAGCCCTCGTCGGCATAGATGTCGGACAGTTTCAGATGGGTGAGCTCCGACACCCGGAGCCCGCAGCTGAACATCACTTCTATGATGGCGCGGTTGCGATGGCCCTCCCACTTGCTCAGGTCGATGGCCGCCTCCATGCGGTCTATCTCTTCCGTGCTCAGCACGTCGGGCAGATGGCGGCCTGTCTGAGGCGACTCCAGCAGCTCGGTGGGGTCGTCGGTGATGTAGCCCTCCGTCTGCAGGTAGCGGAAGAAGGAGCGTACGCCGCTCAGAATGCGGCACTGGCTGGCGGCACCGATGCCAAGGTCGTGCAGGCCGGCGGCAAAGTGCTGCAGGTGGGGCAGACGGACCTCCGCCACTGCGATACCCTCTTCCGCAAGATACGACAGCAGCTTCTGCACGTCGCGCAGGTAGGCGTCGACCGTGTTGGGACTGAAATTGCACTGCAATTTCAGGTAACGCTGGTAGGCACCCATGACATTTGAGGGGCTTTTCTTGGGAGTATCCATTTTTTTTCCTATTTTTGCCATCGCTCGCCACCGCATGCGTGCGGCGACTGTGCAAAGTTACGTTTTTTTTTCGTTTCACCATCCAAGAAACACCAGCAGATGAAAATACTTATCATCAACGGGCCCAATCTGAATCTTCTCGGAAAGCGGGAGCCCGACATCTACGGACATGCCTCGTTCGACGACTACCTGCAGCAGCTCCGGCAGCGCTATCCGGAGGTGGAGCTGCACTACTACCAGAGCAATGTGGAGGGACTGCTCATCGACGAGATGCAGCGCGTGGGATTCCACTTCGACGGCATCGTGCTCAATGCGGGCGCCTATACGCACACCAGCGTGGCCCTGCACGACTGTATCCGGGCCATCACCTGCCCCGTAATTGAAGTGCATATCTCCAATGTGCATCAGCGGGAGGCCTTCCGCCACACCTCGCTGATAAGCGCTGCCTGCAAGGGCGTGATTTGTGGATTCGGACTCGACTCCTACCGGCTGGCCGTAGAGGCGCTGCTGGAGATGAAGCGGCAGGAGGCATGAGCGATGTGATACGCCACGCCGACCTGCTCGACGACTATATAGAGCGGCACATAGACCCGGAGCCCGACTATCTGTACCGGCTCTGGCGCGCCACCAATGTGCACCTGCTCAACGGGCGCATGGCGAGCGGACACCTCCAAGGACGCCTGCTCCGCATGCTTGTGGGTATGTTGCGGCCCCGGCTTGTGCTCGAGGTGGGCACCTTCAGCGGCTATAGCGCCCTGTGCATGGCCAGTGCCCTGCCCGAGGGCGGAAAACTCTACACTTTCGAGATAGACGACGAACTGGAAGACTTCACGCGGCCCTGGATAGAAGGGTCGGGCCTGGCCCATAAGATAGAATTCATCATCGGCGACGCCCTGAAAGGCGCACCCGCACTCGGACTGCAGTTCGACATGGTGTTCATCGACGGCGACAAGCGGACGTATGTGGAGACTTACGAGATGGCGCTCAGCCTGTTGGCTCCGGGCGGCTATATCCTGGTGGACAACACGCTGTGGGACGGACATGTCATCGACCCCGCCTACGACCACGACCATCAGACACAGGGCGTGCGGCGCTTCAACGACCATCTGGCCCAGGACACACGGGTGGAGAAGGTCATCCTGCCCCTGCGCGACGGCCTGACGCTCATACACAGGCGCACGGCACCGTGACGGCCTTGAGCCCTGCTACAGTGGGGCGAAAGTGGCCTGAAATGAGGCTTTTCCGCATATTTATGATGTCAAAAAGCCGATATCTCCTTTTTTTTCCGTACTTTTGCAGCCCATGCCTCTTGAGGGGCATCCAAGTAGAAACAACAATCACTGACTATGCAAGAAACAAGACAAAACCGTATAGCACGCCTGCTCCAGAAAGAACTGGCGCAGATTTTCCAAAGCCAGACCAGAGCCATGCGCGGGGTGATGGTGAGCGTGACCCGCTGCCGCATCTCGCCCGACATGAGCATCTGCACGGCCTATCTCAGCGTGTTCCCTTGACCATACGCTACGAACTGGGCACCAAGGTGAGACACCAGCTGCGCATCATACCGGAGCTGCGGTTCTTCATCGACGACTCGCTCGACTATATCGACCACATCGACGAACTGCTCAAGAAATAAGACACACTCTCTTTCCGCCACACCATGAACCTGCCTTTCTACATAGCCCGTAGGTATCTCTTCTCCAAGAAGAGCACCCATGCCATCAACATCATCAGCGCGGTGTCGATGGCCGGCGTGGCAGTGGCCACCATGGCGCTTGTGGTGACAATGAGTGTGTTCAACGGCTTCCACGACCTCGTAGCCTCCTTCTTCACCTCCTTCGACCCGCAGCTCAAGGTGGTGCCTGTAAAGGGAAAGACCGCACCGGCCGACGACCCCGCCCTGCTGAACATCAGGAAAATGGCCGAGGTCGACGTGGCCACCGAGTGTGTGGAAGACCAGGCGCTGGCCGTGTTCTACGACCGTCAGGCCATGGTCATGGTGAAAGGTGTGGACGACAATTCATGGGCCTCGGTGCCCAATGGCCCGGCTATCTGCATATCTATGCGCCGGAGAAAGAGGGACAGCTCGACATGAGCGACCCCACCGCTGCCTTTCGGACCGACTCGCTGCTATCGGCGGGCGAGGTGTTCAATGTGCAGCAAGGCAAGTACGACGGCCATTACATCATCACTTCGCTGGCCTTCGCCCGCCATCTCTTCGGGCAGGAGGGACGCCTCTCCTCGCTGGAACTGCGGCTCAAACCGGGGTCCGACCTGCAGGCGGTAAAAAAGGAAATGCGGAAGATGGCCGAAGGCCGTTTCCAGGTGCTCGACCGCTATGAGCAGCAGGCCGACACCTTCAAAATCATGAACATAGAAAAGGCCATCGCCTACCTCTTCCTTACTTTTATACTGATGGTGGCCTGCTTCAATATCATCGGCTCGCTCTCCATGCTCATCATCGACAAGAAAGAGGATGCGCAGACTTTGAGCAACATGGGAGCCACGGGCAAGCAGATATCGCGCATCTTCCTCTACGAGGGACGCATGATTTCGGCCATCGGTGCCCTGGTGGGCATCGCGCTCGGACTGCTGCTCTGCTGGCTCCAGCAGACCTTCGGACTGGTGACGCTGGGCGACAGCAGCGGCTCGTTTGTGGTGGATGCCTATCCCGTGAGCGTGCACTTCACCGATATCGTGCTCATCTTCTTCACGGTCATGGCTGTGGGATGGCTGGCAGTGTGGTATCCCGTGCGCTATTTCGGCAAACAATTGGTTGGCGAATAGACGGCGCGGAATACGGCCTCTTGAATATTATCAGAACACACCTTAAAACTCTATGTGCTCCACCTCTATCGGCTCGTGGAGGAATATCTGGGCGCTTTCCTTGAATTTTTCGGCATTCTCTGTGGTGAGATACCTCACATGGCCGCCCTGTGTGCAGCGGCTGGCCATCTCGGGATGGCGCTGCAGGTAGTCGAGCAGACTGGAGGCCACATACTCGCCCTGCGGTACGATACGCACACCGGCAGGGGTATATTTCAGTATCTTAGGCAGCAGGATGGGGTAGTGGGTGCAGCCCAGGATGATGGTGTCGATGGCACTGTCGGCATGCAGCAGCTGGTCAAGGTATTTCTTTACGAAATAGTCGGCTCCCGGCGAGTCGGCCTCATTGTATTCCACCAGCGGCACCCAGAACGGGCAGGCCACTCCCGTGACCTTGATGTCGGGGTGGAGCTTGGCTATCTCCATGGCATAGCTGTGGCTGCGGATGGTGCCCTCGGTGGCCAGAATGCCTACATGGCGGCTGCGGGTGAGGCCGCCCACAATCTCGGCGGTGGGACGGATGATGCCCAGCACGCGGCGGTGGGCGTCCCACTGGGGCAGGTCGTTCTGCTGGATGCTGCGAAGGGCCTTGGCCGAGGCGGTGTTGCAACCCAGAATCACCAAGTGGCAACCCTCGGCGAAGAGGTGGCGCACCGCCTGCCGTGTGAACTCATACACCACCTCGAACGAGCGCGGACCATAGGGCGCACGGGCGTTGTCGCCAAGATAGATGAAATCGTGGTGGGGTAGCAACTGGCGTATGCCGTGTAGGATGGTGAGCCCACCATAGCCGGAGTCGAACACGCCGATAGGACCGGCCGCCTGAGGAAAAGGTGTCATCGCAATGCTTCTTTTATCTTCTCGGTGATGTCGGTGCCCATCATGGGGTTGATATAGGGAAGGGTGTTGCCGTCGGTGTTCAGCACAAAGGCATAGCCCTCCTCCTCGCCGATGCGTGTCACGGCATCCTGCAGCTTGGTGCGGAGCGGACGGTAGGCATCGTCGGTGGCCTGGGCCAGCAGGCGCTGCGCCTCGGCCTTGAAGGCGATGTTGCGCGTCATGAGCTCCTGGAGCTCACTCTGCCGCTTCTGAAGGATAATGGGGGCAAACTCTTTCTGACCTTCCAGAAACTCCTCGTACTTCTTGTTGAAGTCGTCTTCGGCACGTTTCAGTTCGGCGTCATACTGGGCGCGCAGGTCGGCCAGATTCTGCTCCACCATTTCATACTCGGGCATGGAGCGCAGCACCTGGTCGTAGCTGAAATAGCCAAAGCTCACCTGTGCCCCTGCCATAAAGGGAAAGAAAAGGCTCAATAGCCAAAGGGATAGTCGGGTCATAACTCTTGGAATGATAAAAAACCGAGGGAAGGCGCTTTCTTAGATGCCTGCCCCCGGTAGTGTGGGTATGGGAAAAGTCTCTTATTTCATCTTGTTGAGCTGTGACTTCACCTCGGAGGTCACATCCTTGCTGATGGCCTCGTTGATGTAGAGCACACTGGCTTTCTCCATGATGTAGACATAACCGCCGGCCTTGGCCACTTCCTCGATAGCCTTGCGCACCTTGTCGAAGATGGGCTGAAGCTTCTCGGCCTGTGTCTTCTGGAAGGCTTGCTGGTTCTGCTGGGCCTGCTGCTGGATGCGGGTGTACATCTGGTTCAGCTGCTCTTCGGTCTCACGCTGCTTGGTCTCATTCATCGTGCTCTTGTTCTTGTCGTACTCTTCGGCCATGCGCTGCAGCTCGTCCTGCGAGGCTTTCAGCTCATTCTCATACTGCTTGCCCACTGCCTCAATCTCGCCATTGGCGCGTGCAAACTCGGGAAGCGACTGGATGATGGACTGGGTGTCGATGTGGCCGAACTTCTGTGCGAACAGAGCCATGGGGGCCAGCAGCATCAACATAAGGATAACTTTCTTCATTTTCTTTTCGTGTTTATAAATGTTATGTTTTTTTGTTTTTTTCCTATTGCGGTGCAAACTTACAAAATATTTCCTGAATCGGCACCATGTAGGGGTGAAAATCAGTGGGGTCAGTGGCCGTAGCCCAGTTTGTCGAGCACTTCGTTGCTGATGTCTATCTTCGGCGAGCCGTAGATAATGTAGCTGTTGCCCGCACGGTCTTCCACCTTGCTGTAGCCGTGCAGCTCGGCAATGTCGGCTACGGCATTGTAGATTTCCTCCTGGATGGGCGACATGAGGCTCTCGCGCTTCTTGAAGAGCTCACCCTCAGGGCCGAAGTATTTCTTCTTCAGTTCGCTGGCTTCCTTCTCCTTGTTCATGATGGCCTCCTGGCGGGCTTTCTTTTGCTCCTGAGAGAGAAACACCACCTCGTTTTGATAGTTCTTGTACATGGTGCTGGCTTCAAGGGTCAGGGCTTCCACCTCGGCCTGCCATTTCTTCGACACCTGGCTCAGCTGCTCGTTGGCGCGCTCATAGGCGGGTATATTCTTCAGTATGTAGTCCATGTCTATCAGGGCAAACTTCTGGGCATAGCCTGTCATGGCTGCGACGGCCAGTGCCATTGCTAAGATTGTTCTCTTCATAATAGCTGTCTTGTTTTGGTTAAATTCTCTTTAATGACGCTTATGTGCTCTGCGGGTTTATTGTGCCAACAGATTTTAATCATTTTTAAGCAACGGTTAGAACTCCTGGCCCAGCACGAAGTGGAACTGAGAGCCGCCCTTGGTGCCCCACACTTTGTCGAAACCGTAGGCCCAGTCGATACCCATCAGACCCACCATGGGCAGGAAGATACGCACACCGGCACCGGCCGAGCGCTTCATGTCGAAGGGGTTGAACTTCTTTGTGTCGTACCAGGCGTTACCTGCCTCGAGGAAGGCGAGGCCGTAGATGGTGGTGTTGCCCAGCAGGAAGGGATAGCGCAGCTCCAAACTGAAGCGGTCGTAGGCGTAGCCGGCGGCTCCCTGCGGGGTGAGCGAGCCGTTCTCGTAGCCGCGCAGTCCGACGGTCTCCTCGGCATAGCCGTAGCTGTAGCCGCTCATACCGTCGCCACCCACATAGAAGGTCTCGAAGGGCGATTTCTTGTAGCGGTTGAAGCTGCCCAGGATGCCCAGCTCTACACGCGTCATGAGCACGAAGCACTTGGCGGCGTTCGACAGGGCGGTATAGGTCTTGGCCTTGAACTTCCACTTGTGGTACTCCACCCAGCGGTATTTGTCCTGCTGCTCCTGTACGTAGGTGGCCGACTGCCGGTCGGTGGCCAGGTGCTCATAGTCCTTGTTGTCCCATTTCGACCAGGGCGGGGTGATGGACACCGAGGCCGTGAACTCGGAACCGCGGCGCGGGAAGAGCTGGTTATCGGTCGATGTACGGTTCAGCGTCACGCTCAGGTTCAGGTTGTTGGAGTTGCCGTTGGTGATGAGGAAGTACTGCCAGTTTTTCAGCATGTAGCGGGTGTAGGCCAGCGACACCGAGAGGGTGAAGTAGTCGTCGGGCCAACGCAGGCGCTTGCCCCATCCCAACGAGGCACCGAACAGCTGTACATACTTGTCGGGGTCGTAGAAACTCTCGTAGTTGTTGTAGTAGCCGCCGTAGTTGCCCAGACCGTAGGCATACTGGTTGTAGTAGTTGTACATGTAGGCACTGTTATAGTAGGTGCTCGACACGTCGGTCTGTTTTGAGAAGTAGGCGCCCACGCTGAACTGGATGGGGCGTTTGCCGCCAAACCAGGCCGTGCTGTACGAGGCGTTGTACGACTGGTAGTAGGTACCGTTGGTTTGTGCGCCTATGGATAGCACCTCGCCGTCGCCGATGGGCAGGATGCCGCGGTGCTCCTTGTTCTTGTTGAACAGGTTGCGCATGGAGAAGTTGTTCAGCTTCAGACCCACGCGGCCTATCACACCGGTCTGTCCCCATCCCAGTGAGAATTCTATCTGGTCGTTCGATTTCTGCTCCAGCTCCCAGTTGATGTCCACGGTGCCGTCCTCATAGTTGGGCTTCACGTCGGGATTCACCTTCTCCGGGTCGAAGTGGCCCATCGAGGCCAGCTCGCGTGCCGAGCGCTGCAGGGCGTCTTTCGAGAAGAGGTCGCCGGGCTTGGTGCGCAGTTCGCGGCGCACCACATTCTCGTAGAGGCGGTCGTTGCCGTTGATGCGCACGCGGTTGATGTGGGCCTGTATACCCTCTGAGATGCGCATCTCCAGGTCGATGGAGTCGCCCACGATGTTCACCTCGGTGGGTTGCAGCTGATAGAAGAGGTAGCCGTTGTTCCAGTAGTTGTTGCCCACGGCGTCGTCGTCTTCGCTCAGTCGCTTGTTCATCTGTTTCTGGTTGTACACGTCGCCCTTCTTCATGCCGAGCACGTTGCTCAGGTAGTCGGTGGGATAGACGGTGTTGCCCACCCATGTCTTCCAGGATGGTGGCGTCGCGGAAGCCGTATTCGTTGTATTTGTCGATGAGGTTCTTCTTGTCGGTCTCCCAGCGCTCGGGGGTGAATTTCTTGGATTTCAGGAAGGTGGATAACTTGTTGGCCTCATGGGTCTTCGAGAAGGCGCCTTTGGTGAAGAGGCGGCCCTTGATCTTTGCGTCGGAGAGCTGGTCGTTGCCGTCGATGATAATCTGGTGCACGCGCATCTTCTCTTTCTTGTCCACCTCCACGTCGAGTATCACCTGATTTTTGTTGACCACGTCGTCGCGCTGTGTGATGCTAATCTCAGCATTCTTGTAGCCTTTGTCGTCGAAGTATTTCTTGGCCAGGTATTTGGCGCGGTCTATGATGTTGGGCGTCACCTGTCCGCCCTTGATGATGCCCAGTTTGGCCTCCATGTCCTCACGCTCCGACTTCTTCAGGCCGATGTAGTTGATGGTGGAGATACGCGGGCGGGCGGTGAGGTAGATGTGCAGGTAGGCTTGCGAGCCTACGATGGAGTCGGCCGTAATCGATACAGTGGAGAAGAGGCCGTGCCGCCAATAGCGTTTCACTGCCTCGGTCACCTCGGTGCCCGGCAGCTGGATGTGCTGCCCTTCTTTGAGTCCGGAGATGCCTATGAGTACGAAGTCTTCATAGCCTTCCACACCCGATACGGTGATACCGCCGATGGTGCAGTCGCGGGGGGTGCCCGCATAGGATATGTCGGGATTGACGATTTTTTCCTGGGCATGACTCCCCAGGCATACGGCCAGCAGGGTCAGCAGGGTCAGGATTTTACCTGTCTTTTTCATTCTATGTTGATGTTTATTGGTCGGATGGTTGGGTCTCGCTCTCTTCTATCTGGGCGCCTGTCTTGCCGAAGCGGCGCTGACGGTGCTGATAGTCGGCGATGGCCTGGTGGAGGCTCTCTTCGTTGAAGTCGGGCCAGTAAGTGTCGCAGAAGTACAGCTCCGAGTAGGCTATCTGCCACAGCAGGTAGTTGGATATGCGTACCTCGCCGCCGGTGCGTATCAGCAGGTCGGGGTCGGGCATGAAGCGGGTCTGCAGACGCTGCGAGATGAGTTCTTCGTTGATATCGTCGGGCTGCAGCTTGCCGTCGCGCACGTCGAGGGCTATCTCGCGGGTCACCTTGGTAAGTTCCCATTTCGACGAGTAGCTCAGTGCCACCACCATGGTCATGGCGGTGTTGCCGGCGGTGTGGTCCATGGTGGCCTGCAGCTTGTCCTGCACGTCCTGCGGCAGCCGCTCCGTGTCGCCGATGACGCGGAACCGCACGTTGTTCTTCATGAATATCTCATCCTCGAGCGAGGTGAGCACCAGTCCCATGAGGGCGGAGACCTCTTCGGCGGGTCTGTTCCAGTTTTCTGTCGAGAAGGTGTAGAGAGTGAGGTATTCCACTCCTAAGCGTGTGCACTCTGAGGTGATGCACCGCACGGCGTCGACACCGGCCTGGTGGCCGTAACTGCGTGGCATGTTGCGCTTTTTGGCCCAGCGCCCGTTGCCGTCCATGATGATGGCGATGTGGCGTGGGATACGGGTCATGTCTATATCGTTATTCATCTGCATTATGACAAGTTCTACATTTGGCCATGAAACTGTAGGTGAGGGTCACTCTCAGCGCCGAGTAGCAGTCGGCGTTTTTGAAGAGGCCGCTGCTCTCTATATAGTAGGGGTCTTTGACACCGTCGATTTCATCGCTCAGCGTGAAGTGCACGCCCCATTCCACTCCCAGGTTCATGCGGTCGGCTATCTTGTATTTCACGCCCACGCCCACGGGCAGGTTGGCGGTGAAGGTGTTCTTGTCGCCGGTCTTGGCATAGGTGGCGCCCAGACCGATGAAGAGGAAGGGCGTGAGCCGCTGTGCTCCCCGGTAGTCGCGGCCGGTGCCGTAGGGCCAGAAGTTGTATTCGAAGGTCAGGTTGCCGTCTATCACGGTGCTGCTGAACGAGTAAATGCTGTCGGCCGTGGCGGGGTAGTAGGTTTCCACGTCTTTCGACGTGTCTTTCAGCTTGCCGGCCCCTATGCCGAAACGCAGCCCCGTGTAGGGATTGAAGAGCCTTCGCACGAAGACGGTGGCCATGGGCTGCGGCGAGTGGAAAAGGTTGCCGTTGTAGTCGCCCATATAGTTCATGAGTCCTGCTCCACCGCCTATCTCGGCCAGGTATTCCACATCGCCCTGTGCCGCTGCGGGAGCTGCGGCAATACTGAGCAGGAGGATAAGCAGGGCATGTCTCATCGGGGTGTGCTGGATGGTGTTTATTCGGTTATCCAGAGCGATTGCTCGTCGAGGTCGTACTGGCTCATCTCACCGCACCACACCTGGCCGCTGCCACCGCATACCAGCCACAGGCGGCCTTGCTCGTCGGTGGTCATGGCAAAGGATCCGCTGTCGCACGAGAAACCTGTGGGCCACTCGTAGGGGACGTTGGTCACCCAGTGCATACCGCCATTGTAGCTGTAGTGGAAGTGCTGGAAGTCGGTCTCCGTGCAGGTACCCAGTCCCTTACCGCCTACGGCCAGGAGTCCCTTGCCGCTTGTTGCGGTGCAAAGATTGGCCAGACGGGGCAGCTGATAAGTGGGGAAGTCGGTGGCGTCGGCATACATCCAAGTGTTGGTGGGGGCATTGGGATTCTGCTCCGACACCTTGGTCCATACCACGGCATGACTTTCATCGGGATAGAGCTCCAGGCTTCGGTTGCCCGTTATCACCACGTTCTCCACACCGGGATTGGTGGTGGAGGGAAGCACTGCCACCGAGATGTCGCGGGTGGGCAGCAGTTGCCAGCTGGTCTCTGTGGCCTCTTCTTTCCAGGTGGTGCCGCCATCGTAGGAGGCCATGAGGCGACCCTCGCTGTCGGTACCATAGAGGGCGTAGGAGCTGCCGCCCAGCAGACGGGCGATGGCGGGCTTTGACACCAGCTGCCATTGGCTGCCGTTCTGGCTGCGCAACAGGTTGCCGCCCGTGAACAGGTAGAGATATCCGCCGCTCACACCGGTGTTTTGGTAGTCGGCGGCAGGCACCGTGAGGTTGAAGTCGGGGGTGAGCTGCTGCCAGGAAGTCTCTGCCTCGTCGGCGGCGTAGAGCATGGTCTGGCCGCCCGTGGCGGCAAACACATAGAGTCGGCCGCCCAGTGCGTAGGCTTTCATGCCCTGTGTGTTCTCAAAGGCGCTGTAGGTGCCTTTTGCGGTCCAGGCAAACTTGTCGCTCTCCTTCTGGTGTACGTTCAGGCGAACGGTATAGTCGGTATGTACGGTGGTGTTGCCCGTATAGGCATAGACGGCGATGGTGCGCGGCACGCTGAAGTCGATAGAGTCGGTGCTGCTGTAGTAGGTCAGGGTGTCGCTGTCTATATTCTTGATGGTGATGGTGCCGCCGTTCTTGGCGGTGATGGTCACCAGCACATGGGAT
>ONMI01000051.1 GCA_900318915.1 uncultured Prevotellaceae bacterium | reverse complement strand
AGAACCAGGTGATGCCCCCCACTCCACCGAAGAGCATGGAGCCGTCGGGTCCCACACAGGAGGCACCGTCGCTGAACTCGTTCGACTGGAGTCCGTTGTCCACGAAATAAGTGTCTATCCGTCCTTTCTTGGGTTCGAGGCAGCACAGTCCGTGGTCGGTGGAAATCCAGAGCCGTCCGGTGTCGTCTTTCTCAATAGAGGCGATACCGTTTTCGCCCAGTCCCTCCTTGTCGAGATAGTCTTTCATCTTTTTGGTCTTCAGGTCATAGCTGTAGAGGCCGTCGTTGGTGCCTATCCACAGTATGCCGTCGAACTCGCGCACCACCCTGGCCGCCTGCCCATAGAGAAGACAGTTCTCGCCAAAGGTGGAAAGCCAGCTGCCAGTCTTGAGGTCGAGGCACGCCACGCCCATGGTGGTGGCTGCGTAGATACGTCTGTGGTCGGGCGAGACCGACATCTTGGTGATGTAGTCGTTGATGATGCAGTTCACTTTCCGGTCGTTGTCGGCCCCCTGTTTCATGTTGTAGGCCTTCACGGTGCCGTCGGCGGAGTTGAGGCAGAGCAGTCCGTTGCCCATGGTGGCGAACCACACATGTCCCTGGCGGTCGTCCTCGAGGTCGAACACGCTCACCGAGGCTCCCTGGGGCAGAACCTGCGGGTGATACTGTCGTGCATTCGGGTCAATCCATCCACATCCCTCCTTGAAGCTGCCTACCCATATTCTTCCGGCCTCATCCTCGTCGATGGTGAGCACGGTAGAGGGCAACGGCGCCTGATAATGGTGCTCCAGACGCCGGTCGGGAGCGAACTGGTAGAGTCCGTCCTTATCGGTGCCGATATAGAACCGCCCTTTCGAGTCGATGAACGTGCTGGTGACGCAGGCGTTGCCGATAAGGTTCTGTGCCCCGAGCTTGTAGCCCATATACTTGAATCCGGGCGAGGAGTGCGGGTGCATGTAGACACCTTTCTGCAGCATGCCGAGCCAGAGGTTGCCGCCCTTGTCCTGGGTGATGGACATGACCTTGGCGGTGGAGATGTCCACATCGCGGCTCACATAGGGGTTCATGGTGAGCTGGTCGGTGGCGGTATTGAGGATGCCGATTCCGCTGCCGTCGAATCCGATGAGCACATGGCCGCTGCGGTCCAGATAGAGGTCGGACACCTGTGCGTTTCCCACGGCCTGCAGTTGCTGGAACGCGCCGTTTTCGAGCCGGTATACGCCCAGTCCGGTAGTAGCGGCATAGATGCGGTTCTGCCGGTCCTCGCAGAGGTGCGAGATGCGGGCTCTGAACCGCTCGTCGGTGAGATAGCGTCGGGTCACCTTGCCGTTCTCATAGACCAGCAGTCCCATATTGTCGGTTACTATCCAGATGCGTCCGGCATGGTCCTCGAGCAGGTGATTCACGGTGTTCACCTTGGCCAGTCCGCCGTTCAGTTGGTGGGCGGAGCGTGGATTGTCCACCTCGAGCAGTCCGTGTCCGGAGGTTCCCACGAGGAGGCGTCCGTCGTGTGTCTGCAGGAAGCAGGTCACATAGCAGGGCACCTCGCGCTGGTTGAGGTCTTTCACGGCGACGTCTTTAAACTCACTGCCGTTGTAGGTTTGCAGCGCGCCGTACATGCCCACATAGAAGAGTCCGCTTTGTGCCTGCAGCACGCAGTTCACATAGTTGCTGGCCATGCCCTGTGCATTGTCTTTCTTATAGTTGTGGAATTTATAGCCGTCGTACTTGCAGAGGCCGTTTCGGGTGACCACCCAGATAAAGCCGTCGTTGTCGAGGTAGACCTGGTTGACGAAGCTGCTCGAGAGGTGGTCGTCGGCCCCGAACAGCTTTCCGTTCTGCGCCGATGCAGATTGCAGTAACGGGTTGCACCACAACAGACAGAGCAGACACAGAATGGCATTAGATTTCAGTCGGTATACATTTAGGTTCATACATTATCCTCCGTAGACAGGGCAAAAATAGGAAAAAAAGCAGAATGCGCCAAATTTTTCGGCGCATTCTGCGATTTTTTTTTACAAGGGGGAGAAGAGGATGGGCTTGATGGGCATTATGGGCTTAATGGGCGTTAAGAGCCTGTGCCCGCCACTCATCTTTAACCTTTACTTTCTGAAGAGTTTGGGCAGGAAGGCCTTGAGGCCCCTTCGCCAGGTGAGCCACTCATGGTGTGTACCCTCCGACACCTGGTAGTCGACCTTGATGCCGGCTTTGCGCAGGTCGTCGGCCAATTTTCCGGTACCGAAGTTCTCCTCGCTGCCGCAACTGAGGAAGAGGCAGTGAATCTGCTTGTTGAAAGCCTCGGCATCGCGGAAGATGCCGTCGTAGCTCTTCTGCACATCGAGTCCGAAGATGGCCCCGCTGAAGGCACCCATCCAGGCAAAGGTGTCGATATGGTTGAGCACAAGGTCGAAGGTCTGGTGTCCACCCCAGGAAAGTCCTGCCATGGCCCGGTGCTCGCGGTCGGCGAGGGTGCGGAAGTTGGCGTCGATATAAGGAATGAGGTCGTTCATCATCACCTTGTAGAAGGAAGCGCCGTACTCAGAAAAGCCGGCCCGGTTGTCGCCGCCGCGGAAAGGCGCCTTGATGTCGCCGCTCTCCATGACCACAATCATGGGTTCGGCCTCACCGGCCGCGATGGCATTGTCCATGATGTGCTGCATGTGTCCCTGCTTGCTCCATCCGGTCTCGTCCTCGCCCATGCCGTGCTGCAGATAAAGCACGGGGAAGCGCTTCTTCTGCATCTTCTTCTGCTCATAGAGAGCCGGTGTGTAGACCATGGCATGGCGCCACTCGCCGGTAGACTGTGCATAGTAGTAGATGGAGCGCACCTGACCGTGGGGCACGCCCTGCTGCGGACGGTAGTAGTCGCCTTCGGGTCCTTCGGGCACCTCGATGCCGCCCGCCAGGCGGTTGCATCCGAAGAAGGTGTCGGTGGCGGGGTCGACCACCGCCACGCCGTCGACGAGGATGAAATAGTAGTGGAATCCCACCACGAGCGGGTCGGTGACGGCGCACCACAGTCCGTTCTCATCGCGGCGCATGTCGTATTTCTTGCCGCAGATATCCACCTGCACACGGTGTGCCTCGGGAGCATTGATGCGGAAGTAGCCCCTCCGCTCGCTGTCGATTTTGGGGAATTCGTTGCCCGGCACGGTGGTGGAGGCCGTTACGGCATCGGCCGGCACATCAAACGGCTTTTTCACGGCGTAGCCCATGAGCTCGAGCATCCGCTCTCCGTAGCGGCGTCCCAGTTCGCGGTAGCCGGCAGCGTCGAAGTGCAGCCGGTCGGGTCCGTTGGAGCATCCTTTCGATGAGATAACCTGCGAGGTATGAAGTGTTTGTGGCAGTTCGTTGATTTGTTTGTTCATGGCCACGCAGAGTCCCTCACCGTTGGCCTGCACCACCTCGCCGACCAGCAGGGGCACCTCTTCGGGTTTGAGTTGCAGGTCGCCGAGCAGGTTGTCGTACACCAGCTGCACCATGCCGGCCCACTTGGGGTCGCCGGTGTTCGACTCACCCTGGTGCATGAGCACACCCTTGATCACGCCCTGCTGCTGTGCCTTTTTGGCCAGCGACACGAGGCGTTCATAAGGATTGTTGTTGTAGGCGGCGAGCATGGGTTTCATCCATCCCGGCGCCCGTTTTACATAGGCCTTGATGCTGTCGTTGAGGAATCCCTGTATATGGATGCCCCCGATAGCCACGGTGATGACGCCCACGCGCACATTCTTGGGCAGGTTTTCTGTCAGTGTTCGTCCGAAGTAGTCGACCGGCGTGAGTCCGGTGTTCTCACGGCAGAGCGGCGGCAGGGCCTTGTACCACTCGCCCATTTTCCGGCCGCGCTGCGCATCGTCGACGGCGGCCATCATCTGGAACCTATCGTCCACGCCCTCCAGGTCCTGCGGCTCGGGTCGTGCCGCTCCCTCCATGTTCGACTGACCGAAGCAGAGGAAGATGTAGAAATTGTCATCCGGAGCTGCACACATTCTCAATACCGACAAGGCAAGGAATGCGATTACTAATAAAATTCTTCTCATATCCGACTCAATTTATTGATAATGTTTCATGAATTTCTGTTTTGTCGCAAAGGTAACATATTATAAAGAAAGGTCCGTTACGGCATGTATCAAAAACGAGCAGAAGGGTATCATGTACTTGGAAATGTTACACTGTGAAAAATGGATGTTACATTTGAATTTGTTTCATCCATTAATTATACCTATTTTTGCAAACGAAATATAAAAAGCACTTAAAAAGGTAAAGAAAATGGTTTGTAGTTAGTTTATGCATTTAGGTTACGTTTTTCCTTAATAATCTCCGTGACCTTAGAAACGAGGCACCGCTCTGCCGGCTCGTGAGAGTAGGCAGAGAGCAAGCCTCCAGGACCTGAAGCCCACAGACCTACTGCTCCCCATTTCTGCCTTACTGAAGATATCAAACGAACAATGTAAATAATCCTAACAATAACCAAAACTATGTATCAAAATCAGTCAAGATGAAACAGCTATCTGTATTTTTCAAACGAGCTGTGCCAACCCTGTTGATGCTATTGCTTCCGCTGGCTAGTGTACTGGCGCAAGGCAACGGCATCCCTGTGAGGGGTACAGTGACGGACGAGGGAGGTGAGCCGCTCATCGGCGCATCTGTCTTAGTGAAGGGAAGTCCCGGCATGGGTACCGTAACGGACATAGACGGTAACTTCCAGTTTAGTGTTCCATCCGAGCAGACGACACTCGTCATCAGCTACGTGGGAATGGAGACCAAGGAGATACGCGTTGGCAAGCAGCGCAATTTCCAGGTGATACTGAGCGAGAACACCGAGCTGACGGAGATTGTAGTGGTGGGCTACGGCCAGCAGAAGAAAGCTTCTGTGGTGGGTGCCATCACGCAGACCTCTGGCGAGGTGCTTCAGCGTGCCGCCGGTATCAGCGATGTAGGTGCCGCCCTGACGGGTAACCTGCCCGGTGTGATCACCACCCAGGGCAACGGCCAGCCCGGTGAGGAAGAGCCCGACATCATCATCCGCAGTGCCTCGTCGTGGAACAACAGCGCGCCGCTGGTGCTGGTAGACGGTGTGGAGCGCCCCATGGGCACTGTCGACATCTCCTCCATCCAGAGCATCTCGGTGCTGAAAGACGCCTCGGCCACCGCCGTGTTCGGTGTGAAGGGTGCCAACGGTGTAATCCTTATCACCACGAAGCGTGGTCAGGAAGGCCGCGCCAAGATCAGCGTCTCGGCCAACGCCGTGATGAAGATTCCCTCGAAGCTGCCCAACAAGATGGACTCTTACGACGCCCTGATGGCCCGCAACAACGCCATCGAGCACCAGCTGAGCCTCTCGCCCAGCTCATGGGAGTTCATCCGCTCACAGGACTTCATCGACAACTACCGCAACCAGACCACCCTTGAGCAGCGTGAGCGCTATGCCAACGTAGACTGGCAGGACGTGCTGTTCAAGGATTACTGTATGTCATACAACGCCAACATCAATGTGAGCGGTGGTACGCAGAACGTGCGTTACTTCGCCTCTGTCGACTTTGTGAACGAGGGTGACCTCTTCAATGTGCTCGACAACGGCCGCAGCTACAAGTCAGGTTTCGGCTACAACCGCATCAACGTGCGCAGCAACCTCGACTTCAACATCACGAAGACCACAGTGCTGAAGGTGAACCTGGCCGGCAGCAACGGTCAGCGCAAGCACCCGCTTGCCAACTCCGGCGACCTGTGGCAGGAGCAGCAGCGCTGGGCCGGTGCCTACAACATCGCCCCCGACGTGTTCCTTCCTAAATACAGCGACGGCTCGTGGGGTTACTACACCCGCGCCTCCAACGTATCCAACTCTGCCGAGAACCTGGCCCTCTCCGGTGTGCAGACCGACGTGTCGACCCGCATCAACACCGACTTCTCTCTGGACCAGAAACTCGACTTCATCACCCCCGGCCTCAACTTCCACGGCATGGTGGCCTGGGACAACAACTTCGTAGAGACCGGCCGCGGTATCAACGACCTCTTCAACGACGCCCAGCGCAAGTACATCGACCCGATGACGGGCGAGGCCACCTACAGCCAGTCGTTTGAGAGCTACAACCACTTCGACTTCCAGCAGGGTGTGATGTGGAACGTTCAGAACGGCTCTGTAGACAACAACCAGACGGTGCGCAACCTTACCTACCAGGCACAGCTCAACTGGGCCCGCAAGTTTGGTCTGCACGACGTGAGCGCCATGGGTCTGTTCTCGCGCCAGGAGTTCGGCCGCGGCAACGAGATTCTCCACTACCGTGAAGACTGGGTGTTCCGTGCCACCTACAACTACGCCCTGCGCTACTTTGTGGAGTACAACGGTGCCTACAACGGCTCCGAGCAGTTTGGTCCTGACAACCGCTTCGCCTTCTTCAACTCAGGCGCCATCGGCTGGACCGTGAGCGAGGAGAAGTTCTGGCAGCCCATCAAGAAATATGTAGACATGCTGAAGATCCGCGCCTCGTATGGTGAGATTGGTGACGACAACATCGGCGGACGCTTCCTCTATCAGAACACCTGGGCCTACGGCGGCCAGTCGTCGGTCGACATCGACCGCAGCAACAGCCCCTACACCTGGTACCGCGAGGCCAGCCTCGGCAACCCCGACGTGCACTGGGAGACGGTTAAGAAGTGGAACCTCGGTATCGACTACTCGATTCTGAACGGCATGTTCTCCGGTAGCCTTGACTTCTTCCGCGACCGCCGTTACGACATCCTCGTGGGCGGTGGCGACCGCAGTGTGCCCAGCTACTTCGGCCAGAACGCCGTGACCGCCAACCTTGGTAAGGTGAAGACGCAAGGCTACGAGCTTACGCTCAACTTCAACAAGAATATAAATAAGGACATGCGCGTATGGGCCAACTTCAACATGACGCACGCTGAGAACAAGGTGATTGTGAAGGACGACAAGCCCCTGCTCCCCGCCTACCGCAAGCAGGCCGGCTACTCCATCAGCCAGACCCGCTCGTATCTGGACAGCGGCTTCCTGAACACCTACGACGATGTGTACGGTGCACCCCGCTTCGACAGCAACGACAACCAGCGCCTGCCCGGCGACTACTATATCATCGACTTCAACGGCGACGGTATCGTCGACGTGAACGACAGTGCCCCCTACGGCTACTCCTCGATGCCCCAGAACACCTACAACGCCACTGTAGGCTTCGAGTGGAAAGGATTCTCCTGCTTCGTGCAGTTCTACGGTGTGACCAACGTGACCCGCGAGGTGACGATGACCAACTTCGCCAACAGTCTGAACACCGTTTACGACCAGGGCACCTGGTGGAGCAAGGAGACGCCCGACGCCGACATGCCTCCCTCACGTTTCGCCCTGAGCCAGGCCGCCTATGTGAACGGCACGCGCTACCTCTACGACGGCAGCTTCATCCGTCTGAAGAACGCCGAGATAGCCTACACCTTCACTCAGCCCTGGGTGCGCAAGGCCGGTCTCGACCACCTTCGTCTGTTTGTGAGCGGCAACAACCTCTGGCTCTGGACCCGCATGCCCGACGACCGCGAGAGCAACCTCGGCGGTTTCAGCGGCGGCGGCGGTGCCTATCCTACGGTTCGACGCATCAACTTCGGTCTGCGTCTTGGCCTCTAATGCATGATACAATTGAGTATGACACAATCAGCAATTGAAAAGATGAAAACCAACAAGATATTATACAGTTTTGCAGCTGCCGCCCTCACGCTCGGTATGACCTCCTGCACCGACTATCTGGACAAGGAGCCCGATGCCAACGTATCGGAGGATGTGGCATTTGTGAACTTCCACAATTTCCAGGGATTCGTGGAGGAGATGTACAACTGCATCCCCGACAAGGAGAAATGCTACTGGTGTACGACCTTCAACTGGGGTGAGGACGAGATTATGAACACCGGTGAGGGCGACGCCCACTTCACCCGCGACGTAGACCTGGGCAACTACCGCGCCTGGTCGACCAACACGCAGGAGTGGCTGTACCGTCCGGGCAGCAACCCCACCTCTACCAACAAGTTTGAGCACTCGCTGTGGCCCCACGCCTGGTACTGCATCCGCAAGGCCAACATCGGTCTGGCCAATCTGGACAAGATGACGGTGGCCACGCAGGAGGAGCGCAACCTGATAGCCGGCCAGCTCTACTTCTTCCGTGCCTGGTGGTACGAGGAGCTGATGCAGTGGTTCGGCGGTCTGCCCTATATCAAGCACCCCATCGGTGCCACCGAGGACATGCGCTTCCCGCGCCTGAGCTTCCAGGAGTGCGCCGACAGCTGCGCCGAGGACTTCCGCAAGGCAGCCGACCTGCTGCCCATCGACTGGGACCAGACGGCCATCGGCAAGCAGACGCTCGGCAAGAACGGCCTGCGCGTGACGAAGATAGCCGCCCTTGGCTATCTGGGCAAGGTGATGCTGTGGGCTGCCAGCCCGCTGATGGAGCACGGTGCCCAGCTTGGCGGCAAGAACACCTATAATTATAATACGGAGTATGCCCGCAAGGCCGCCGAGGCTCTGGGCGAGCTGCTGGCTCTCGTGGAGAGCGGCCAGACCAACATAGCCCTGGCCCAGTTCGACTATGAGGACATCTACAACCACGTGCGCTCGAAGAACGCCACCACCTGCTTCAGCGATATCTTCTACACCACCGGCCAGAACTGGAAGATGCCGGGCTCCTGCGAGGCCATCTTCCGCGGTCCGTCGACCGACTACAACGGCTCGAACTGGAACTTCACGAAGATCTGGGGGACGAAGAAAGACAAGCTCGTGGAGCACGACAACATCATCCACATGCCCACGGCCAACTACATCAACTACGCCTACGGCATGGAGAACGGTCTGCCCATCACCGACCCCGAGTCGGGCTTCGACCCTGAGCATCCGTTCAAGAACCGCTCGCCGCGTTTCTACCACGACATCATCTTCGACGGTTTCAAGTATGTGAACACCACGATACCCGACGGCGACCCCTCTAAGATACAGCAGTATTGCGGTCTCTACACCGGCGGCTACACCCGCGGCTCCGCCGACGCCAGCCGCACCGGCTACTACACCCAGAAGCTTGTGCCCCACCAGGCCAACAAGTTCGACGGTATGTACAACTGGTCGGGCTCTCTGCACGTCTACCTGCCCTACATGCGTCTGGCCGACATCTACCTGATGTATGCTGAGGCCTGCACGGTGCTGGGCGGTGCCAGCGGCAAGTCGTCGAACTTCTCTAAGACGGCCGTCGACGCCATCAACACCCTGCGCGACCGTGTGGGCGAGGGCCATGTGGCCGAGAAGTACTGCGCAGACAAGAACCGCTTCATGGACGAGGTGCGCCGCGAGCGTGCCGTGGAGCTGGCCTTCGAGGGCTTCCGCTTCAACGACCTTCAGCGCTGGCTGCTTCTGAGCGAGGCTCCCTACAACAAGAAGACCTCGCAGGAGTTCTACCGCGCCGAGAGCGACAGCTACTTCAGCAACAAGGACAACGACCCGCGCAACGCCCGCGTGACCAACTGGCACGAGGAGACGATACTGGAGCGTGTTTACGGAACGAAGCACTACTGGTTCCCGCTTCTGGACAACGATGTGTATCTCTACGAGGAATTCCAGCAGAATCCGGGATGGTAAATCATGTATTAATTAGAATCAAGACGTATATATTATGAAATACAGATATATTTTGTTGGCAGCCATGGCCACGAGCGCGCTCAGCCTCCCAGCACAGGAGACCGAAGAGCCGTTGCAAGACGACGCTGTGCCCGTAGCCTTTCAGGCCAAGACAATGAACGAGACGCTGGGTGGCGTGTCGGTGGTGAACGTGCGCGAGCTGTCCGACAAGAACTACAACACCTATGCGCTGGACAACATGCAGGGCTACGTGGGCGGCTGGAACGGCAACTCACTGTGGGGCATGGACGACCGTCTGATACTGGTAGACGGTGTGCCCCGCGATATAAATAATGTGAAGCCCGAGGAGATAGAGAAGATTACCTTCCTGAAGGGTGCCCAGGCCGTGGTGCTCTACGGCAGCCGCGGTGCCAAGGGCGTGGTGCTCATCACCACCAAGCGCGGCCAGGAAGGCGCCATGCGTATCAACGTCAGCGGCAACACCGGCTGGTACGTGGCCAAGTCGTTCCCCGAGTACCTGGGTTCGGCCGAATACATGACGCTCTACAACGAGGCCCTGGCCAACGACGGTCTGGCCTCGCTCTACACCGCCGAGGATATTTACAACTACGGTTCGGGCCTGAACCCCTACCGCTACCCCAACGTAGACTTCTACTCGAGCGACTATGTGAAGAAAGCCTACAACCGCAGTGAGGTCTCTGCCGAGATTTCCGGCGGCGGCACCTTCGCCAAATACTACACCAACATCGGCTACTACCGCGCCGGCGACTTCTTGGACTTCGGCAAGGCCAAGAACAACTCCACGCAGCGCCTGAACGTGCGCGGCAACGTGGACCTTCGCCTGAACGACTTCATCAAGGCCTACGTAGACGCCAACATCACGTTCTACGACTCGAAGAGCCCCGTGGGCGACAACTATTGGGAGACAGCTGCCACAATGCGTCCCAACCGCGTGACGCCGCTCATCCCCATGAGCTACCTCGACCCGAACACCGTGGCAGCCCGCAGCATGCTGGCCGACTCTGACAACATCTTCGGCGGCATGTTCCTGGGCGGCACACAGGCCCAGAACACCAACGTGTTCGCCAGCTACTATGCCGCAGGCAAGAGCAAGTGGACCAGCCGCCAGTTCCAGTTCGACACCGGCATCGACTTCGACCTTAGCAAGATTCTTGAGGGTCTGTCGTTCCACACCCAGTTTGCCGTTGACTACGCCACGAGCTACAGCACGAGCTACAACAACGACTACGCTACCTACGAGCCCGTATGGAGCAACTACGGCGGCAAGGACGTGATTGTGGCCCTGAACAAGTTCGGCGACGACAAGCACTCCGGTGTCCAGAACATCAGCGGCTCTACCGACAACCAGGTGATGAGCTTCAATGCCCACTTCGACTACAACCGCACCTTCAGCGACGTGCACAACGTGAGCGCCATGCTGCTGGCCAACGGTTTCCAGCTCACCAACTCGGGCGAATACCACAAGCAGAGCAACGCCAACCTGGGTCTGCAGCTGGCCTACAACTACGACCACAAGTACTTCGCCAACTTCAGCGCCGCCGCCGTCCACTCAGCCAAGCTGGCCGAGGGACACCGCCAGGCCTTCTCGCCCTCGCTCTCACTGGGTTGGGACCTGGCCCGCGAGAGCTTCCTTGAGGGCAGCGCCTTCGACAACCTGCTCCTGAGCGTGAGCGGCAGCATCCTGCACACCGACCTCGGTATCGACAACTACTACATGTATGCCGGCTACTACACACAGGACGGCGCATGGTGGGGCTGGTTCGACGGCCAGGCCATGCAGTCGGTCAACTCGAAGCGCGGCGACAACAAGGACCTCACCTTCCTGAAGCGCAAGGAGTTCAGCGTGAACCTGAAAGCCTCGCTGTGGGAGAAAGCCCTGACGGCCGACCTCTCGTTCTTCACCAACAGCGTGGAGGGCAAGATTATCAACCCGACGGCTGCCTACCCCAGCTACTTCTTCACCTACTATCCCGAGGCCACCTTCATTCCGTATGCCAACTACGACAATGACAGCCGCACCGGTTTCGACTTCGCCATCAACTACAACAAGAAGTTCGGCGAGTTCGACTTCAGCGCCGGCCTCACCGGTACCTACTACACCACGAAAGCCACGAAGCGCGACGACACCAACTACGTAGACGAGTATCAGCACCGCGAGGGCAAGCCCATCGACGCCATCTGGGGCTACGAGTGCCTCGGTTTCTTCCGCGACCAGGCCGACATCGACGCCTCTCCCGACCAGACCAAGCTGGCAGGCAACATCGCCCCCGGCGACCTGAAGTACAAGGACCAGAACGGCGACGGTGTAATCGACACGAAAGACCAGATCAACCTGGGCAAGGGCGGCTGGTACGGCAACCCGCTCACGCTGGGTCTGAACCTTACGGCCCGCTACAAAGGCTTCACCCTGTTTGTGCTGGGCACCGGCGGATTCGGCTCGAAGGCCATGCGCAACGGCAGCTACTGGTGGATAAGCGGCTCGCAGAAATACTCTGCCGCCGTGCGCGACCGCTGGACCGCCGAGACCGCCTCTACGGCCACCTATCCGCGCCTGACCACCCTGAGCGGTGCCAACAACAACACCAACAGCGACTTCTGGATCTACTCCACCGACCGTTTCTCGCTGGCCAAGGTGCAGCTCACCTACGACCTGCCCTCGAGCCTCTTCTCGGCCAAGCACTGGGTGCACGGCGTGTCGGCCTTCGTGAGCGGCAGCAACCTGCTCACCATCGCCAAAGAGCGCGAGCTGCTGGAAATGAGCGTGGGCAGCGCCCCGCAGACCCGTTTCTACAACCTCGGTGTGAAAGTATTGTTCTAACCCACATAAGCATACATAAACAACAGAACTGATTATGAGAAGTCATAAAACCATATACAGAGGCACATGGGCCCTGGCCATGGCAGCCGCAATGACCCTCACGAGCTGCGACGACCTCTTCGAGCCGGCCCTTGAGAACCAGCGCGACATCAACGCCATGGAAGGCGAGCCCAGCTACGCCCAGGGCATCCTGGCCAACGCCTACATCCTGCTGCCCTACCAGAGCGGCCCGCAGAGCGACCTGGCCACCGACGATGCCGTGTGCAACGACCAGACGAACAACTACCTGCGCATAGCCACCGGTGCCTGGGCCGCCGAGAACGACCCCCTGAGCCAGTGGCAGAACCGCTACAACGCCATCCAGTATATCAACATCATGCTCGAGCATGTGGACAACGTGGCCTGGGCCAACACCCCCGCGCTGAACCAGATGTACTGCGACCACTTCAAGGGTGAGAGCTACGCCCTGCGCGCCCTCAACATGTTCCACCTGCTTCGCGCCCACTGCGGCTACACCGCCGACGGCCGCCTGATGGGTGTGCCCATCATGCTGCGCCACCTGGAGGCCGGCGACGACCTGAACCTGCCGCGCGCCACCTTCAAGGAGTGTCTGGACCGCATCATGCTCGACATAGACAGCGCCCTGGTGCTGCTGCGCTATGAAGACGGCGATGTGGACTCTGAAGAGCAGGTGCCCGCCAAGTACCGCCAGATGGGCGGCACCATGGGCGACTACAACCGCGCCTTCGGCTCGCACATGCGCGGCAAGATCAACGGCCGCATCGTAGAGGGCATCCGTGCCCAGGTGGCCCTCTTCGCCGCCAGCCCCGCCTACAACAAGGACAGCGGCATGGGCTGGAACCAGGCAGCCGACATGGCAGCCGTGGTGCTGGACCGCATCGGCGGCGTCGCCGGCATGGACCCCACAGGCTGGAAATGGTTTGCCAACCACAGCGACATCGACAACCTGAAGCAGGGTGAGAGCCCCGCCGAGATGCTGTGGCGCGACAACCGCAGCGGCGACAGCGAGCACGGACTGGAAGACACCAACTATCCCCCGTCGCTCTACGGCAACGGCCGCACCAATCCCACGCAGAACCTGGTGGACGCCTTCCCGATGGCCAACGGCTATCCCATCGCCGATGCCGCCAGCGGCTACGACCCGCAGAACCCCTACGCCGGCCGCGACCCGCGCCTGGCCATGTACATCCTGCTGAACGGCGACGTGATGGGCAGCAACAGCAGCCAGATTATCACCGGCACCTACGGCAGCAACCGCGACGCGCTGAACCGCGACAACGGCTACAGCACCCGCACGGGCTACTACCTGCGCAAGTGGCTGCGTTCCGACGTGAACCTGAACCCGTCGTCGACCACCGGCAAGTATCACTACACCCCGCGCATCCGCTACACCGAGATCTTCCTCGACTACGCCGAGGCCGCCAACGAGGCCTGGGGTCCCACGGGCCGCGGCTCGCACAACTACAGTGCCTACGACGTGGTGAAGGCCCTGCGCCAGCGCGCCGGTGTGGGCGTCTCGAACGGCGACCCCTACCTCGAGTCGATCAAGGGCGACAAGGACAAGATGCGTGAGCTCATCCGCAACGAGCGCCGCCTGGAGCTCTGCTTCGAGAACCACCGCTTCTGGGACCTTCGCCGCTGGAAGGTGGAGCTGAGCAAGCTCAACGAGACCGCCCGCGGCATGCAGATAGACCAGAACAGCGACGGCACGCTGCAGTACACCCTCCTGCCCAATGTGGAGACCCGCAACTACAAGGAGTATATGTACTACGGCCCCATCCCCTACGCCGAGATTATCAAGTGGAGCAATCTGGAGCAAAACCAGGGTTGGTAATGAGAGAACGAAATAACAAGTAAAGTTTTAAGACAAAAGAAAATATGAAACTGAATATAAACAAAGTGCTTCTGTACACCTGTCTGCCCCTGCTGGCCGGCGGTCTTGCCTCCTGCGAGAACAGCGACAACGACTTCCCCGACTATGAGGGCGGTGTGAGCGTGTACTTTGCCAACCAGTATCCCGTGCGCACCATCGTGCTGGGCGAGGACGAGTACGACACAAGCCGCGACAACGCCCACCAGTGCCAGCTTCAGGCCACCATGGGCGGCAGCTACACCGGCAAGAACATCAAGGTGCAGATAGCCGTGGACAACGACCTCTGCAAAAACCTCTACTTCGCCGACGGTGTGACCCCCGTTCTGCCCATGCCGAGCAACTACTACACGCTCTCAAGCACCACGATGGACTACAAGGGCGGCTTCACCGGCGCTGTCGACGTGCAGCTCACCGACGCCTTCTTCAACGACCCGAAGGCCCTGTCGAACAACTACGTGATACCCGTGGTGATGACGAGCCAGACGGGCGCCGACCAGATACTGAGCGGCCGCACCATCATTGAGGGCGAGCAGGCCCAGCGCACCAACGCCGGTCGCTGGGACGTGGCTCCGAAAGACTACATGCTCTACTGCGTGAAGTTCATCAGCAAATACGACGCCAACTACCTGCGCCGCGGTGTAGACCAGATCAACTTCGGCGGCAACACCCGCAACGTGGTGCGCCACAAGGGTGTTGAGAACGACGAGGTAAAAGACGACATCACCACGCTGGGTCTGAACGACGTGAGCTATCCCGTAGAGGTGCAGGTGGCCGACGGCCAGTACCGCAACTGCACGCTCCGCCTCAGCTTCGACGGCAGCGGCAAGTGCACCGTATCGAGCATGACCGACGGTGTGACCGCCTCGGGCAGCGGTTCTTACAATGAGAAGTCGGAGAAGAAGGCCTGGAACAACAAGGACCGCGACGGCCTCTACCTCGACTATAAGATCAACTTCGCCGACGCCACGGTGAGCACCCGCGACACCCTCGTATGGCAGAGCCGCGGTGTGGTGAAGGAAGAATTCGCCCCTGTGTATCTGGAGAAGTAAATCAGCTAACCCTACAACGTAACAACGTAAAACAATGAAACAGAACAAAATATTCCTCCTGGCCGCAACCGTGCTGACGTTGGCCTCCTGCGCCGACGACAACTTCCAGGACTTCCGTACGGCCGCCCCTGAGCGTGGCGCCGCCTACGAATACCTGAACAGCTACAGCGACCTGAAGACCTACGTGGACCGTGCCGCCAGCCCGATTTTCAAATTGGGCGGCGCCACGAGCGCCAACGAGTTCAACAAGCAGGAACTGGTATACGCCCTCGATGTGGCCAACTTCGACGAGCTGGTCACGGGCAACGACTTCAAGTACTCCTCATGCGTTGACGACAACGGCCAGATGAACTTCGCCACGGTGACGAATTTCGTCCACAACGCCAAGGACGCCGGCCTCGACCTCTACGGTCACACCCTGGTGTGGCACTCTCAGCAGCGCCCCACCTATCTCAACGGCCTCATCGCCGGCAAGAAGATAGAGGTGGACCCCAACGCCGGCCCCGTGCACACCGAGATGTTGGTGAACGGCGACTGTGAGGGCGACGACGTGTCGTGCCTCGTAGGTAAGGACGGCGACGGCGGCGGCGGTTTCCAAACCCATATCGTCGACGGTGCCGGTGTCGACGGCTCGCGCTGCGTGAAAGTGCACGCCATCGACAATCCCTCGCAAGACTGGGACACCCAGTTCTTCATCACCACCCCGGGCCACGTGTGGCAGGCTGGCGAGCAGTACCACTTCGCCATGAAGGTGCGCGCCGACAAGCCCGCCGGCACTGGCATCCAGGCCCATGGCGCCCCCGGTGCCTACATCCACTGGCAGATGTTCAACAGCGGCTTCAACTTCACCACCGAGTGGCAGTCGCTCGAGTGGGACGGTGTAATCAGCGCCGATCAGGCCGGTTCCAACGGCATGCAGACCGTGGCCTTCAACCTCAACGTGCTGAAGGAAGAGAACAACTACTACTTCGACGACATGTCGTGGGAGCTCGTCAGCGAGCCGCAGGGCAGTGTGAGCCTCTGGGAGAACCAGGTGGTCAACGGCGACTGCGAGGGTGACGACGTGACCTGCCTCGTGGGCCGCGACGGCGGCGGTGGCGGCGACAAAACCACCATCGTCAACGGCGCCGGTGTCGACGGCTCGCGCGCCGTACGCGTCCACTCCATTGCCTCTGCCGCCCAGGACTGGGACACCCAGTTCTTCGTCTACACGCCCAACAAGGTATGGAAAGAAGGCGAGAAATACCAGTTTAAGATGATGGCCCGCGCCGACAAGGCCGCCAACGTCTCCGTGCAGTCGCACACCACCCCGGGCGCCTACATCTTCTGGAGCTTCCTGGCCGGCAACTACAGCATCGGCACCGACTGGACCGCGATAGACTATGAGGGCACCGTGAGTGCCGACCAGGCCGGCGCCAACGGCATGCAGACCATCGCCTTCAACCTGAACGTGCTGCGCGAGGACAACAACTACTACTTCGACAACGTCGAATGGAACATCGAGGTAGAGGCCGACCGCATTCCGCTCACCGAAGAGGAGAAGCGCGACACGCTGACCTGGGCCCTGGAGAACTGGATCAAGGGCATGATGGAAGCCTGCGAGGGCAATGTGAAAGCCTGGGACCTCGTGAATGAGCCCATGAGCGACGCAGCGCCCACCGAACTGAAGACAGCAGCCCGCGAAGGCGGCGACGACAACTTCTACTGGCAGGACTACCTGGGCAAGGACTATGTGCGCACTGCCGCCCGTCTGGCCCGTCAGTACGGCGGCAACGACCTGAAGCTCTTCATCAACGACTACAACCTGGAGGCCGCCTACAACCACAACGCCAAGTGCGACGGTCTCATCGACATGATCAAATACTGGGAGAGCGACGGCGTGACGAAGATAGACGGTATCGGCTCGCAGATGCACGTGACCTATCAGATGAACCCCGACGCCCAGAAGCGCAACGAGGAGGCTGTGGTGAACATGCTGAAGAAGTTGGCCGCCACCGGCAAGCTGGTGCGTATCTCCGAGCTCGACATGGGTATCGCCGACAAGGACGGCAACACCATCAAGACGGTCGACGTGACCGAGGAGCAGCACAAGCTGATGGCCGGCTACTACACCTTCATCGTGAAGAAATACTTCGAGATTATCCCCGCCGCCCAGCGCTACGGCATCTGCGTATGGGGTGTGACCGACAGTCCCGACGCCGAGAACAGCTACTGGCGCCGCGGTGAGCCCATCGGTCTGTGGGATGTGAACTACTACCGCAAGCACACCTACGCCGGCTTCGCCGACGGTCTTAGCGGCAAGTAACGCTGAAAAAAATCCACCGGACTCCCCTGCCCTGCCACGGCAGCAAGCGAGGAGCCGGCGGATATCCCATTGTCCAACAGCGTTTGGGCAATTTTAGAACTTTACATTGTTTGTGAGCCCGGGCTTGGGATAAGCCTGGGCTTTTTTTTGGGGGGGCATTTTCGTTTCACCTCTGCCATTGCCATGATGGTAGGTAGAGTTCCTTATCGTCCCGAACAAGTTTTGCATGGGCTCTTACTTCCTTTAATATCTCCCAGTGTTGTTCTAAATATTATATGTCCTTTAATATGTGAGCATTCCTTATCCGTGTGATATTTATATCCATGTGGTGTTATATAAACTACTTGGTCATCGCCTTCTTCCCAAGTTAGAAATTTGTATGTCCCTTTGAAAGCATACCACCCTATTACTATTCCCAAAAGCAGTAAAACATAATATTTTGCATCTGATGCTTTATCTAACCAAGAGAATATCTTTATTTTAACAATATAGTCAATTAGGTAAAAAGATATAAAAGCCCAAAGGAAAAAACCTAATATAAAACCAACAAACATGGCAACTGGCCCCCAATGAGTAAAATATGCAATTGCAAATAGTAACAGAAAGATAGTTCCAAGGAAAATTACACTTCGAATGCGTTCTTTTTTTTTCTTTCCTTTATTAATTAAATATTCCTCTTCTTTCCTTTTTTTTTCTCGAAGTTGATATTCTTCTTCTGTTATATTTAGTTTCTTGAGTATTGAGAGATGACGTTCTTCCTCAAGTTTTCTTTGGGTTTCGGATATATCATCAAAAATACGCATAATTCAATTCTTTTGAACACTCGGAAATATGGCCTGTACTGATTTTGGTTGACAGTTTTGTTTGTTAAAAACTAAAGAGGTTTACACTTCATTTTCTTTATTCCTAATGCAGGTTGTCAGTTTGTGATTTA
>ONMI01000049.1 GCA_900318915.1 uncultured Prevotellaceae bacterium | reverse complement strand
TGGTGATAGAACGAGAGGAACGACTCATTGCGGTTCTGCACCATGGCGTCGCGGTGAATCTCGGTGAGCATCCACTGTCCGCTGTCGCGCTCAAAGAAGAACTGCTCCACCTGATTCTTATTGAGATGGATTTTCTCGATAATCACCTTCTGCACCGTGGTGTCCTTTACGATTTCCATCTGCTCCTCGCTGTCGAAGATGAGGGTGCAGAATCCCTGCTTGGTGAAGAACTTCTCCATCTGCCAGTCATTCCGTTCCAGGAACGACTCTTTATCGTCGCGCACCACCTTGAGCGGGAAACGGATGCGCTCATACTGCAGCTTCTTGTTGGCCGTGAAATTGAAGAGGAAATCGTCGAACAATCCATCGGCGGCCTTCGGCATGGGCGTGGCGGCGATGAGGCTGTCCATGGCAGTCATCGGCACGGTGTCCTGTGGCGCCACGGTGTCGACCGGCACTGTATCAGCCACATCCGTAGGCTCGGTTTCGGCTGGTTTGTCTTTACACCCCCAGAAAAAGGTCAGTGTCACCATGGCAAGGGTGAGCCAAACAGTGTTTCTATTCATTATGACATTACAATCAGGAATGGACTGCAAAATTAGCGAAATAATTTCATATGCATCAACAAAAGGCGCTAAAAATCAAAAGAATCGAAAACTTTTACGGCATATTGGGCCAATATCGGAAAAAATGCCTACCTTTGCATCCAATCCCCACGCATGCCCGTAGGATTTAAGGTGTGCTTGGAAGTAGAAGCAAGAGAAACAAAGAGAAATATGCTACTCGAGAAAATAGAACAACTTCTGAAAGAAGTGAATGAGCTGAAGGCCTCCAATGCAGAAGAGATTGAGGCCCTGCGTGTGAAATATCTGAGTAAGAAGGGTGAGATATCGGCCCTGATGAACGACTTCCGCAATGTGGCGGCCGACCAGAAGAAGGCTGTTGGCATGAAGATAAACGAGTTGAAGCAGACCGCTCTGCAGCGCATCAACGAGCTTCGTGAGCAGACCGCCTGTCAGGAGTCGGAGAACGAGGGAATCGACCTGAGCCGCACCTCCTACCCCATTGAGATGGGCACCCGCCACCCCATATCGATTGTGACGAACGAGATTATCGACATCTTCTCGCGCATGGGTTTCACCCTGGCCGACGGTCCTGAAGTGGAAGACGACCTGCACGTGTTTACGAAGATGAACTTTGCCGCCGACCATCCCGCCCGCGACATGCAGGACACCTTCTTCGTGGAGACCAATCCCAACGACGTGACGAAGAACATCATTCTGCGCAGCCACACCAGTTCGGTGCAGGCCCGTGTGATGGATGTGAACCAGCCTCCCATCCGTGTGATTTGCCCCGGCCGTGTGTACCGCAACGAGGCCATCACTGCCCGCGCCCATTGCTTCTTCCACCAGATAGAAGGTCTCTACATCGACAAGGACGTGTCGTTCACCGACCTGAAGCAGGTGATGCTCACCTTCGCCCAGGAGCTGTTCGGCCCTGAGACGAAGATACGTCTTCGCCCCAGCTACTTCCCCTTCACCGAGCCGAGCGCCGAGATGGACATCTCATGCCACATCTGCGGCGGCAAGGGCTGCGGATTCTGCAAGCACACCGGCTGGGTGGAGATTCTGGGCTGCGGCATGGTAGACCCCAATGTGCTGGAGCTTTGCGGCATCGACAGCAAGGTGTACAGCGGTTATGCCTTCGGTGTGGGTGTGGAGCGCATCACCAACCTGAAATACCTGGTCAACGACCTGCGCCTCTTCTCCGAGAACGACGTGCGCTTCCTGCACGAGTTTGAGTCGGCCAACTAACCCACTTCTCTTTTAGCCCCATGAAGAGAGCCATCGTTATCGGCGCCACCTCCGGCATCGGCCGCGAGACAGCCCTGCTGCTGGCCGCCAAGGGCTACCGCGTGGGTATCGCCGGCCGGCGCGCCGACCGCCTGGAAGAAGCGGCGGCGCACTACCCCGACCGGATGGTGACCGAGGTGATAGACATCACCGGCGACGACGCCGGGCAACGATTGCTCTCCCTTATCGAAAAGACCGGCGGCATGGACCTCTACTTCCACGCCTCGGGCATCGGTTTTCAGAATGTGGACCTGGACGAAGCCATAGAACTCTCCACCGTGACCACCAATGGTCTGGGATTCACCCGCATGGTGGGTGCCGCCTACCGCTACATGGCCGCTCACGGCGGCGGTCACATAGCCGCCATCAGCAGCATAGCCGGCACGAAAGGACTTGGCGCCGCCCCCGCCTACTCGGCCACGAAAGCCTACCAGAACACCTATCTCCAGGCCCTGGAGCAGCAAGCCTGCATACGCCGTCTGAACATCCGTTTCACCGACATACGGCCCGGCTTTGTAGGCACCGACCTGCTGAACGGCCTCACCGGCTACCCCATGCTGCTGAAGAAGGAGAAGGTGGCTCGGGAGATAGTATGGGCATTGGAGCACCGGCGGCACATCCGCGTGATAGACTGGCGCTGGCGCATCGTCACCGCAGGTTGGCGCTGCATACCCAACTTCATCTGGCGCCGCCTGCCGCTCACCGCCAAGACGAAGAAAGACTGACTTTACAAAAAACTAAAAGACATACCATCATGAAAGACAAGAAACACCTGAATGTAGCCGCTGCCGTGGTCATGGCCGACGGAAAATACCTGTGCATGCAGCGCACCCGCAGCGAGCTGTCGTATATCACCGAGCACTGGGAGTTTCCCGGCGGCAAGATAGAAAACGGCGAAGACCCCAAGCACACCCTGGAGCGCGAAATCAAGGAAGAGATGGACTGGAACATCAAGGTGGGTCGCTGCCTGGGCACCGTAGAGCACGAATACCCCGACTTCAGCATCACCCTCACCGCCTATGAGTGCACACCCGGTGAAGGCGACTTCAAACTGCTGGAGCACCTCGACAGCCGTTGGCTCACCAAAGCCGAGCTGCCCCAGCTCAACTGGACCGAGGCCGACCGCAAGTTGCTGTCGCTGCTGTAAGCGACCACCTTTTTACAACCGGCTGCCGCTAATCCTTATTTATAAATGGCATAAGCGCCGCCATCGCTCCCGGCATAGCGCCGCAGCAACTGCTGAATATACTCCGCATTGGCACACACGCGCTCCTCGCAGCCGTCATACCCATTGATGAGCACCACCAGCCGGGTGGTGCTCATTTGTATCTTGGTGCGCTCATGGTCGCTGGTGGGTGTTCCCACACCGCCCGCCGCATCGCGGTAGACGGGCAGTCCCTCTATATTGATCATGCCGCGGCCAATGCCCTCGTAAGGCTCATCATGCCGTCCCACACCGAGTGTGAGAGTGTCGCCCACAAAGCGGTCGGCATCAAATCCGCCTATGCTGTAGCCGAAGGCGATACTGGCCAGATTGATCAGGTCGACCAAGGTGTCGCGCTGATAGAGTTCCTTCCCCTGCAGCATGCGACGTATAAGCGCCTCACTGGCCGGTCGATAGCGCGAGGGGTCCTTGCCACAGGCGCGGTACACCCTGCGGGTGGCTTCGATAGAAGGCATCTGCTTGAGCGACTCGGTCGTGAGCTGCTCACGGTATTTTGCGCCCAGCGCATTGATTTCCTCCCACAGCGGGGCACAGTAAGGACTGTTCACCACCTGTGCCTCCACACAAGCCCCCACAAAATCGGGGCACACCCGCTCTATCTCCTGCGATACAATTACTTTCATCATCAATTCAAATTAAAGGGAAGTTAAAAGGATGTTAAAGGGAAGTTAAAGGGAAGTTAAAGGGAAGTTAAAGGGACATATGTCTATACTCCTACACTTCTATACTCCTACACTTCTATACTCCTCTATACTTCTATACTTCTATACTTCTATACTCCTACACTTCTATACTCCTACACTTCTATACTCCTCTATACTCCTACACTCCTGAAATCATCTCCAAAAATTCCTCCTCGCTGACGATACGCACGCCAAGTTTCTGCGCCTTCTCCAGTTTGGAAGGTCCCATGTTGTCGCCAGCCAGGATGAACGACGTCTTGCCACTGATGGAGCCCACATTCTTGCCGCCATGTTGCTCGATAATGGCCTTATACTCATCGCGGCTGTGATGGGTGAACACACCGCTTATCACGATGCTCTGCCCGGCCAGCACATCGCTGCCCTCCCCTTCAGCCTTCTCCTCCATGCGCATCTGCAAGCCATAACTCCGCAGACGCTCCACAATCTGCTGGTTGACCGGATTGGCGAAGTAGTCGACCACGCTCTTTGCGATGACCTCACCTACCCCTTCCACCTGCTGCAGCTCCTCCATGGAAGCAGCGGCCAGGGCCTCCATGCTCTTGAAGTGGCGGGCCAACAGCTTGGCCGATGTCTCGCCCACGAAACGGATACCCAGTGCGAAGACCACTCTTTCGAAAGGCACCTTCACCGAGTCGGCGATACTCTTCACTATTTTGCGTGCCGACTTGTCGCGCGAGCCGTCGCCATTGATATCCTGCACCTGAATGCGGTACAAGTCGGCGATATTGTGGATGAGCCCCTGACGGTAGTAATCGTCGACCGTTTCCGGACCGAGCGACTCGATGTTCATGGCTTTTCGGGCTATGAAATGCTCTATCCTTCCTTTTATCTGCGGCGGACAGCCCGCATCGTTGGGGCAGTAGTGAGCCGCCTCGCCCGGCACACGCACCAGCGGTGTGCCGCACTCCGGGCACACTTTGGCAAAGGAGACGGGAGCGAGCCCCTCGGGCCGGTGCTCCACATCCACCCCCACAATCTTGGGAATGATTTCGCCGCCTTTCTCCACATAGACATAGTCGCCGATGTGCAGGTCGAGTTCACGGATGAAGTCCTCATTGTTGAGCGTGGCACGCCGCACGGTGGTGCCCGCCAACTGCACCGGCTGCATATTGGCTACGGGAGTGACAGCCCCTGTGCGCCCCACCTGGAAAGAGACCGACTCGAGCAGGGTGCGCTCTCTTTCGGCTTTGAACTTATAGGCGATGGCCCAGCGCGGGCTCTTGGCCGTGGAGCCCAGGCGCCGCTGCTGACTGAGCGAGTCTACCTTCAGCACCACGCCGTCGGTGGCCACCGGCAGGTTCTTCCGCTCGGTGTCCCAATAGCTGATGAAGTCGAGCACCTGCTGCAGGGTTTTCACCTTTCTCATACCCTCGCCCACCTTGAAGCCCCATCTGCGAGCCGTCTGCAGATTCTCATAATGGCTGTCGGAGGGCAGCTGTTCGCCCATCAGATAATAGAGATAGGCATCAAGCTTTCTTCTCGCCACCATCTCTGACTTCTGGCTCTTCAGCGTGCCGCTTGCCGCATTGCGGGGATTGGCAAAGAGCGGTTCCCCTGCTTCCTCGCGCTCGGCGTTGAGGGCGTCGAACACCTTGTAGGGCATGAGCACCTCGCCGCGGATTTCAAACTCATGAGGTATAGGGGTGGCTGGTGTGAAGAGGTCGGCCGGCTGCGGCGGGTTGAGCACGAGCGGTATGCTACGGATGGTGCGCACATTGCCCGTCACATCATCACCTTGGGTTCCGTCGCCTCGTGTCACGCCTCTCACCAACTGTCCGTCGACATAAGTGAGCGAAATGGACAGCCCGTCGTATTTCATCTCACAGCACACTTCGAAGGGTTCACCACCCAGCAGCCGCTCCACACTGTGAAACCACTCCTCCACCTCGCCGGAATTGTAGGTGTTAGCAAGTGAGAGCATGGGGTATTTGTGCCGGACGTGGGCGAACTCCTGATTCAGGTCGCTGCCCACGCGCTGTGAGGGAGAGTTGGGGTCGGCCATCTCCGGATGACGTGCCTCCAGGTCCTGCAATTCGTGCATGAGGAGGTCGAACTCCTGGTCGGAGATACTGGGCTGATTCAGTATATAGTAGCGGCGGTTGTGCTCGTTGAGCTCTTTCCGCAGTTGTAGGATTCTGTTTCTTTCGTCCATAAAACACTTCGTGATAGTTTGTGCAAAAATACGAAAAACAAGTTGGCGGGCAAAAGAAACCTTTTATTTTTTACAAGAAGGAAAGAGGGATAATGGGATTACCCCGCGATTCCGGAATAGGATCAACTATTCAACCAGGTTTTTGTCCTCGTATCATCTTCCCCGTCCCGATGATACATATTCTTCTTGACAATCCAATGGAACTCCTGGGCCGCACAAGGAGTTGGTGTCACCTTTTTGTGGCCTATGCACTATCAGTGTATCTCTCCACTCTATTTTCAAATTTTCCATTCTTTTATTTGAAAAAGCTTTATCTTTGTCATTCAATCGGTAGACAACTTTTATTCGTTGTATTATATCTTCAAGTTTTATTTTGTCCATATTACGCTTTATTAATTCACGAGGATATAATGTGAATTTAGCTACCATAGTGTCTTCTGGATTGATAAGATGTTTCCTGCTCTTTGTAATCACAAGACCGATTATATCATCCGTTTGATCATCAACTGTAATACTAAAAGATGAGGAAAAATAGTTTTCTGTTGGCGTTTTGAAAGGAACAAAGAGCGTGTCAGCTGTTTCGTTAATAATGTTTCCCCATAAGGATATGGTTCGAGGATATTTTCGGTATTTTTTTATAAATAAAGAATCATGAGAAGGCATGTTGTCACTTATGCTCACAATTTGACATGTTAAATGGTGAGTTTTTCGTGTATTCTCTCTGCACGAAAAAAATATAATAAGTAAAGAGAATAGACAAAGATATAACAGTATGTGTCTTTTACTTCGCATAATAAGTTGCCTAATATTTCTTGAAGTTCTCTGTAGTTTTTCCAAGAAGAATGATTCATTTCATGTCATGACAAAGATAATTATAATAAATGTGACTTGCAAATAATAATTGATGTTTTTTAGAGGATGAAGATTGCTCGGAAATAAGCAGATATTATGGACGCAAGAATCCATCGGAGCCGTGGGAAATGTCGTGTAGAAGTTGTGCCTTTCACAGACCTGATGCTCCTTTCCAGCAACATAGCATCACCGCCTAAACCTATTGGATAATAGTATGCAGGTTACTCCCATTAGGCAAAATGAAATAAAAAGTGTTTTCCTTTCATTTTGCGCTCTTTTTTTTGTACTTTTGCACACATGAGAATAGACATTATTACCGTATTGCCCGAGATGCTGGAAGGATTCGTGCATGAATCGATACTGGCACGTGCCCAGCAGAAAGGTCTGGCAGAGATTCATCTGCACAATCTCCGTGACTACAGTACCGACAAGTGGCGGCGTGTGGACGACTACCCCTACGGCGGCTTCGCCGGAATGGTGATGCAGTGCGAACCCATCGACCGCGCCATCTCGGCACTGAAAGCCGAACGTGAATACGATGAGGTAATCTTCACCAGTCCCGACGGCGAGCAGTTCAACCAACACATTGCCAACGACCTTTCGATGGCGGGCAACCTGATTATCCTCTGCGGCCACTACAAAGGCATCGACCAGCGCATACGCGACCATCTCATCACCCGTGAGATATCCATCGGCGACTATGTGCTCACCGGCGGTGAGCTGGCTGCCGCCGTGATGGCCGACGCCATCGTGCGGCTGGTGCCGGGCGTAATCAGCGACGACCAAAGCGCACTTTCCGACTGTTTTCAAGACGACCTGCTCTCCGCCCCTATCTACACCCGTCCGGCCGACTACAAAGGGTGGAAGGTGCCCGACATCCTGCTCAGCGGCAATGAGGCCAAAATCAAGGATTGGGAGATAGAACAGAGCCTGGAGCGCACACGGCGGCTGCGACCTGACCTGCTGAAATGACTTTTTCAGGAGTGTTTTTTAGGAGTGTAGACATATGCTTTCTTTCAGGAGTGTAACCAATGGCAGGAGACAATTTATCGTGATGCCTTGACGGCGAACTCCTCGCCCAAGGCGAAGCCTTCCTCGTAGAGCCGCTCCAGTTTTGCGACATCACGTTCCATTCTGTCCACCTCCAAGGGCCGCTGCGGGCGGATGCACACGATGCGTCCCTGTTGCTCAAGGTCCTCGATGAGTTGCAACTGCTGATTGTAGAGTTCTATGCGATGGCTCAGTGCCACCCTGAGCCGCGGATATTTCTTGTAGATAAACTTGGGCGTCTTGATGTCGCGCCCATCGCTGCGGTATCCATAGTTGCGCGTGGCAACAACCACATTAAACGCATGTCCCTGCTCCATGGCTCTCTCCACAGGAATACTGTCAACGATGCCCCCGTCGAGCATAGGCTTGCCGTCCACCATCACCACCTTGCTCACAAAGGGCAGCGAACTGCTGGCACGACAGATGGCCGTCATGCGGTTGCGGTCGGTCTTGTCGCTGAGATACTCCGCCCGTCCCGTGGCACAGTTGGTCGTCACCATCTCAAAGACCGCCGGGTTGTGCGCATAGGTCTCCCAGTCGAACGGGATGAGTTCGTTGGGAAACTTGTCGTAAAGCAGTTCTGGGTCGAAGATACACCCCTGCTGCACCAGGTGGCGCAGCCCGATGTACTCATACTTGTCGAGCATGTCGATATTGGAGAATCGTGCCCTGCGCGGCTGTCGGCTGATATAGGACAGACCGTTGCAGGCCCCCGCCGATACCGCCACCACATAGCGGAACCAGAGCGAATGTTTCATGAAAGCGTCGAGCACCCCACTGGTGAAGACCCCTCTCATGCCGCCCCCTTCGAGCACCAATCCTGTATTGTAATTGACAAGAGACATAATCTGTGTTGATTTTCGGCTGCAAAAATACGGATTTGCGGTGGAAGAACCATTCGGAAAATGTTTTTTTTGTACAAAAAATCCGAAAAAGACCAATCTTCCCACCCATAAAACCACAGCTATCGAAAAGGAGAGCGATGCAAAGTTTAGCAGATGGCGACAAGTATGCACAAAAAATGCAAATAGCCCTAAAAAAATAATCATTTATCGATAATTATCATTAACTTTGCACCAAATGTGTAATAAAGATTCACACACTGCAATAAAAAGGAAATAAAAGCACAACGAACCCAAATCAATACTATGTTCAGCAAAGAGACCTATATCAACCGCCGCGCCCGCCTGAAAGAACTCGTGGGCCACGGCATCATTCTGCTCTTCGGCAACAACGAGGCGCCATGCAACTACCCCGCCAACGCCTATTACCCCTTCCGCCAGGACTCCTCGTTTCTCTACTACTTCGGTCAGCAGCGCGACGGCCTGGTGGGCGTGATCGACATCGACCAGAATGAGGAGACCCTCATCGGCGACGACATCGACATAGAAGACATCGTATGGTACGGTAGTGTGGACAGTGTGAGCGACATGGCCGCCCAGGTGGGTGTAGCCCACAGCGCTCCGATGCGCCATCTGCAGGAACTCTGCGACGAGGCCCGCCGCCAGGGCCGCGCCCTCCATTTCCTGCCCCCCTACCGCCACGACATCAAAATACAGCTGCACGACCTGCTGGGCATCCACCCCCGCGAGCAGAAGGCAGCCGCCTCGATGACACTCATCAAGGCCGTTGTGGCCATGCGCTCTGTGAAGGAGCCCCAGGAGATAGAAGCCCTGGAGCGCGCCGCCACCATCGGCTACAAGATGCACACCACCGCCATGCGGCTCACCCGTCCCGGTGTGACGGAGAAATTCGTGGGCGGCCAGGTAGACGGCATCGCCCACTCTTACGGTGCCCAGGTGAGTTTCGCCACTATCTTCTCGCAGCACGGTGAGATTATGCACGGCAACCCGTCGATGGCTCTGCTCGAGGACGGCCGTCTGGCCCTTTGCGACTGCGGCGCCGAAACCGTGGACCACTACTGCAGCGACAACACCCGCACCTTCCCCGTGAACGGCCGTTTCACCCAGCGGCAGCTTGATATCTACTCCATCGTGGAGGCCTGCCACGACTATGTGCTCGAGGTGGCGCGCCCCGGTGTGAAATACATGGACGTGCACTTTGCCGTGTGCCGGTTGATGACCGAGCGGCTGAAGGAGCTCGGTCTGATGCGCGGCGATGTGGACGAGGCCGTGCACGCCGGTGCCCATGCCATGTTCCTGCCCCACGGACTGGGCCACATGATGGGCATGGACGTGCACGACATGGAGAATCTGGACCAGATCAACGTGGGCTTCGACGAGGAGACACGCCCCAACCTGGAGCAGTTCGGCACCAACGCCCTGCGTATGGGCCGCCGCCTGCAGGAAGGCTTCGTGGTGACCGACGAGCCCGGCATCTACTTCATTCCCGCATTGATAGACGACTGGCGCGCCAAGGGCCACTGCGCCGAATTTCTCAATTTCGACCTGCTGGACACCTACAAGGACTTCGGCGGCATCCGCATTGAGGACGACGTGCTCATCACCGCCGACGGCTGCCGCTTCATCGGCCAGGAGCGCATACCCTACCATCCCGCCGATGTGGAGGCCTACATGGCAAGCAACCGATAACAACAACCCAAATAACAACAAAAAACACCAAGCAATGAAAAAAATCATGACGATGGCTCTGCTGGCACTGTTCACCCTCGGTGCCCAGGCCCAAGACAGCGCTGAAAAGAACAAGCCCGTCTTCACCACCATCAAGGAGCACAAAATCACCAGTATCAAAGACCAGAACCGCAGCGGCACCTGCTGGGCCTACTCTACCCTGAGTTTCTTTGAGAGCGAGATTCTGAAGGCCACCGGCAAGACCTACGATCTGTGCGAGATGTTCGTGGCCAACAAGGACTATATGGAGCGTGCCGTATTCAACGTGCGCATGCACGGCGACAGCCAGTTCTCACAAGGCGGTGCTGCCGAGGACGTGCTCGATATCATCAAGCACTACGGTATCTGCCCCGAGAACGCCATGCCTCTGCCCGGCACCCCGCAGGGCGACTCGCTGGCCAACTTCAATGAGTTCTTCAGCGTGATGGAGCCCTATGTGGCCGCTGTGGCCAAGAACAAGGCCAGCAAGATTTCCAACCAGTGGAAGAAAGGTCTGCAGGGCATTCTCGATGCCTATCTGGGCGAGTGCCCCGAGAACTTCACCTATGAGGGCAAGAAATACACCCCGCTGAGCTTCGCCGCCAGTCTGGGCGTGAACTGGGACGACTATGTGAGCATCACCAGCTACACCCATCATCCTTTCTACACCAAATTCCCCGTCGAGGTACAGGACAACTGGCGCGGCGGCTTGAGCTACAACGTGCCCATGGACGAGATGATGCAGATTATCGACTACGCCCTTGACAAAGGCTACACCATCGCCTGGGGCGGCGACGTGAGCGAGGACGGTTTCACCCGCAAGGGCCTCGGCATCGCCTACGACACCAAGAAGGTACAGAGCCTCTCGGGCAGTGATGCCGCCAGATGGCTCCGTCTGAGCAGAAGTGAGAAGACCGAGAAGTTTGACTCGCTGGGCGTGAACGCCCCCGAGATTGTTCCTACCCAGGAGATGCGCCAGGAGCGCTATGACAACTGGGAGCTGACCGACGACCACGGCATGCACATCTTCGGCCTGGCCAAGGACCAGAACGGCAAGGAGTACTACATGGTGAAGAACTCATGGGGCGAGTATGGCGACTACAAAGGCGTGTGGTACATGACCAAGGCTTTCGTGGCCTACAACACCATGGACTTCATGATCAACAAGAATGCCATTCCCAAGGACATCCGCAAGAAGCTCGGCATCTAACCAGCATAACAGCCTGACACTCAATAGCGAAAGGCATAGAACATCGAAAAAGGCGTGCTCCTCAGAGCACGCCTTTTTCGATGTCGCCTGTCCGCTTCTGCCTATGCACGACCGGCTTTGCAGGCGGTAATGGCAGGAAATCAGCTACCGCACCAACCATTTTTTTCCGTTGCGGATGTAAAGGCCAGGTCTTCCTTTCTGAGGTTGATTGGGTTCAAATCAGCGTTTTCTGGTTCTCAATTATTGTCGGTGGGCACAGTTTCAATCGTCGAGCCGGATGAGTGTGGAGCCGGTGGTGGCCTCATGACCTGTGGAGAGTTGTACGGCATAGACGCCGCGGGGCAGTGCCGACAAGTCGACCTCAGGATGGCGGCTGTCGAGGCTGTAGCTCGCCACCTGCTGTCCGTCAGTAGTATAGACAGCGAGACGCACAGCAGCCTGAAGGCCGGCAGCATCGGCACACCACTCTACCGTGAGGCGGCGCTGTGACAACAAAAACCTCGCCTGCTCAGGTTGGTGGCGCGAGAGCAGCGGTATCACATGCTCCACATCCAGCAGATAGAGCAATCCGGCATACACATCAATCTGTCCATATCCATAAATATTGTTGGGATACTCCATCGAGGGGTCGGGGTGAGTGGCCGTATGCGCGATGATGTCAATTACGCGTTCTGCCGTGAGTGTGGGGTCGGCCTGAAGCCAGAGCGCCACCGCGCCCGACACCACCGGAGCCGCCATTGACGTGCCCGACTGTGCGAAGAAATAATAGTCCTTGCCGTTGAACGACACCTTGTCGGTGATTTCCTTGCGCTCAGCATCATAGTTTTTGGAGAAGCTGTTATAAGCGGCATTGATGCTCATGCCCGGCGCCACCACGTCGGGTTTCACACGGCCGTCGAAGGTGGGTCCCCTTGAGGAGAACTTGGCCACACGGCCTTTGCTTTCGGGCTTGAAAATATCCATGTCGCTGTTCAGATTGCCGTCGATGTTGGTGAACGACCACTTGTAGCCGGTGGCCCCAACGCCCACGATACGCTCGAGCGACGCCGGCCAGCATACCGAGTAGCCGAGCGAAGTATGGCTGTAGACATCTGAGCCCTGGAGATTGACGAGCGGACTGTAGAAGAGGTCGGAATAAATCCACGCCGGTCCGTTGCCGGTGAGCAGGCACAAGGCCCCATATAACATAAGGTATGTAATGTCGGGCATCCTGCCTTCCACATGATACACCCGTCCCCGCTCATCCTGGTAGTCGCTTCGGTAAATATTCAGCTGCACCTGTCCGGCACTCACATCGACGGAGAGGTGGCAAGTGTCGCCCTCGAGCGAGTCGATGCTGTCGGTATTGAAAATGAGTGTCTTCTCAATGTGCGGGTCAATAAGACGTATGCTCAGGAAGTCGAAACGCACCTGCTGGTTGACGGGTGTCACGATATCAAGGTCGATGAGTCCTCCACCGCCGATACCATTTATGATAGCCGCACCCGCCCTGTTGGCATCGCCTTTCTCCATATAGCAAGACCGCTCCCCATCGTTGCCCACGGCCGCCACGATAATACGTCCCGGCCCGGAAAGCGCCTGCAAAGCCTCTCCCTCGAGGATGCGCTGCCGCGAAAGGGTGATGCTCTCGCAACTGCTGAAATTGATGACACAGGGTTTTCCCTCACGCTCAGCCTTGTCGAAGATATATTTGAAGCCCAGCACGGCAGTGGCCGAAGTCTGTTCGTCGGGGTTGGCGAATTCCTCGCGATAGGAATTGAAGTCGGCCGCATAGATGTCGGCCTCGGGAGCCATGCCCTGATATTTGCCCTCAACGGGCGATCCCGCCATGATGCCCATGACATGTGTGGCATGTGTATTCTCGGCGGTATGCTGCGAGTGGGCGTAGGAAGCTATTTCGTCGGTGTTCTCAAGCGCACGGCCAAGGGTGCCGTCGTCGTTGGGCCAATAGAAGTCATAGTAATACTTAACCCTGAGTTCGCCGTCTTCATCGTAGAATGAAGGATGCGTAAAGTCGAACCCTGTGTCGAAGACGCCGGCCACCACCCCTGCACCGGTATAGGCCTGCGGCAACTGAGTGCCCACATAGACAGGCGATGCGTTCACCTGTCCGGGCGTGACATCCATTGCCGGGCGTGGTGCCGGCTCGGCCTCAATGCGCTCCACCCTCGGGTCGTTTGACAGCCGCCCCACTTCAGCCATGGGGATGCTGACGATATAGATGCGCCCGATGCTGTCGACCACGGTGCATCCGTATTCATCGACGAGCACGGCCGACGACGGTGAGGGCTGCGTGAAGGTAAGGAGAGCCAGGAAACGAGACTTGCCATACCCGGCCACCTGCTGCGAGGCCGGAGCAGACTCCTGGTAACGCTGGCAGATGCGCTCCACTCCGCGAGACACTTTCCGTGGGTTCACTTTCACGCCGGCCAGCAGCGGCAAGACCATCATGAGTGAAAGGGTCAAGGAAAAAACACTTTTTTTCATAAGCGTAAAGCAATAATTAATAATTGATGGTTAAAATTATTGCAAAATAAGGCTAAATAATCATATAAATCATAATTTGATAACAAAAAATAAGAAAATAACACTCTGTAGAAAAACTGGCGAAAAAGGACCCTTTTGGGGCTTGCTGAAAAAGACCGTCCACCTACTTCACGACAAACTCGAAATAAGTCTTCGGATAAGGTTCGTTTTTCAAGGTGAAATGCCACCACTCCGAGTCGTAGGGATTGAATCCATGGCGCACCATCACCTCCCGCAGCATCATGCGGCGCTGCTTGTGCTCCTCGGTGACCTCGCCGCCGGGATACTTTCCAAGGAAAGTGGGGTGTGAGGGCGGTCCGAAATAGTCGAAATGTCCCCCCATGTCCACTTCCTTCTTTGTGTCCTTATAGCATATCGTCATATCGATGGTGCTGCCACGGCTATGACCCGACCTGCGCGCCACATACGTAGGGAAGAGGCTCTTTTTCGAGAGCGAAGGATAATAGTCGGCCTTGTTGCGCTGGTCGTCGGTCTTCGACCACCGCACGAAATGGTCTACCGCTTTCTGCGGGCGGTAGGCGTCGAAAATCTTGATTACATAGCCCTTCTCCCGCAGTTCGTCGGCCGCTGATGCCAGCGCCGTGGCCGCTTCCTTGGAGAGGATGGCCAGATTCGCCTCATAGCCGTCAACTTTCACGCCCATAAAGTTGTTGGTGGTGAAATAGCGCAGTTCCTCTATCAGGTCAGGAATGAGGCTTCTCAGATAGACGAAGCCCGGGTAAGGCTCGCCCTGCGGCACCGGGTTAACCGCAGGTTCCACCGGAGCAGGTGCGGCGGTAGTCTGTTCCTCCGGGGCAGATGCCACTGCCACCGGCACATCCTTCTCTGCCGCGACGGTGTCTATGGCAGCAGTTTCCACCACCCCGGCAACGCCCTGAGCGGATGACACATCACTCTTCGCTCTGCACTGTGAGAACAGCACACATACCGACAACAAGAGGGCTGGGTATATCATTCTAGTTTTCATTTCTTCGATATTTAAGTGAGTAAATAATGCAAGACACGACAAAGATAATGATTTTTGCGGAACTTACAAAACGTTAATTATGTTTAAGATGCTGCGAGTGTGGATTTTTATTTGTATCTTTACACGCAGTTTGTTGTATACCTACACCAACAACCCCAGCAGGCACTAGAACTGCCCAGAAGAGAAGAATAAAAATAACAATATAAATGCATTTTAAATGGAATTACGAACCCCTTACACCGGACCAGACGAAAGCGGCTAAAGAATTGGGCGAGAAGCTCAATATAAGCCCTATTCTCAGCTCCTTGCTTCTGCGCCGTGGCATCACCACGGAATCGGCGGCGAAACGGTTCTTCAGGCCCCAACTGGCCGACCTGATTAATCCGTTTCTGATGAAAGACATGGACGTGGCCGTGGACCGGCTCAACGACGCCATGGGCCGCAAGGAGCGCATACTGGTGTATGGCGACTATGATGTCGACGGCTGCACCGCCGTGGCATTGGTGTACAAATTTCTGCAGCAGTTCTATTCGAACATCGACTACTACATTCCCGACCGCTACGACGAGGGCTACGGTGTGAGCCGTCAGGGTTTGGAATACGCCCAGAAGACGGGTGTGAAACTCATTATCATTCTCGATTGCGGTATCAAAGCCATCGAAGAGATAGCCTATGCCAAGAAGCTTGGCATCGACTTTATTATCTGCGACCACCACGTGCCCGACGAGGTGATGCCCGATGCTGTGGCCATCCTGAACCCCAAGCGTGAGGACGACCCCTACCCCTTCAAGCACCTATGCGGCTGCGGCGTAGGTTTCAAGTTCATGCAGGCCTTCGCCAAGAACAACGGCATTCCCTTCAGCCGTCTCATTCCCCTGCTCGACTTCTGTGCCGTGAGCATTGCCGCCGACATAGTGCCGGTGACCGACGAGAACCGCATTCTGGCTTTCCACGGCATGCGTCAGCTGAACCAGAATCCGAGTGTGGGTCTGAAGGCCATCATCGACATCTGCGGTCTGAGCGGCCGCGACATCTCGATGAGCGACATCGTGTTCAAGATAGGCCCACGCATCAACGCCTCCGGCCGCATGGAGAGCGGCAAGGAGAGTGTGGACCTGCTGATAGAGCGCGACTTTCCCCACGCCCTTCGCAAGGCCCGCCACATCAACGAATACAACGAGCAGCGCAAGGACATCGACAAGCAGATGACCGAGGAGGCCAACCAGATTGTGGCCAAATTGGAGAATCAGAAGCACCAGTCGAGCATCGTGCTCTACGACGAGAACTGGAAGAAGGGCGTGATAGGCATCGTGGCCTCCCGCCTGACCGAAATCTACTTCCGCCCCACAGTGGTGCTCACCCGCGACGAGGAGTTTGCCACAGGCTCTGCCCGCAGTGTGGCCGGTTTCGACGTCTATTCGGCCGTGAAGAGCTGCCGCGACCTGTTGGTGAACTTCGGCGGCCACACCTATGCCGCCGGTCTCACGCTGCGCTGGAAAGACGTGCGTGAGTTCAGGACCCGTTTCCAGCAATATGTAGAGGAGCACATCCAGCCCGAGCAGAAAGAGGCCGTGCTGCGTGTCGACGCCGTCATCGACTTCAAGGACATCTTCGCCAAGCGTCTGTACAGCGACCTGAAGAAGTTTGCCCCCTTCGGTCCCGGCAACGAGAAGCCCCGTTTCTGCACCAAGGGCGTCTACGACTTCGGCACGAGCAAGGTGGTGGGCCGCGACCAGGAGCACATCAAGCTGGAGCTGGTCGACTCGAAGTCGAGCCATGTGATGAACGGCATCGCCTTCGGCCAGAGCGCCGCCGCCCGCTACATCAAGTCGAAGCACAGTTTCGACATTGTCTACACCCTTGAAGACAATATCTTCAAACACGGCAGCGTGCAGCTGCAGATAGAAGACATCTGCCCCAACGAGGAGCTGGAGGAGCCCGCCAAGTAGCGCACATCCCTCAAAGACCGCGGCAGATGGACAAATATCAGCGAATACTCCGCCAATACTGGGGTCATGACGACTTCCGGGGCATACAGCGCGACATCATCGAGAGCATAGACCAAGGGCGCGACACCCTTGGTCTGATGCCCACCGGCGGCGGCAAGTCGGTCACCTTTCAGGTGCCCGCCCTGCTGCACGACGGCGTATGTATCGTGGTGACGCCGCTCATCGCCCTGATGAAAGACCAGGTGGCCCATCTGCGGCAGAAAGGCATCCTCGCCTCGGCCATCTACTCGGGCATGACCTACCAGGAGATACTCACCACGCTCGAGAACTGCGTGCTGGGCCATGTGAAGATACTGTATGTATCGCCCGAGCGCCTCTCCTCGGAGATATTCCAGACCAAGCTGCGCCACATGGAGGTGAGTTTCATCACCGTCGACGAAGCCCACTGCATCAGCCAGTGGGGCTACGACTTCCGTCCCTCCTACCTTGAGATCAAGCAGATACGCGACATCAAGCCCGATGCCGCCGTGCTGGCGCTCACCGCCACCGCCACCCCCGAGGTGACGGCCGACATACAGCGTCAGCTGGCCTTCCGCGAGGAGAACGTGTTCCGCATGAGCTTTGAGCGCAAGAACCTGGCCTACGTGGTGCGCAAGACCACCGACAAATACGGAGAGCTGATCCACATTCTGCAGGCCCTGCCGGGCTGTGCCATCGTCTACGTGCGCAGCCGCAAGCGCGCCAAGGACCTGGCCCAGTATATCACCGACCAGGGCATCAGCGCCACCTTCTACCATGCCGGTCTGGACCCCGAGGTGAAAGACGAGCGCCAGCAGCTGTGGCAGGACGACCGTGCCCGCGTGATGGTGGCCACCAACGCCTTCGGCATGGGCATCGACAAGCCCGACGTGCGCCTGGTGATACACATCGACCTGCCCGACTCGATAGAAGCCTACTTCCAGGAAGCCGGCCGTGGCGGCCGCGACGGCAAGAAATCGTATGCCGTGCTGCTCTACAACGAGAGCGACCACCGCAAGCTCACCAAGCGCATCAGCGACACCTATCCGGAGAAAGACTACCTGCGCGAGGTGTACGACCACCTGAGCTATTTCTTCGAAGTGGGCGTGGGCAGCGGCGCCGGCTGCCTGTTCGAGTTCGACATCGACAAGTTCTGCCGCCTTTTCAAGCACTTCCCCATCCAGGTAGACTCCGCCCTGACCCTTCTGGACCGCTGCGGCTACATCGAATACGACGTGACGCCCGACACCAGTTCGCGTGTGCTCTTCCTGCTGAACCGTGAGGAGCTCTACCGCCTGGAGCAGGTGAGCGCCGACGAGGAGAAGGTGATTACCGCCCTGCTGCGCAACTACGGCGGCCTGTTTGTGGACTACTGCCACATCAGCGAGCGCCGTATCGCCAAGCAAAGCGACATGACGCAGGAGCAACTCTACGAGATTCTGAAAGGCCTGAGCCGGAGACACATCATCGACTTCATTCCCCGCCGCCAAATGCCCACCGTGACCTATGCCCAGCGGCGTGAGGACGGCGAGAACCTCATCATTCCCCCCTCCGTGTATGAAGACCGCAAGACGCAGTACATCGCCCGCATCGAGGCCATGATAGCCTACGCCACCGACGACAACCGCTGCCGGAGCCGCCAACTGCTCCACTACTTCGGCGAGGAGAGCGACCACGACTGCGGTCAGTGCGATGTATGCGTGAGCCACCGCAAGGACCATCTGAGCGAGCAGAGCACCCGTCCTGCCCGCGAGCAACTGCTGTCACTGTTGTCCGACGGCCGCCGCCACCATCTGCAGGAGATTCTCAACCTGCATCTTCCCACCGACCAAATGAAATCCGCCATGACAACCCTTCTGAGCGAAGAAGTCATCATGGCGGAAGGCGGTTTCGTTGTGCTTAGGAAGCCTTAGAATTCAGGCGACTCCATGTCTTCCAGTTTGTTGGCGCTGATGTAGCCACGGAAGGCGCCTCGCTGGGTATAGATTTTATACCACTTGTCGCCGTAATCGCCGCTGATGAGCACAATGCGCTTGGCGGCACCCGCCCGCTGCGGCACCACGATTTTGTTGGCCGACATATAGCCAATCATCTTGGGCTCCGAGCCGTCGGTGTAAGTTTCATAGACCTTGTACCATCCCTTGGTGCCGGCAGAGAACTGCAGGAACATACCATCGCGCACCTGGTCGACAATCTCATACTTGGTGCCGGGTCCCTTGCGCACATTGGTGAATCCACCCTCCTCCTTGACGAGTCCCCAACGGAGCTGCGCCATGGAAGGCAGTGCCATCAAGGCCACTACCAGAGCAAAGAAAAAACGTTTCATGTTCATAATCGAGATTCATTAAAAGGTTAATATAGTTTATTCGGGTTTCCCCCTTTATCGGTCGGTGAAGCGGAGCATGCAGCGGCAGGTCTCAATCCCCTCGGCCACTTCAGCGTTGCTGCGGGTGATGCGCACCCTATAGGTAAGGTCATCGTCGGTCTCGCAGTAGAACCGCAGTTCGTCGCCATAGTGCGCCTCCGCCACATAGGCTATCTCAAAGCGAAGGAGCCGCTTGTCGCGATAGAACTCCAAGGGGAAGAGGTCGAGCACATGCTCAATATACTTGACGCTGTTCACATGGCCGTTGATATCGATGTCATTGTATCGGGCGATGACCGAGCCCACAGGCTGCGCCTCATTGCTCATCTTCACCCTCGACTCCTTGTCGACGGGGCAAGGCTTGTCTGCCTCCACATAGTCTTCCAGGAGTCCGTCGCGCACCTCGAGCAGATTCACGGGCTGCCGTGTCTCCGTGTCGATCATGGCCCAGATGGAGCGTCCGTAGCCGTAGACCTGTCCTGTTTTGGTGTTCTGCACCATGAAGTTACGCCGTGTGAAGTAGCGTTTGGCGCTCTCCACCCACGTCTCCACGGCGAATCGGTCGTAGGCCACCGGCATCTGTTCCATCTCTATGGCGAGCCGTGAGAGCACCCAGGTTTTGTTGATAGTATTGAGATAGTGCATGCCGAATCCGCGGTCGTTGGAGTGGAAGTCGGCGGCGTTGAGCAGGTGGTTGCCCAGATGCCCCATGAGCAGGCGGTTGGAGAAATCGCAGTGGAAAGGTTCTGCGAGAAACTCATAACGCCCTATTTTGCTATGTTCTAATTCCATGTCTGATAATTCTTTTATATAAAACGTTTCAACCCTTATATTTATTGCATGACCGGCGGTGGAAATCGCCCTGCAAGGACTTTATTTAAGGGCAGAGAGCACGAAAAAGCCCCGCTCTCGGTGAGCGGGGCTTGTTTAGACTCTCTATGAAAGATTACTTGGTGGTGTCGTTGAAAGTAGCCACACGGTTGAACTCGATTTGCTCGAAGAGTTTGTCGGTGACGCCGCAACCCTCAGCGCTGAGGCGGTCGGCAGCAATCTTATACTTCTTGATGAGCGCGTTCATCACCACATTGGCACGGTCGACCGACAGTTTCTGGTTCAGGTCGGCGGGACCCTCGGGCGAAGCATAACCCTTCACATGCACCTTGGCCTCGGGATGATTCTTCATGTAGGAAGCAATGAGCTCGATGGGAGCATACTGTGCGGGGTCGATGGTGGAGCTGCCCTGGCGGAAGAGCACGGTGGGCTGCAGGTTGGTGGCGGTAGCATCCTTCTTCACCTCAACGGGGCGCTTCAGGCACTCGTCGAGCTGACGCTGCAGGTCGGCCAGGCGGCGCTTCAGGGCGTCGATGTCGCTGTCCTTTGCGTTGAGCTTGCCGCGGAGGTCATTGATCTCAGCGTTCAGACGGTCGATGAGGGTCTGGTCGAGCTCATGCACGGTGAAGTTGTGTGTGCCGTTGCTGTTGCCGAACTTGTAGATGAAGCCGGCATTGAGCTGCACAGCGCTGCGGTTGATGTTGTACTGTGTCTGGTCGTCGCCGGAGAGAGCGAGTGTGCCGGCCACAGCCCAGTTCATAGAGGGCTCGATATAGAACTGCCAAGCCTTCTTAGCGCCCAGGTTGAATACGAAGTCGATGGCGGCCTTTGAAGTAACCTGATCGTTGTTCTTCAGTGCCTTGGCATAGACATTGTTCTCATGTCCATAACCATGTCCCCATCCGAATCCGTAGAGAGCGACCACCTCAAAGTTGCGGGGCTCGCCGGGATATCCACCGAACCAGTTGCTCAGGTTCACGGTACCGAGCAGGCTGATATTGGTGTAGTTGACAGCTGTACCGGTAGAGCAAGCCGTCCAACCTTTGGTGTTGAAGTAAGCAGTTCCGTCGGCAGCGAGACCGAACACCGGTGTGAACCAGCGGCCGATGCGCAGACCGGCATTAGGGTTGAGGTGATGCATCCAGGACACGCCTGTGGTCTTGGACGACACACCGCCGTTGACGCCGATGTAGAAATTGTCGAATGTCTTGCTTTCTGTCACCGTCTGTGCAGAAACAGATACTGCCATCACAGCAGCACTGAACAATAAAACTAACTTTTTCATAATAATAATTTTATAAAAGATAATTTAACACTCTCTAAATACGGCTGCAAAATAAATCAAAAAACCGCAATTGTCCAAAAAATAGTATACCTAAAAAGGAGAGAAAGGATAAAATATGTTATTTTTGACTACAAAAAGTACGATTTTGAACAATTTTTCACTTTCGAAAAACGTAAAAAAGAGCAGAGAAAAGACTTTTACAACATTTTGTAGTGAGATAAGGCCGACACATTCAATTCTTGCGCCCAATATAGCAGATATTCAGGATTTTTATATACTTTTGCAAGCAGAAACGACCTGTGAACGGAAAGACACAAGATGGCACGACACATTATTATGATAACCGGAGGACAGCGGTCGGGCAAGAGCCTTTATGCCGAGCAGTTGGCCCTGTCGATGGCCGAACGCCCCGTCTACCTGGCCACGGCCCATGTATGGGACGACCAGTTCCGCCAGCGCGTGCTGGTGCACCAGGCCCGTCGCGGTCCTCGGTGGGAGAACATTGAGGAAGAGCGCTATCTGAGCCGCCACGACCTGGGGGGCCGTGTGGTGCTGGTAGACTGCCTCACGCTGTGGGCCACCAACTTTCTTTTCGACCCCTCTACGGGAGCCGAGCGGCCTGAGAGCGACGACATTCTGGGCGAGCTGAAAAGCGAGCTGGACCGTCTGCTGCGACAAGACGCCACCTTTATTCTTGTGACCAACGAGATAGGCATGGGCGGTGTGAGCAGCCATCCGCTCCAACACCGCTTTGCCGACCTGCAAGGCGCTCTCAACCAGCAAGCCGCCGCTGCCGCCGACGAAGTGGTACTCATGGTGAGCGGCATAGCCGTAAAAATAAAACAACCCGACCCAAAAGCATGAAACAATTTGACATACAGGCACCCGACACCACCCTGCTGCCTGCCATTCGCGAGAAGATAGACAATCTGAACAAGCCCAAAGGCTCTTTGGGTCGACTGGAGACACTGGCCGAGCAGATATGCCTGGTGCAGCAGACCCTCTCGCCCACCCTGCAGCATCCGTGCCACCTGCTCATGGGCGGCGACCACGGCATAGAGCGTGAGGGCGTGAGCGTGTCGCCGCGCGAGGTGACCTGGCAGCAGATGATCAACTTCACCCACGGCGGCGGCGGTGTGAACATGTTCTGCCGCCAACACGGCTTCGACCTGCACCTCATCGACATGGGAGTAGACTACGACCTGAGCGCCACCCCCGGCATCATCGACTGCAAGGTGGCGCGCGGCACCCGCAATTTCCTCTATGAGGCCGCCATGAGCGAGGAGCAATATGAGCAGGCCCTGACCACCGGCGCCCGTCTGGCCGACCAGTGCGCCGAAAAAGGCTGCAATGTGCTCTGCATCGGCGAGATGGGTATTGCCAACACCTCACCCTCGAGCATCTGGATGAGCCTGTGGGGCGGCATCCCCCTCGACGAGTGCATCGGTGCCGGTGCCGGGCTGAACCAGCCCGGTGTGCAACACAAGAAAGAAGTGCTGGGTGCCGCCGTGCGCCGTTTTGAGGAGCATTATCCCCATGCCGACGACGCCACCCTGATACGCTATTTCGGCGGCTTCGAGATGGTGGGTGCCATCGGCGCCATGCTGCGTGCCGCCGAACGGCACATGCTGGTGCTGGTAGACGGTTTCATCATGACCGCCTGCATGCTGGCCGCCAGCCACCTGCACCCCGAGGTGCTCCACTACGCCATCTTCGGCCACTGCG
>ONMI01000015.1 GCA_900318915.1 uncultured Prevotellaceae bacterium | reverse complement strand
GGAAAAGTAAAATCTGTGGTACCCCTAAAACCGCCTCAAAAAAAATCGCCTCCTGAGAAACAGGGAGTTACGTAGCTAAAAGCTGCAATGTGGGTTAAGAGACAGTATATTCGAAATTATTGAGACTTCCAACATGTCAATCCGCCCTTTCAAACCTTTAGAAGAATGGAATGGCGAAAAGGTATACGATGTGATTGTCTGTCGCGGAACTGACACTTACACACTATATGAGGGGAAATTTGTAAGATGCAAAATCGGGAAAAAGCAATAATGACAGAGGGGCTCGACACGTCGAGGCCCCACCGCTACCGCTGGAACGGTACCGTGGCGGCCTATGCCTGGAAGACGGCCGGAGAGACCAGGCAGCGGGGCTACAGCCTGATGTACGACGGGCTGGACCGCCTCACGGCGGATTATTACGGAGAGGGCGCCGCGCTCGGCTCCTACTACTCCATCTACGACGGGAGGGCGGCCTATGACGACATGGGCAACCCCGTGTGGATCTACAGGAAGAGCCCGCACACGGTGAGCGGCACGGCGAAGCCCTCGTCGCCCGCCGACCGCCTGCGGCTGGAATATGACGGCAACCGCCTCGTGCACGTCACAGACAGCGTCACGTCGGGGCACAGCTACGCCGGGGCATTTCACTTCGCCGACGAAGCAAGCCAAAGTGTGGAGTATGAGTACGACGACAACGGCAACATGACAAAGGACCTCAACAGGGGAATCACCGGCATCACCTACAACGCGCTCAACCTTCCCTCGGTGATACAGTTCGGCGACAACAGCTACATTGAGTATACATACGGAGCGGACGGACAGAAGCTGCGGACACTGTATGGCGTGCAGCCCGGCCTCGGGCCGCTCACTCCGGCGGACACAGGAGGCTCTATCCTTGCCGGAGAAACCGCCGGGACGGACGCCGTGGGGACAATTCCCTCCACGGACGAGCTGAGCCGCGTGGACTACTGCGGAAACATGGTCTACGACCGCGGAGAGCGCAGGCTGCTGCTTGAGAACGGATACGTCACGTTTGACGCCGCAACAGAAACTCCGTCATACCACTTCTACCTCAGGGACCACCTCGGCAACAACCGCGTGGTGATCGCCCGGGACGGCACCGTGGAGCAGGTGACGCATTACTATCCCTTCGGCGGACTGATGCGGGAGTCTACGAACCCTGCCGTTCAGCCCTATAAGTACGGCGGCAAGGAGATTGACCGCACCTCCGGTCTCGACGCTTACGATTTCGGGGCCAGGATGTATTTCGCCGACCGACTGCAGTGGGGACAGATGGACCCCATGTGCGAGAAATACTTCGATGCAAGTCCGTATAATTACTGTTTTAATTCTCCTGTTAATGCATTTGATCCAGACGGCAGAGATCCAAAGACAAAGAGAAGAATAATGGGTTTCGCTCAAATGCTTGGGGGGTGCTTTTGAGATGATCGGATCTGGTGTTGGTGAGTACTTCACGGGGGGAACCTTGTCACCTTTAGCAGTGCCTGTATTCATTAATGGCTTTGATAATTTCCAAACAGGTTTCCAACAGGTGGTGACGGGTGAAGAAATGGAAACGGTGCTGCAACAGGGTGTAGAGAATTTATCAACCGCGATGGGTGCTGACAAAGGGACATCCATGGCAATCACTGCCGCTGTAGACCTGGTTTCAGGGAATCTCAAATCCTTACCAAAGACAGGAAAGACTATTTCAAATGCAAATGCTCTTTTACGAAGTGGTAATAGCTTTAGTATAGCTTCCAAATACGGTATAGGCTCACTGAAAGACAAGATTGGAAAAGGCTCTGGTTTGCAAGTTCATCACTTGATAGAAAAATGATTTGCACATCTGTTTAATGTTAAGGAAGGCGACATGCTTTCCATTGTATTGACTAAAGAGGAACACCAGGCATTTACTAATGCATGGCGTAAGGCAATTCCTTACAATAATTCCAAAGGAAAAGTGAATACAGATACAGCAAAGCCTGAAGATGTAATGAGAGCGGCAAAAGCCATTTATAAAAAATATCCAGAAATATTAAAAGCATTAGGTTTATAGACTATGAAAGTATTTAGAGAGATTACAAGTAATTGGGATGAAAAACAAGTAGAATTTCTCCGCCAACATGGCATAAAAACAGAGGTTGGAATTGGAAAATTTAAAATATATGATTTAAACTTATATAAAGAACTGTCTCCTTTTTTTGACAAATGGGAAGTGGCACTGGATTTTTTAGGAACGGACTTTACAACAAAAGAGATAAAATCAGCCGAGTATAGTATATTGGCAAAATGGACTACATTTGGTTATCCAATGCCAGATCACAATTTGGGCTATTTGTATAATACTTACGAGACGAATAAAATGTGTAGTGAATGTGGAATTGGAATAGTCCAAAAAGAAGATTTTCGAGTGAGAAAAGTTCCCAATTATCCTTTCTGGGGATTAGGATGGATTTTTGACGAATTTTTCGTAAGGAAAGACTTCTACGAAATTGTATTTAAACCTTTGGGCATAAAATGCCGCCCTTTAAGAAAGTATAAGGATAATTCTATAATAGATTCATATGTTCAATTGGTTATTCCTGTGACTGACGAATCATTGGATTTGTCTACATACGAGTTTGAGACATGCCCGAAATGCGGTGTCAAGAAATTTAATCCTAAGACTTTTGGCTACTATCCTCTGCAAGATCATCCTTTGCCCTTCATTTACAAAAGCAAGGAATTATTTGGCGGTGGATTTTCTGCAAACAGGAAGATTTTTATATCATCTTTCCTCCGTGACATAATGGTAGAAAAGTACATGATGAAATTGTGGGCTTTTGAGCCGTGTGCTAAAAGCGGAGAGCTGAATATAAAAAATAAAGAGATCATGGAATGGGAAAAAGCAGGAAGGAAAATAGAAAGTAATACTAGTACTTTTAGAGTGGCCGCCTTCGATTGACGGATTAATAATTATTTTTAAGTGAATTCAGTACTGTATCAGAGTTACTATGTTTGCAAGGTAAGCTATCGGTAAACCCCGTATTGTCCGCCTGAGTTTTTGTGCGTACCTTTGCGCGGTATTTTAATTCATCGCGTATATGGCATACATGACAATAGAACAGTTCCGCCAGATTTATGACGAGTGGCAGCAGAGTGGACTCTGCGTCCAGCGGTATTGTGAGAACGCGGGCATCCGTGAGAGTCGTTTCTATTATTGGAAGGCCATGTTGAAGGCTGAGTCACCGCCTGCAGCCTGTGTATCATGGGGACGGGGAATTTGATACATTTTCTTATTTGAAGAATTATGGAATCCTTGTTTATGGTTATTGGGAGTCCCCGTGATTTTGAAAGAATTATTGCTTCCTCCAGAAGACAGTTGTATATTTGCAGATGAATGTACTTGAGTCTATAGGCAGCCACCTTAACCATCATTTAGTTAATTGCCATGAAACGGCAGCAGGCAGATTTTTAACATCCGGACCTCCCTAATTTTCATCTTGAAAGGCTTGTTAATCCAAGATTTTTATATAAATTTGCACATAGGATTTAATAATTATGTCATTATGAAACGGTTCGCGATTTTTATTATGTTGCTGATGGGGGCCTTCACGGCTTATGCGCAGCACAATGGTTTTGTCTGTACGGGCAACAATGTGAATGTCCGTACCGGACCTGGAAAAAACTATCCCGTTTATGACTATAACAAGGAGACGGGATATAAGCGCCAAATCTTCAAAGGTGATGTGGTTGCCGATGAGGGGAAAAGGAAAAACGGTTTCTGTCTGATTAGCGGACCGCTCGAGTGGGGCGGCGATGAGCGCGACGGATGGGTTTCGGCACAGTTCCTCAAACCGGTCACCATTTGCCCTAAATGCGGTGGCACCAAGAATGTCAATGTGGCCGAAGTCGACATCACCCTCGATACCTGCAAAAGATGCAAGGGAAAAGGGTATTTGCCCGATTTGAAGAAATAGCCGGCTGGCCTTTTAAACGTGAAACATAAAGACAGGACTTTTTGCGCTTTTATTTTGTCGGGTGCTTTTTTTGGCTTAACTTTGTGGCCGTTTTTGTAAAAGCCCGATGAAACAAACCGCTAAAAGCATAGCGCAGAAAGTAAACTTGGCTGCCTTCAAGGGGGAGGTGGCCAATGGATTTCGTGATGGCATCCCCATCGCATTGGGCTATTTTGCTGTCGCTTTCTCCCTCGGTATCATAGCCAAGAAGGCGGGCATCATGGCATGGCTCGGCTTCGTGAGCAGCTTCTTCACAAGGGCTTCCGCAGGAGAATATGGCGTCTATACCCTCGTGGCGGCCAATGCGGCGTATGTGGAGGTGGTGGCTATGAGCCTTGTGGTCAACTTGCGCTATATGCTCATGAGTGCGGCGCTCTCGCAGAAAATTAGGCCTAATACCTCTTGGTTTCACCGCATACTCATGGCGTGCTGCATCACCGACGAGGTGTTCGGCATCTCCATCACACATAAGGGCTTTACGCCGCCTGCTTATACCTATGCCGCTGCACTTGTGTCTACTTTGTGCTGGGCATCGGGGTGTGCGGCGGGCATCGTGGCGGGGGGCATGCTGCCTTCTCATATCGTGGCGGCGCTGAGTGTGGCGCTCTATGGCATGTTTATCGCGGTCATCATGCCGCCGGCCAGAGACGACCGTAATGTGCTCTATGCCGTGGGGGCCAGCTTCGTTTTGAGTGGCTTCTGTGCCGTGGCGCCCGTCGTGGGCCAATGGAGCTCGGGCACACGTACCATCGTGCTAACTGTGCTAATCTCTTCAATTGCCGCATGGCTTAAACCCATTCACGACGATGACAAAGCATGAGATGATAGTATGCATATTGTTGGCCATCGTCACGACCAACCTTATCCGTATCCTCCCCATGGTGCTCATCAAGGGGCGTATACAGAATGTATTCCTGCGTAGCTTCCTTTATTATGTGCCGTATGTCACACTGGCGGTCATGACGTTCCCTGCTATCGTAGAGTCTACAATGTCGCCCTATGCTGGTATCGCGGCCCTTCTCATCGGACTCGTGGCGGCATGGCGCAGGCTGGGGCTATTTCCCGTGGCTTGCATTTGCTGCGCCGTGGCCTATCTCATCGATGCCTGGCTGGCATAAATGCCCTTTTTCCTTATTTCAGCACAAGTCGGACCTCGGGCAGTGTCTTCCCCTTCACGCAAAGTGTGGTCTTGCTGTGACGGCCGTTGCTGCGCAACACGGCCAAGGCGCGTCCTTGCCATAGGTGGTGGCGGTTGTCGAAGTAGGGGTCTTCGTCTTTGATGTCGCCATTGCCGGCGGCCAGGAAATCTCCACCGCCGGTGACGCAGAGGGTCAACGCTTCGGAGCAAGTAGGCACCACACGGCCCTCGGTATCGATGGCTTCTATGGTGATATAGGCAAGCGACTGACCGTCGGAGGGCAGACTTTGTCGGTCGGCGGTCAGGCGGAGGGCAACGGCTTTGCCGGCGGTTTGCAACTCACAGCGGTCATCACCGGCTTCGGCACGCAGAAGTCCGGGCTGATAGGGCAGGGTAAAGACAGCTTTCATCTCATGGGTCGGTGCCTCGCCTTGCAGCTCGCCGTTCAGATAGAGACGCACCTTCGGGGCGCGGCTGTATACTTCCACTTCTATGGGCTTGCCTTTCCAGCCGGGCCATGTCCAACTGGCAGTCGTGGGCCAGGTGCTCCACATCGTGGTCTTCACCTGACCGCGGTAGCCGTCGGGTTCGCGCACTGCCAGGTAGGCACTGCCGCCGTTCCATAGCAGCGAGCGGTAGTGGCTGATGGGCTTGCGGAGCCCCGTCAGGTCGATGTCTCCACAGTAGGCGGCATGGCTGGGGTATTGGGGGCGTTCCCACGACTCGCCCGCCACTTCGCCTTCATAGTAGTAGCGCCCGATGCCCGACTCGCCCAGATAATCGATGCCGGTCCATACAAAGTCGCCCAAGATATAGCTGTGGTTCTGGGTGGCTTGGTAGTTTTGCCAGGCATCGCGCGGAAAACTCTCGGTCTGCATCATCACACGGTCGGGCACCCGCTCGTGGTCGCCCTCTGCCTTGAATATCAGGTAGTTGTAACCCACAATGTCGTGCTCGGCAGCCAAGGGGTCGTAGATGTCCCAGTCGCTGTCCCAGGCGGCCAGGGCCGATGTCACGGGGCGGTGCTGACCGTCGATGCTGCGTATGTGCTCGGCCATCTGATGTGCCGTCTTGATCACTTCTATCTTCTTGCGCTCTATCACTTCGTTGCCGATGCTCCAGCAGAAGATGCTGGGGTGCAGACGGTCGCGCAGCACCATGGCATCGAGGTCGCGCAGCCACCAGGTGTCTATCAGGGTGTGGTAGTCGTGGTCGTTCTTCTTCTCACGCCATCCGTCGAAGGCTTCGTCTATCACCAGCAGACCCAGCTCGTCGCAGGCGCGGAGGAAGGCTTCCGAGGGGGGATTGTGAGAGGTGCGCACGGCATTGAATCCGGCTTCCTTCAGCAGTCTTGCCTTGCGGTACTCGGCATCGTCGTAGGCGGCGGCTCCCAAAAGACCGTTGTCATGGTGCACACAGGCGCCGTTCAGCTTCAGGGGCTTACCGTTGAGCTCGAGGCCATGGGTGGCATCGTAGCGAAGGGTGCGGATGCCGTAGCGTATCTTCACGCAGTCTGTGCCAGGCTCTTCCAGCTCGGCTTCATAGAGATAGGGGTCGTCGGGCGACCACAGACGGGGATTGGTTATCTCAAGCGTGCGCTTCAGAGGTCTGCGGCTCCCGTCGGGGCTTACCACTTGGGCGCTCAGCTCCACATGGTGGATGTCGGGGGTCGTTACCTCGATGCTCCAGTCGTCTATGTAGGTCATGGGGGTGGTCACCAGCCACACAGGGCGGTAGATGCCTGAACCGCTGTACCATCGGCAGTTTTTCTGTGCCGAGTTGTCCACACTCACCACAATCTCATTGTTGCCTTCATGGGCATAGGGGGTGATGTCTACCCAGAAAGAGGAGTAGCCGTAGGGCCAACCGCCGGCAGCATGGCCGTTCACATAGACACGGGAGTTCATGTACACGCCTTCAAAGTAGAGGCGGAGCTTCTTGCCACGGTAGGCTTTGCCGAGCGTAAGCGTACGGCGGTACCATCCTTTGCCGGTGGGCAGGTAGCCGCCTTCGTTGCCGGCGGGCGCTGTGACGCTGAAGGGTTGCTCGATGCTCCAGTCGTGGGGGAGCGTTATGGGGCGGGCTTGGGTGAAATCGCTGTCGTTCAGAACAAACTGCCACCGGTCGTTGAGGAGTTGTTTACGGGGTGGCACGGCACCGTTTGCTGCTGTGGTCCATACCAGGAGCAGAGTGGCCAGTATGGTCTTTAGGGTCATGTGCTGTGGGGTTCTTGTCTTTCTTTCCATGGCTTTCTCTTTGATGTATTTGATTGTTTCTTAGTGGATGGGTCAGTATCTTTGGCTGCCGTCGTAGTTGAAGATGGGCTGGTCGGTAGGCACTTCTTCTTCGTAGAACTGCACGGCGCTGTCGTTCATCTTGGGGTGTTGGCTGTTCAGCAGACGGATGATTTCGGCACCGGCCCAGAGAGCGGGGCCGTAGCCGTGGGCGGCCATCACATGCACGGGGCGGTAGGCATAGAACGAGGGGTCGAAACCCATGCCGGTGCCTACGCATACATTCTCCACCTGCCCTTTTTCATTGACGCTCGCGTCTACGGCATGCCAGGCGAGCAGCGCCACAGGACCGAATGTCTTGGCGTCCAGCCATCCTTGGTTCACACCGTGGGCCAGACAGTAGGCATAAAGGGCGGTGCATGAGGTCTCCAGATAGGTGTCGGAACGGTCCAGCAATTGGTGCCAGAATCCGTCGTGGTGCTGAAGGGCAGCCAGTCCTTCGGCATGCTCCTGAAAGAGTTGTAGCAATGCTGGGCGCTGGGCGTGGGTCTGGGGCAGCACGTCGAGCACTTCACAAAGCGTCAGGATGGCCCAACCGTTGGCGCGGCCCCAATGGAAGGCGGGGTGGGGCTGCATGGCTTCCACCCAGCCGTGGCGGAATAGCTTCTTCTCGGGCACCCACATCCGCTGGGCGAATTGCATCACCTGCCGGGCGGCCTCATCGTAGTAGGCTGTGTTGCCCGTCAGCCGGCCCATATAGGCTATAGTGGGGATGCCCATGAACAGGTCATCGAGCCAGAGAGTGTTTTTCTGAGGACGCAGGCGGGCGAAAGTGCCGTCGCTAAGACGGTACTCCTTGTGCAGAATGTAGTCGGCATAGTTGTCTATCAGCGGGCGCAGGGGCAGGCGGCCGTCCTTCAACTGGGCTTTGATCATGGAGCAGCACACGGCACCTGCATCGTCCAGTGCGTGGGGGTCTATCACGCGTCGTATGTTGGGGTCTATGTCCTTGTGCTGCGCATAGAGTTTCTTAAACAAAGGGGCAATGTCGGCCAACAGTTTGTGGCGCTCGCTCACATAGTCTTTGTAGGCGGGGTCACCGGTGGCGTCATAGGCGGCCAGGGCGGCCGAGTAGGTCACACCCCATTCATAGCTGGTCAGACGGAATCCCCCTCGTTTCAGTTGGGTGTGCTCGTTGATGTCTTGCCGGCGGGTTACAGCCTTTCCGCTGCGGCTGTCCACGAGGGTGGCAGGGGCCTCCGTGGTGATGTACTGCAAGATGCGGTCCATCGTTTGTTTCACCTCTTCGGTCTTGGGGATACCATAGCCGTGGCGGTAGGCGGGCTGCATCAAGTGCAGTGGGGTGTTGTTGTCGTTCACCTGTTGGGCACTGGCAGTCGTGGCCAGTAGGGCCAGTGCAAAGAGGGTTGGAAGGAGGGTTCTACTGCTTTTCATTTCTGTAGTTTTGGAGCTCTCTTCAAGCGGGAGCGCGAATAATGTGGTAAAGTTAGTCTTTTTTTGTCAATTCTTTAGTTTTTATCCGTAAAATGTCTGTTTTTTCCATAAATAGAACCCTTATCTGCTGCGTATGGGTAATAAAGTGGGCTGCCGAGGCGTTATAAGATTAAGTCTTTATCTTTTTCATTTATGTCTATTCGTCGTTTCCTTACAATAGCTGCCTGTGTTGTTGCGCTCTCTGCGGCTGCTACAGGCAAGCCCCGGAGCTTGCAGTATTATCCCGAGGGCAGGGATATCGTGTGTGTCAATGGTGACAACCGCTATACCCGTGCACTCTATGGGGGATATACCGACTTCAGGGTGGAAACGAGCGATAGGCCTCTCTTCGCTACTTTCAGCGGAAAAAACCATCGAAATGTTCGCTTTCGCCTCAAGGTGAAAGGCAAGACAATAGCCTTGGAACAAACGGCACGATGTGAGGCCCGCTACCATGCCGGAAAGCGCTCGTACCGGCTTACTGACCCGGCTTTCGGCAGGGGTACTGTCGATGTCACCGTACTGGCGGCGCCCGATGATGAGGCGGCGGTGTGGCAGTTCCAAACCCACGGACTGCCGGCCGACGCCGTGCTGCAGTGTGTTGTTTGCAGAGTGAAAGCGAAATCGTTCAGTAGATGGGGCGACCTGAATGCCGACCCGAGAGACGGATTTGACCCAGATGCGGAGGAAACCGACAAAATGACGGCTGAATGGAAGGTAGGCGACGGAATCTCTTATGCGGTGGTGGCTGTCGGCGCCGACGGTAATTATACGCTATCCACTCCTGTGGGTGCTGCGGCGCAGGCGCTCTTCGATAAGGCCATGGACCATCATCGGTGGCTCGCTTCGCAAATCGTTTTCGATACCCCCGACCCGTATATCAACACACTTGGGGCGGCGCTCATGGCGGCTGCCGACGGTGCCTGGGACGGGGAGGTGTGGTTGCATGGGGCCATAGCGTGGCGCATGCCGCTCAACGGTTGGAGAGCGGGCTATCTGGCCGATGTGCTCGGATTGCGGCAGAGGGCGCACTCCCACTTCTCTGCTTATGCGCAGAGCCAGGTCGCCAATGTGCCGCCGGTATTGCCACATCCCGCGCAGGACCCCGAAAAGGGTCTTGCCAGTGCGGCCAAGACGTGGGGCTCGCAGATGTACAGCAACGGCTATATCTGCCGACGTCCGCACCGTGATGACATTATGCATCATTATGACATGAACCTCAACTTCATCGACGAGTTGCTTTGGCATTTCCAATATGAAGCGGATACGACGTATATGCGCAAGATGTGGCCGGTCTTGGTGAGCCACCTACAGTGGGAAAAACGTAATTTCGACCCTGACGATGACGGACTCTACGACGGCTACTGCTGTATATGGGCCAGCGATGCGCTCTATTACAGCAGCGGGGCGGTGACACATGCATCGGCCTACAACTACAGGGCGCACGCACTGGCTGCGCGTATCGCTGAGTTTATCGGTGAAAATCCTGAATACTTCAAAAGGGAGGCGCAGAAAACACTCGAGGCCATGAACCGCAGACTGTGGATAAGCCAACGGGGGCATTGGGCGGAATACCAGGATTTTATGGGACTGAAACGGCTCCATACGCATGCGGCGCTGTGGAGTATCTACACACCTATCGACTGTGGGGCGGCTTCCGCTGAAATGGCCTTCCGGGCCACACAGTATGTCGACAGCTGCATTCCGCACATTCCGGTCGTCATCGACAAGGCGGCGCCGGCCGAGCGGCATCTTCAGACCATCTCTACCTCCGACTGGCTGCCTTATGAGTGGAGCATCAACAATGTGGCAGCCGAGGAGGTCATGCACATGGCCTTGGCATATTTCCTGGCCGGCAGGCAGGAGGAGGGCTTCAATCTTTTGAAAGCCAACATCATGGACCAGGCTTATCTGGGCGACAGCCCGGGAAACTTCGGGCAGGTGAGCTACTACGATAAGGCAAGGGGAGAACTCTACCGCGACTTCTCCGACAATACGGGCATCTCGGCGCGCACTTTCCTCCAGGGACTCTTCGGTATCGTGCCCGATGCGCTCAACGGACGGTGTATTCTGCGGCCGGGCTTCCCTGAGCACTGGAAGAGGGCGTCTGTTTCCACGCCTTATTTCAAGTATTCTTTCCGGCGGGTGGGCAATAAGGAGATTTATGAGATTGAGCAAAACTTTGCCCAGCCGCTGCAGATTGTCCTAAGGCAGAACACGGGCTATGGCTATGTGGAGACCGTGGGCTCCTCAGAAAAAAAGCAGACCATCATTGTGAAACGGCCCAAAAGGGTGGGGGCTCCGAAACCGTTGGTCACAGCCGAAAGAGTCGACGGAACGGCATGGGGCAACAATTTCGATGACGTGCAGACCGAACGTCTCGCTCCCGTCGATATCAGCCGCTGTTTCAACAGCCAGGTGTCCGATATTTTCAAAAATTTCTACCTCTCTCCGCGACCCCCTTATACCACACTCCAGATTCCTGTTCATGGCATCGGAGACTGGTGTCATCCCGACAGGAAAGTGACTGTTGATGAGAGTGTCTTGCGCCAGCACGCTGACGGAGGGGTGCTCACGGTCGATATCGCCGGCGGCATCCCGTTCCGGTTCCCGCAGCAGGGACGAAACATCGTCTATACCTCGCTTTGGGACAACTATCCAGATGCGGTCGAAATACCGCTCTCGGGCTCCGCCAGTCATGCTTATCTGCTCATGGCGGGCAGCACCAACCACATGCAGAGCCGTATCGATAACGGGGTGGTCACCGTCCGTTATACGGATGGCTCAGCCGATACGCTGCGGCTTTGCAATCCGCACAACTGGTGTCCCATCGAGCAGGATTACTATGAGGACGGACTGGCCTTCCATGCCGCACAGCCCAGACCGTACCGCCTCGACTTCGCCTCGTTGAGGGTCTCGCGCCAACTCATGCCCATGGGCGACCGCTATGGATATGAGCAGCGCTATTTTGAAAAGGGCGCCGGCATCGTACTGGATATGCCGCTCAATAGGTCTAAACAATTGCAGAGCCTCACTTTAAGGACCCTCTCCAACGATATCGTCGTCGGACTTATGGCTGTCACACTGCAGCACTGATGGCCTGTTTTGTCCTTGCCTATTTATTAAATGGGTCGCCGGCAGGGTCGCGGCTCACAATCCATCGGAAGGCGTTCACAAACAGCAGCTGTTGGGTGGCATCAACGAATCCTTGGTCGCCGTGTCCCATGTTCAGATACACCATGCGGTATTTCTTGTTCGTCCATACAATGGGAAAATCACCAAACGACACCACATCCTTCAAGCCGAATGGATACATTTTGGGCGAAATGCTCAGCAGTACCTCCACATCGGGGTTCTTACGGGGGGATGGCTGCCATTGATAGAATTCGCTGGCCGGGGCCACAAAGGTCTCGGGAAGTGTCTTCGTAACGGCATGGTCGGTCACATCGCACTCCACCAAGGCGGGTTGCGGGGGCCAGTTGTTGCAGTAGAAGGCTCCACAGCCTAAAAACTGGTTCAGCCAGGGCCAGTGGGTGTTGCGGTCATTGTAGGCCGAGGCATGGAATCCAATCCAACCGCCGCCGTTTTCCATGTATTGCTCGAAGGCGCTGCGCGAGGCCTTGCTGCCGGGACTGGCGTTCAGACTGATGATGATGCTGTACTCTTTCAGCCGTTCGTACGAGTAACCTTCAAGCGTGGTGGTCTGGTCCATAATCCATCCTTCGCCATAGGTCAGCTTGTGGAAAAACTCGATGGCCTGACGGTCAAACTGCACATGGGCTTCCTCGGCACCGGGCTCCCAGTGCAGGAGGGCTTTGAAGCGTGGGGCGCGGGCGTAGTTGGCTGGATAACCTTCATCTTGGGCATGAACGGTAGACAGCAGACAAAACGCGCTTATCAGCGTTAATAGGATTTTTCTCATAATGATTGTTCTTTATTTAGTATTCGGATAGTAGTGACAAAAATTTGGAGGCCGAGCTCACCCACACTTCTTTGTAGCAGGCATTGTTGGTCTGCGGCCAGTAGGGCTTGTCTTCATCGCCACAGGAACGTATTCCTACGGGAATGGCTCCGAGTTTGTTCCTGGCACTGATTATGCCATTACGACCGACAATGACTACCTCCAGATTGGAGAAAACGATGGCAATGTCTCTTTCAAGGGCGTCTTCGAGTGGGACAAAACTTATACCGTAACCATCGACTTCACTGCAGGACTTAACGCGGGCGTAATGACCGTCGTTGAGGGCAAACCTGACAGCGTGAAGGATATTGTGTCGTTCACCGGTGGGTCGAAGGCTGCTGTTTATACCATCTCGGGAGTCCGTGTCGACAAACCCACGCAGCATGGCATCTACATAGTCAATGGCAAAAAGATAGTGAAGTAGATTCTAAGTAGTTCTTAAGGTTGCGGCCGTGGCGGATTTCCCGTCACGGCCGCTTTCGTCGATCAACAACCGTAAGTCAAAACGCACATCGGCTGCCTTCTTATTTCAGTTGCTTGCCGTCGGCGAAGGCTTTGCCTGCCGTCTCTCCCAGACGGATGTAGGTGTGATGCACGGGGTCGTAGGTTATCAGGGCCATCGATGCTACATCGGGGTTGCCGTCCTCGCCGAGATACTGCTCGTCGCAGAGTATGTTCACAATCTCGGCTATCAGATAATACCCTGTCTCCGATTCGTCAATCTTCTGCTTCACACGGCATTCAAGGGTCATCGGAAATTCGCGGAACAGGGGGGCATTCACATTGGGGGCCTTCTCTATGGTCCAGCCGGTTTTCTGCATCTTGTCGGGGGCGTTTTTCCCGCTCACGATGCCTACATAGTCGGCTGCTACGAGCGTCTCAGCTGTAGCAAATGTTATGGTTAACTCTGGGTTTGCGGCAAGGTTTTCCGTCGTCTGATGCGAACCCAGCGAAATGATAATCTCGTGCATGTCCCATTGGCCGCCCCATGCGGCGTTCATCGCATTGGGCTTGCCCTCTTTGTCATAAGTACCTATTATCAGTACGGGTTGTGGAAGTATCCACGGCTTTGATCCAAAACTTTTCATAATTCGATTGCTTGTATTGTTCTATTTTAAATGCTTTTAAAGCCCAGTATTTGCAAAGCTTTTATTTCACCCACATTCTCTCCAACACATCTGTCTCTTCCTTACTCAGCAGCTGGCCGGAGTGGCCCCGCCGCCAGTCGATGCCGGGAAGGGCCTTTTCCAGAACTTCCACACTGAGCGGCGGCATCTCGTCGGCAGGAACGCAGTCTTTGCAGTCCATATCCATGTAGTATCTCTGCCGGCCCTTGCCGGCCCAGTCGTCACCGGGATTGGGCTCGCTGGTGAAGACACCGCGGAACACGATGCCGGCTTTGTCATCTCCCGTACGGAGCATAAAGAAGCGGTCGCCCTTATGGGCATTCTCCCATTCATACACGCTCCAGTTGAAGTGGAATCCATCAGGATATCGGGTTATGGCCCGGCGGTAATCATGGAGCTTGAAACTGCTGATGCCGGGATTCCAGCGCAGCAGATAGGTCTTGGGATACTCGCCATGTGAGTTGCTGTAGACAAAAGTGGCTCCCGCGCATTTCTCCACACCGAAATGGACGGTCCACTCGCAGGCGTCACCATTGTCGTCGGGTTCGAATGAACCGTCGTCCAAAAGGGCATACCGTTGTTTTACGGTGGTGGTATGGCCGGTGATGCGCAGCAGGAGCTGCCGCTTGTTGTCGACCAGGAGAATATACTGCAGCTCCCGCTTGATGACGTAAGGAAAAACGCCTCCGTTCCAGAAATAGCAGTGGTAGTACCTGTTGGGCATCTCATCGCAGCAGAGTATCAGGTGCCCTTTGATGTTCTCCAAGACACTGTCGTAGGTGTCTTCATGCACATCCATGCTGACTTCATGTTCCGCTCCGCTGCCCAGGGTATCGAATTGGGCGGCAGATACACTGAAGGCCAGACTGTTGTTCTCGCTCAGAAGAACAGAGTGGGGACAGTTGGATTCCCGTCCTATCTCGCACAGCAGTTCGCCGAGGTAGACGTGGCCGCCGAATTCCGGCGAAAATAGTATTTTCATAGGCATTATTTTTTATTTATCGGTTACAAAGTTATTGTTCGCTTGTGTCATTTCGTGGCACTATCTCTGAGAAAATATGGGTTGCCAACAGATTATTGGCTTCTATGACCGCATTTCAGTAAAGCTGGGTTTCAATCAGAGTGCGCAATTGCTGTATGCCTTGGTGGTTGTTGTCGAGGGTTTCCACTTCGGCCAGATAGTGCAGAGCTCTTTGGTGGTCGCCCAGACCGAAATAGCCGAGGGCAAGCATGTATTGGCAGTGAATGATGTTCTTGGTGTCGAGCTCTGTATGTCCGTCCTTTCCGCTTCCTTCCCAGATGAGCAGGTCGGGCAGCGAAACGGCGAAATAATCCATGGTCTGCTTTTCGAAGATGTGCTGTTTGCCGTAGTTGATGAGTTTGTAGAAACGTCCTCGTGCCTCATCCTCACGGCCGAGCCGGCGCAGGGCCAGTCCTTGGTAGAATATCTTTTCGGGCTTGGCGTCGTTGTAGTATAGGGCAGCGGCGGGTTCCTGAGGGCCAAAGGTGGCCTTCTCCCAGCACTCGTGGGCATGGCCTTTTTTCCCCATGGCCTCGTAAGCGATACCCAGCAAGTAGTAGAAATCGTTTTCTTGGGCGCCGTAGAGCTTGCCTTCGCCCAGATGGTGAGGATATTGCAGACATTCTTTGAGCAGGTCGATGGCGTGGTCGTATTCCTTGCCGGCAATGGCTTTCTTTGCCAACTCCACTCGGGCTGTCTGGTATTGTGCGGGCACCTTGCCTTCGCCGCCCTCCCAGGGGTGGAAGGTATGGGCATCGAGTTTTCTCATGGCCTCTTCATGACGCCCCACTTGGTTGAGCAGGGTGATTTCCTCCAGCACAAGGTCGTCGCGGCGCTCTATGAGTTGGGGGTATCGCTGCAGGAAGTCCAGACGCTCGGCATGTGGGCGGTGCAGGTGTTTGTAGAGCTGGTCGAGCTCCATGAGATTACGCTCGTCGTTCTTGTCGAGATGGAAGGCGCGCTCCATCATCTCAAGGGCTTTCTCTTCCTCGCCGAGTTTGTTGAAGGTGCCGAGGGCCAGGTTGCGCCACACGGTGGGATAGGTCGGGTCGAGTTCGGCGGAAAGCCGCCAGTTGTCCATGGCCAGGTCATATTGGCGGGCGGCGTAGTAGAGGCATCCCAGCAGGTAGGGGGCATGGGCATCTTTCGGGTTGCTTTGTTTGGCTGCTTCAAGAGCGGCAACAGCCTCTGGACGGTTGGGGAAACAATAAGCTATGTCTGTGACCATGGCTTCGTTGTAACGGCCCATATAGTAATAGGTCATCGGACTGGTGGCTCCTTCGCTGATGGCAATCTGCCAGATGTCCTCGGCTTCTTTATTGAAACCGGCCGCCTGGTAGTCGAGTGCCAGCTCGTCATAGTTCTGGTCGCTCTTGCGGAGCATCTCCTTCATCTCGGCCAGCACTTTGTCGTCGGCCTCAATGAGGTATTTCTCGTAGCGGCAGCCATAGTTGAAAAGATCTATCTTCAGCGATTCGTCGATGAGCCGCAGTGCCTCTTCCGTGTTGCCCATCTTGCGCAGCAGGGTGGTTTTCAGAGCACGGGCCTTGTGATTGTGCCAGTTGTTGGCCAGACTACGGTTGGTTTCGTCGAGTGAGTCCTCGTAGCGGCCATGCGAAGCTGATATCTTGGCGGCTTCGAAGTAGCCGGCATCGGCCCAGGCTTTGTTCCAGGTGGCTTTCCAGAATCGCTCGTAGGCCTCGTCGGCCTTTCCTTGGTATTTTAGGGCAAGGCCCAGGTTGAAGATGGGCTCACCGTCGTAGGGGTTGGGATTGCGCTTCAGCGATAGTTTCACGGCCTTGCGCAGGTAACCCTCGGCTCGTGCGAACCGGCCCTTGCGGATGTACCACAGTCCCATGGCGTTGAGGCAGCGTATGTCGTCGGGGTCGCGGCGCAGGGCTTCCTCATAGTAGTCGGTGGCTTGCCAGGTGGCATGGCGGTACTGCTCCAGGTGTAGACCGGTCAGATAGAGCTGCTCGTTGGTTTTCACCTGCTCGGGCGGCAGTGCGGCCTCGGCGCTATCGGGAATGGGACGGATGTCGTCGGGTTCGGCGTGCCACTGCAGTACACTGCGGGTGCCGTAGGTGAAGCTTTTCTGAATATCGAGCGTAAGATGATTGAATGGACAGCCTTTCACATCGATGGTTTCGGTGAGAAGGGTCTCGGGAGTGATTGTCACTTGCTTGTCGAAGTAGAGGGCTCCCTCGTCGCTCCGCAGCATCACACGAACCGCTTGATTCGAGGTGGCGAATATCTTTAAGGTTACCTCACCGTTGTTGGCCGCCTCAATGTTCATGATCAGGTCTTTCGAGGCTTCTTTCACAACGCCTACCTCACGGTAGGGCATGAAGTATTGGGTGAACCGCTTCTCCTCATAGGGCATGAGCCAACTGAAGTCGGGCTGGTTCTCGGTATACACACCGGCCATCAGCTCGATGTAGGGACGGAAGCCTTGACGGTCCAGTTGCCAGCGGCTGACTTCTTCAGGGGTGGGGTCGTCGGTCAGGTTGCGGTCCCAGGCTCGGCCGAAGTCGCCGTTGCCCCAGGTCCATTGCTTCTTGCCAGGTGAGTAGTGGTGCGAGGCTACATGGAGCATGCCGGCGTGGCTGTCGTTCTCATAGCCGCCCTCGAAGTTGTATCTTGAATTGACACCCATGTACGAGGTGGGCACCTTGATGTTCTTGTAGTTGGAAATGTCTACACCGGCCGAGTAGTCCATCTTGTAGTAGGTGCCGGTGGCGATGGGGAAGGAGGAAACAGCCCGTTTGCCGTGGTCGAAGACGGCGTTGATGTCGGGTGGAAACACGCTCTGGTAGTAGTCGTTCACCTCCACGGCGGGGTTGGCCCACCACAAGAAGGTCTGGGGCACATCGGTGCGGTTGTAGAGCACGCCTTGTATCTCAAGATAGGCGCAGCCGGGGCGCAGGGTGAAGCCGGCCATGCCTTTCTGGTGGAACATCTTCTCCATCTCGCTCACCCAGACGGTCACGCTTCCATCGGCATTTTCCTCAATAGCGGTGTCCACGGGCTGGAAGGTCGACGGACGGTGGTGCTGGGGCCAATTGAACTCGATACCGCCGCTTATCCATGGGCCGGCCAGTCCTACAAGGGCGGGCTTGATGACATGGTTGTAGTACACAAAGTGGCGCTTTTTCAGCTTGTCGAAGGCCATTTGCACACGTCCGCCCAGTTCGGGCAGTATCATCACCTTGATGTATTCATTCTCGAGCCAGATGGCTTGATAGTCACGGTTGGTCTTCTGGTCGCTTATATGCTCAATCACGGGATATGGATAGACCACACCGCTTGAACCTTGGTATACTCTCTTCTCCAGAAACATCGGGTTCTTTTCAGGCTTGCCCACCTCATAGGTGGGTATCGTTACCTGTTCTCTCCATGCCTTTACCATTGCTGTATTGCTTATTTGTTTTTCTTGTTCATTGTTTGTCGGTCAGTTCTTGCTCAAGCTGTTCCAGCGATTTGCCTTTCGTTTCCGGCAGGCGGCTTAGGAAGAACAGAAAGCCCAGTCCGCACACCAGGGAGTAAATCCAGAAGGTGCCGTAGCTGCCCAGTGCCTTGTTGAGCAGAGGGAAAGTGTAGGTGAGGGTAGAGGAGCCTACCCAAAGGGCAAAGGTGCAGGTGGCAACGGCTATGGCGCGCACACGGTTGGGAAACAACTCGCTGATGAGCACCCAGGTGCAAGGACCCAGCGTCATGGCATAGCAGCCGATGGCGGCTACCACCAGCACCACCATGAACAGACCGCTCACCTGTAGATAGTAGCAGGTACCCAGCGTCAGGTAGATAAGGCACAGACCGCCTGCGCCAAGCAGCATGAGCCTGCGGCGACCCAAACGGTCGACGGTGAAAATGGCTACTATAGTAAATACTACGTTGGCTATACCTGTCACAACAATGTTGAACAGCACGTCACCGATTGAGTAGCCGGCCGACTGGAATATCTCCTGGGCATAGTTGAATATCACATTGGTACCGCACCATTGTTGGAAAACAGCTATCACCACACCCAGTAGTAACACTTTCTGGTAGGGCTTCGAGAAAAGAACCCTGAGGCCGCCTTGACGGGCATCCGAGGCTCTTGTCTCCGATATCTGGCGCAACTCGTCGGTGGCGTATTCCGCTCCGCCTATCTTCTCGAGCGTGCGGCGTGCGGCAGCATCAAGGCCTTTCATGGCTTGCCAACGGGGACTCTCCGGAATGAAAAATGAAAGAATCAGAAACACGGTGGCGGGGAAAGCGGCGGCCCAGAACATCCATCGCCATGCCATCTGGCCGTTCCATGAGGCGGCAATGTCTGCGGGTGTATAATCTGCTGGGATGGGGGCGGCTATCTGCCAGTTGACCACCTGGGCGGCCAATATGCCTATCACAATGGTCATCTGGTTGAGGGAGACCAACTTGCCGCGGATGGCAGAGGGGGACACCTCGGCGATGTACATGGGCGAGAGTCCGGACGCGATGCCGATGCCGATGCCTCCGAAGAAACGGGCCACGAGAAAGGCTCCAAAGGTGGAGAAGGCACCGGTAAGGATGGAGGAAACCAGGAAAATGACGGCCGATACGATGAGCAGGTTCTTACGGCCTATCTTGTCGGCCAACCAGCCGCAGGTGCAGGCTCCTATCATACAGCCTATCAGGGCTATGCTCATCGCTAAACCTTGGTCTGTTGCCGAGTCGGCTATGCCGAAATAGAGTTCGTAGAAGGGCTTTGCACCGCCTATCACAACCCAGTCGTAGCCGAAGAGCAGACCGCCCATCGCTGAGACGATACAGATAAAATAGATGAAACCTTTGTTGAATCCTTTCATTTTTCCGTGGTTTTTTGTTTTTTCATGGTTTTGCTACTGCAAATATAATGATTTTTGTGTAATAGTATTGTAAAAGTCAGTCGACATTTCCTTGGTTGGCGATGCTCATTTTCCTTCACAAGGGGGCTTACACTGTGCAAATTTAATTAAAAATTTGTTCTTGTGGCTGTTTGAGAAAATAATTCTTTCCAATCAGTGGGTAAAAACAACTCAGGCCGTGTGTGCACTTGGCTCAACAAGCAAAAAAAGGCCACTCCTCAGGTAAATAGTGAAAATTTTGATGCGGTTTGTGTTAGTCGGTTATGAGAAAAATGGCTTATCTTTGCACCCACATATTTTTTAGTCATCGACTTCACTTAAAAGCAGTATTTTTTATGTTAGGAAATTTCTCTTATTACAATCCCACCAAACTCTATTTTGGTGATGAGTCATTAAACTTCCTTAAGGACGAACTGAAGAACTATGGACCGAAGGTGATGCTCAATTATGGCAGCGGCAGCGTGAAGCGCAATGGTATCTACGACCAAGTAGTGGCCATTCTGCGTGAAGCTGGAAAGACCATTGTGGAAAACCCGGGTGTGATGTCCAACCCCACTCTCGAAAAACTGCGTGAGGGCGTGCAGATAGCACGCGACAACGAGGTCGACCTCATTCTGGCACTCGGAGGCGGCAGTGTGTGCGACTACTCCAAGGCAGTGGCGGCATCGGTGTTCTACGAGGGCGACTATTGGGACCAGTTCTGGCTCAAGCAGCAGAATCCGGCGCAAAATCAGCGCCTACTGCCGGTAGCCTGTATCCTAACCATGGCGGGAACGGGCTCGGAGATGAATGCCGGCACCGTTATCACCGATGCTGAGCATACATTCAAGGTGGGCCATGTCTTCGACAGCCGACTGATGCCGAAGTTCTCTATCCTGAACCCGAAGTTCACAATGACCGTGCCCGAGAACCAGATGAAGGCGGGCATCTACGATATCATGAACCATATCATGGAGCAGTATTTCTCCGACTTCGATGACAACACCAGCGACTATCTCGCCGAAGGCCTCATGCGCTCTGTTGTGCACAGCAGCCGTATCGCTGTGAAGAATCCGCAGGACTATGAGGCACGCTCCAACATCATGTGGACGGCTACATGGGCGTTGAACACGCTAATCGGACTGGGAAAGAAGGAAGATTGGATGGTGCACATGATTGGACACAGCGTGGGCGCCTGGACACATGCGCCTCATGGTTATGCCTTGGCTTCCGTATCGATGGCTTATTACCGCCGTGCCATGGAGGAGGGACTGCCCAAATTCGTGCGCTTCGCCAAGAACGTGTGGAATATCTCAGCCGAGGGCCTCACCGATGAGCAGGTGGCAGAACGTGGCTTGCAGGCGCTGAAAGACTGGATGCAGGAAATCGGACTCCCCCTCACCATCACCGAGCTGGGAGCTACTCCCGAAATGATAGAGGGCATCACGGAGACCACCGTGGTCTATCCCGCCGGATACCTGAACCTATCGAAAGAGGATGTGGCCCAAATTCTGAAGGAGAGCTTGTAAGCTTACCGTTCCAAGCATAATACACTGTGGGTTGCTGGCAGCACTGTCGCTGTCAGCAACTTTTTTTGATTTTATGGCTTTTTTTGTTGTAGTCGTTTCTCTTTTTTATATCTTTGTGCATCACTAAAAACCTACCAGTATGAAACGATTATCATTTGCAATCATTTTAACCTGCCTCGCAATGGCAGTGTCGGCGCAGGAATCCATCCGGGTGAACTATAAAGGCGCAAGGCCTACCATCAGCGATTTCGCATCGGCCTTCCTCTTCGACTATGTCTACGATGAAGACGAAGATGTGCTCGATGAGGCCAGAAGCGGTGCCAAGGCGGCATGGACACGTCATCGCAAGGGCCTTCCGCAGCCGGAGGGCATTTCGCTCACCATCGACGAGAAAAACGGCTATGCCGCCATTGAGTTTCGGGATGAGTACGAGGGGGATGAAAGTCTGGTGCGTATAGAGATGTGCTATTGGAACGAGACCGACAAGAGACACAAGCTCTTTGCCTATAATGTGACGTGCTTCCAAAATGGTAAGTACTCTTCAGGACAGTTCGACGGCCTCTTATTTTACCGCTACGACAGTGTCACAAAGAAGATGACCAGCTGCGAGGCACCGGGCTTCGAAGAGAAGTATAGCACGGAGGATGGCGCATGGGTATCCTATTCTCTTCCACGTACAGGAAAGGACATTATCTACGCCGAATGGAGGGATGGTGGAAAAAAGCAGAAGACCTTGAAGTGGAACGGACGTAAATTCAGCTTCTGAGCCGCCTTCTGCTCTTCTCAAAATAGATAGGTATATATAGCTATCATCGAAAAAGAGGATGTGCCCGCAACGGCACATCCTCTTTTTTGACATCGTGCTCATACTCTGGCTGATATTGTCCGTTTAGTTTGCTTTTTGTCATAGTATCCTTAGTTTAATCTTCTTTTGTCCAGATTTCGGGGTGTATAGTATTCAAAAAGTTAGCAAAATAATCGATTTTATAACAAAACAATTATTCTATTGTTGTATATGTGACATTTTGTTTAAGAATTAGCCAAATTTATTTCAAAATGACATTGTTTTGAAACCCGTCAGTTTGCTTTTGCTTACACTTTGCTATTTTGCAGGATTTTTTTGTTGAAAAGTCAACATTTCTTACTGTATTTCTCTGTTTTTAGCCTTACCTTTGCCGCCGAAAGCTTTCAAGATAACAGTAAGTAATCATTAAATTTAATAAGGTAAAAAGTATGAAAAGGATTGAAGCCATCATCCGCAAGACCAAGTTCGAAGAGGTCAAGGAGGCATTGCTGCATTCGGACATCGACTGGTTTGAGTACCACGACGTGCATGGCATCGGCCAGAGCCGTCAGGAGCGCATCTATCGTGGCGTTCAGTATTCCACCGACGTCATTGAACGCGTGGCCATCACCATCGTCTGCCGCGACGTAATCATGCAGCCCACAGTCGATGTCATATTAAAGGTGGCACGCACGGGACAGGTGGGCGACGGCCGCATCTTCGTTAGCGACGTAATCGACACCTGGAGCATCCGCACCGGCGAGAACGGTGACACGGTGCTCAGAGACAAGAAATAAATAAAGGATAACACATCAACTACAAAAACACGATTATGGATACAATAGGATTATCACTCGATACCGTATGGATGCTGCTGGCAGCCATGCTTGTTTTCTGGATGCAGCCGGGCTTCGCCCTGTGCGAGGCGGGCTTTACACGCTCGAAGAACACGGCCAACATCCTGATGAAGAACTTCGTCGACTTCATGTTCGGCTCGCTCTTGTTCTTCTTCCTCGGCTTCGGATTCATGTTCGGCAGCGAGGGGACAGGGTTCATCGGAGCACCCAACTGGGGCGACCTCTCGTTCTATAAGGGCGACCTGCCCGTAGAGGGCTTTCTAATCTTCGAGACCGTGTTCTGCGCCACCTCGGCCACCATCGTCAGCGGTGCCATGGCCGAAAGGACGAAGTTCTCGATGTACTTGGTCTACTCAGCCGTCATCTCGCTCATCATCTATCCCGTGGAGGGCCACTGGACGTGGGGCGGCGGCTGGCTGTGCAACGATGCTGCTGACGGACTGATGATGTCGACCTTCGGCGACGTGTTTCACGACTTCGCCGGCTCGGCCATCGTACACAGCGTGGGCGGCGTGCTGGCCCTGGTGGGTGCCATCGCCCTCGGCCCGCGTCGCGGCAAGTACGGGGCCGACGGCAAGAGTCGCGCCATCCCCGGCCACAACCTGGCGATGGCATCGCTGGGCGTGTTCATCCTTTGGCTCGGCTGGTTCGGATTCAACCCCGGCTCGCAGCTGGCGGCAAGCGGTGAGGTAAACCGCATCGCCATCAGTCACGTGTTCCTGACCACGAACCTAGCCGCCGTGGCAGGCGGTACAGCCACGATGTTCCTGACTTATTTTAAATATGGCAAACCGTCGCTCTCGCTGACGCTCAACGGCGTGCTGGCCGGACTGGTGGGCATCACGGCAGGCTGCGACCTCGTCAGCCCTTTCGGAGCCGTCATCATCGGATTGGTCTGCGGCACAGTGCTGGTCTATGCTATCGAGTTCATCGACCACCGGCTGCACATCGACGACCCCGTGGGTGCTTCCAGCGTACATGGCGTTTGCGGCATCCTCGGCACACTGATGACGGGCCTGCTCTCCACTTCGAACGGTGCCTTCTATGGTCACGGCTGGGGATTCTTCGGAGCCGAAATGTTCGGCATCCTCGTAATCGACCTCTGGGCGGCGGCCTGCGGCGTCGTGCTGTTCTACGGCATCAAGCGCCTGCACGGGCTGCGCGTCGACGAGCGCATAGAGGACGAAGGACTGGACATCTATGAGCATGGGGAGAGTTGCTATAACTAAAGGTAAAAAAAGTATGAAAAAGATTGTTTTATTTGCAATGGGGCTGCTGCTTATTGGCAATGCCCTTGCACAGGATAAGGTGGAGACGACCATCAATGCCGACTTCGTGAACGAATACATCTGGCGTGGTCTGAAATGCGGTGATGTGTCAGTGCAGCCGACACTCGGCGTGGACTACAAGGGATTGAGCCTGACGGCATGGGGCTCGCACGGCCTGTCGAACAAGGACGACGTGAAGGAGTTAGACCTGACGCTGGCCTACAGTACCGGTGGCTTCAATATCGTCATTACCGACTACTGGTTCTCGGAGGGCCTAGATCCCGACGCGCGCTACTTCAAATACGATGCCCACGGCACGAACCACCTGTTCGAGGCCAACATCGGTTACGACTTCGGCAGTTTGAAGGGATTTGCAATCCCCGTCGTCCTGCAGTGGTACACCAACTTCGCCGGCAACGACGGCTTGAACAAGAGCGGCAAGCGCGCCTTCAGCAGTTACTTCGAGGCCAGCGTCCCGTTCCGGCTCGCGACAGTAGACTGGACAGCCACGGCCGGCGTCGTCCCATACGCCACCACAACATACGGCACGACAGGGTTTGCCGTAACTAACCTGACACTTAGGGCGACGAAGGAGATACGTGTGACCGACTCCTTCTCCATACCCATCTTCGGACAGTTGACGGGCAATCCCTGTTCACAGAAAGCATACCTGGTTCTCGGTTTTACACTGGAACCATAATCTTCGCCATACTTCCCTCTTCCGTTACTCTGCGGAAGAGGGATTGTGGCTTCTCCCGGCAAGATCAAATTATGCCAAACTGATTGTTTATCATAACAGTATCAATGTTAGATAGTTATGTGTGGAATAGTAGCAATATTAAATGTAAAAGAGCAAACTCAAGAATTGAGACAGAAGGCTTTGCGAATGAGTCAGAAGATTCGCCATCGCGGCCCTGACTGGAGTGGCATCTACTGTGGCGGTAGTGCCATCCTTGCCCATGAGCGACTAAGCATCGTCGACCCCGAGTCGGGCGGCCAGCCTCTTTTCTCACCCGACAAGAAACAGATTCTCGCGGTCAACGGCGAAATCTATAACCATCAGGACATCCGTCGCCGCTTCGCCGGCCAGTACGACTTCCAGACGGGCTCCGACTGCGAGGTCATCCTGACGCTCTATCGGGAAAAAGGTATCGACTTCCTTGAAGACCTCAGCGGCATTTTTGCTTTTGTGCTCTACGACGAGGAGCGCAATGAGTTCCTTATTGCCCGCGACCCCATCGGTGTCATCCCCCTTTATATCGGTTACGACAACGACGGCACCGTCTATGTAGCCTCCGAACTGAAGGCCCTCGAAGGCCAGTGTGGGCGCTACGAGCCCTTCCCGCCCGGTCACTTCCTCTCCAACCGCGAAGGGCTCAGTATACGGCGGTATTACCGCCGCGACTGGTTTGACTACGCCGCCGTGAAGAAAAATCCCGCCAGCGTGGAGGCCATACACGACGCACTTGAAGATGCCGTGCGCCGCCAACTCATGTCCGATGTGCCCTATGGTGTGCTGCTCTCCGGCGGCCTTGATAGCAGCGTCATCTCTGCCATCGCCCAGAAGTTCAGCGAGCACCGCATCGAGGACGGAAGCAAGACTCGCGCCTACTGGCCCCGGCTGCATTCCTTCGCCGTTGGTCTGAGAGGAGCTCCCGACCTGGCCAAGGCCCGCCTTGTGGCTGACCACATCGGCACCGTTCACCACGAGATCAACTATACCATCCAGGAGGGCCTCGACGCTATCCGAGACGTCATCTACTACATCGAGACCTACGATGTCACTACCGTCCGAGCCTCCACCCCGATGTACCTCCTGGCCCGCGTCATCAAATCGATGGGCATCAAGATGGTGCTTTCGGGCGAGGGCGCCGACGAGATCTTCGGCGGCTATCTCTATTTCCACAAAGCTCCTTCGGCCAAGGACTTCCACGAGGAAACCGTCCGAAAACTCTCCAAACTCCATCTCTACGACTGCCTCCGCGCCAACAAGAGCCTGTCGGCATGGGGCGTTGAGGGCCGCGTACCCTTCCTAGACAAGGAGTTTCTTGATGTAGCCATGCGAATCAATCCCGAAGCGAAGATGTGTGCCGGCCAGACGATAGAGAAAAAGATTGTCCGCGAGGCCTTTGCCGATTTGCTGCCCGCCGAGGTGGCCTGGCGACAGAAGGAACAATTCTCCGACGGCGTAGGCTATTCATGGATTGATACCCTGAAGGCCGTAACGGCGGCAACGGTTTCCGACGAGCAGATGGCCCACGTCGCCGATCGTTTCCCCATCAACCCGCCCAAGAACAAGGAGGAGTATTACTACCGCAGCATCTTCGCCGAGCACTTCCCCAGCGACTCCGCCGCACGCAGTGTACCCTCCGAGGCCAGCATAGCCTGCTCCACCGCCATCGCTCTCGAGTGGGACACCGCCTTCAAGAACATGAATGATCCCTCAGGCCGTGCTGTCAAGGGAGTGCATGAAATGGCGTACTGACGGCAAGGATTGATAACAGTAAATTTCTTTATTACAATATGTTATGATAAAGAATTGAGGTAATTACAGCTACCATCGAAAAAGAGGATGTGTCCGTATCGGCACATTCTCTTTTTAATCGTGTATTTTCATCGTTCCTATCCAGCGGGTGTTCTCCGGATCCTAGTCGTCGTAGGCAGCACTCCGACCGAGGTCGAGCGAAGAGATACGAACCATCTCGTCATCGGTCAATGCGAAATCAAAGACGCCGGGCATGAGCATCTTTGCAGAACATTCATCTCGATTGCAAAGGTACATCAAAAAAGGCAATCCGTCGTTACACGAATTGCCTGTAAAATTACACATTTTCCCGAAAACACCTTATTCCGTTTGTTCTTACCATCGCTTATCGTCTTATCATCGCCTTTATATCCAGTCGTCTTCTTGCCAGGTCTTGAAATGGAGAATCTGCTGAACAGCCTCGTTCCAATCGCCAGTGAAGCAGATGCCTCTGTCGTCAAGATATACATCTGCGATAATCTTCCCCTGGTCGGAACCAGCTGGTTGATGCGGGTTGTGGTTGATGTAGTCAAAGCAGATGTCATTCTCCTTCAGAAAATTTCTGAGGGCTGGGCTGTCGTTCCTTGTGGTGTGGATGATGATAATATACCCGGCGTCATGCAGCTTGTGGGTTGCCTCGCTGGCTCCGGGAAGCACTTTGTCGAACACATCTATTCCACGCCAGCCTCTGCGGTAGTCGTGTATCACGCCGTCAAAGTCTATACAGATGGTTTTGGGCCGTTTCGCATTCTTCTTTTCCATTATTCTTGTTTTAAATTTATTCGTAGGTTATGGCATGCTTTTGCATGCAAAGATAAGCATAATTTCTCACATCGCGGCAGATTTCACGCGAGTTTCTTCTCTACATAGGCATCGTCCATAATGATTTTTTTACGTTTGAGCAGGAACATGTCGTCAGAGAGGATATTGAACATCAGCGATTTCAGCCCCCTCACGCCTAAGTTTCGCCTGCAGGCTTCCACGGCGAGAGCCATGGCACCTTCCTCTGTAATGGAAAATGTGATATCTTTGTTCTGGAAGTATTTCTCGAACCCAATGACAGGCGACTCCTTGGATTTGAGAAGCAGTCGGGCCATCTCTTCTGTTTGCAGCTCCCTGACACAGGCGTACTGTTGGATGCGTCCGGACAACTCGGGACGGTTGAACAACTTCCTGAAGTCCTCCTCGGTAGCATATTGGTGGTAGTCGCCAGTGAGCACCGAGGCACCGCCTTGCTCGAAACCGATTGTTCTCTTTCCGAGGCGTTTTTTGATGATGTCCTCCAGACGTCTGAACACGCCGGTGAAGATGAAGAGCATCTTGCTGGTGGGGAGAGTGACCTTCTCGTAACAGCCTGTTAAGTCAGACTTGTTGAAAGATATGCTGTTGTTGTCGTCGATGATGTTGAGCAGCTCATTGAGAATGCGGTCGTTGAATTGTCCTTTTTCCAGCAGCTTGTCAAACTCGTCAAAAATAATGACGGCATGTTCCATGGCATTTCCGTGCTTCCTATACATGGTCGTGAAGTAGTTCCCGATTGAATTGCCGATGATGCCTTCCTGAACAAGACTGTTGCAGTTGATCACACAGAAGGGCATGCCGAGAAACTCGGCCATCTTCTGTGCGCCATAGGTCTTTCCGGATCCGGAGGGACCGTGAACCAGCAGGTTGGTCCGCGGAAGGATGGGGTTGTCTTCATTCGTCCTCATATTGTGTACAAAGAAGGCAAGGGCTATTTTCCGTGCATAGTCCTTCTGGCCGTAAAGATACTGGCTCAGCCAACTTTCCATAAACCGGGGTGTCACTCTTTCCGGGAAGGCAGTCATGATGGTAAGATTTGAGTTCTTGAGCAGTTCTGTGATATCTTCAATTCCTAAGGGACCAATCTTTTCTTCCCATTTGCTGACACGGTCCTTCATGGCGGATCTCGTATAAGTATATCTGTCGCGAATTCTCTTGAATTCCTTTTCGAGCATTTCTTTCATCTCGTATTTCTCACCTTTCTTCATAATCTTGAGTTGCTGAAGATGCTCTTTGGCCTCAATGATTTTGATGGATGGGGTACATAAAAGAAGTTGCCGGATTTCACGGTCAATTACGCTGTCAGTTCTTTTTGCTGGAGCTTTTAACTTTGTTGATGGCATTTATTGTGTCAGTTTTGATTTATCGATGATAGAGGTAAACAATAAATCGAGAAGAAAAAGAGTTCGGTTCAGCATAATAGCCGCCCTTTACTTAAACATTTGGGAGGCTCTACTTATTATTCCATCATTCCCGCAAATGGTAAACTACCTACTAGGCTCCTTTTTCGTGTATTTCACCGCTTACCGTTCATTATTTTCCCCCCGGATGAAGATGATTCTCTTTTTTTATATACTTTTGCATCTTGTATGAAAACAACCCTGACATTACAACAAGCGCTTGAAAAAATCGAGAGCGGACATCTCGGTAAACTGAAAGGCATGGATGTAAACGACATCACGTATGTCTTGAACGGTGCTAAAGAAATCGTCCTGCTGACCTATTGTCAAAAGGACGCAGCTTCCCTCGCGGCTGTCATCGACGAGCATGCGTCAGAAATCAGTCAATATACCAGCGGTGCCAGGGGGGCTTTGCTCCAACTGGTCAGTGGCTGTGATTATGAATTGTTGATGGATGATATGCTTTGCATTGAAAAGGTGAGAGGTCTCCTCCCCGAACACACAGAGTTCTCATGGGATGTGGACCGGGATGAATCTTCTACATGCTTGCTGCGCTTCGACCTTTACATCAATCAAGGTGTAATCGCCTTATGACAGGAAAATTTAAAGGATATGCCCTCGGGGTGGCTGCCGCTGCAAGCTACGGCATGAATCCGCTCTTCGCTCTTCCGCTCCTCGGTGCCGGAATTGATGCCTACAGTGTGCTGTTCCTGCGCTATTTCTTCGCCATACCGATGCTGGCTGTCATGATGGTGGCACGCGGACGTGGATTCCGACTCCGGGGCAACCAGGTGGTACCGCTCTTCATTCTCGGTCTGCTCATGGCTTTTTCATCACTCTCGCTCTATGTGAGCTACCTCTACATTGGTGCCGCCATCGCCTCTACACTCTTGTTCATCTACCCCATATTGGTGACGGTCATCATGGCGGCTTTGTTTCACGAGCGAGTGAGCCTGCTCACCGTGGTGTGCATTGTCCTGGCTACAGGGGGCATCGCATTGCTTTATAGGGGCGACGACGGGATGACGCTGCATCCCACCGGGCTCCTGCTGGTGTTCCTCTCTGCCCTTTCCTACGCCATCTATCTGGTGGCGGTGAACCGAGGTGGAATGAAGGAGATTCCCACGCTCAAGCTTACGCTCTATGTCATCCTCTTCGGACTGCTGCTTTTCGCCTTCAGGTTCCAATGGGACACCTTTGCCATCCTTTCGGCGCATCCTCACCTCTGGCTGGCTGCCTTCTGCATGGCTCTTTTCCCTACGGCGGTCTCGCTGCTGTGCACCAGTGCTGCCATCCATGAGATAGGCAGCACACCGGTGGCCATACTCGGAGCCATGGAGCCGTTGACCGGTGTGGCCATCGCCATCCTGATATTCCACGAGAACTTTACACTGCGCTTGGCGGTGGGCATGCTGCTCATTATCATCAGCGTTACGCTCATTATAGCAGGGGGTACTATTACGAATCCTTTGCTCCGTATAAGGAAAATGTTTCCACGGCTTAAAAACAGAAAGAAGAGGCTGTCATAAATAAGAAATCATCCCCCGCAGAGTCGCTCAGGGGGGGGGATGATTTTCTGTGGCGGCAGCTTCTATGCCTCGACGCTTCGCAAATATCTATTCATTAATATTAATCACCTTATACGTTCAAGGCTGAAATGTATTACGGGGTCGATGAGGATGCCACGGAGATGCCTTGGAGCTACAATTACAGTTCTTGGGACGGCTCACACAACATTTATTTCAAGGATGGAGTAGAGGCGTGCAGCACATGGACCAAGGTGGGTATACCGAGCATCTATTATGGCGGCGGTGTCTGCAATAAGTCGTCCGTGGTCTGGGCTGAGTCACCAGCCGGCATCAGCGACATAACGGTAGGCAACAAATCCGGTAAGACTCTTATCTTCAATGTGGCTGGCCAACGTTTGGCCGCTCCCCAAAAGGGTCTCAACATTATTAACGGCCGTAAGGTCTTAATCAAATAAGGCCTTCTTAATCTTAAAAAAGCCTCAAGTAATGAACTTGGGGCTTTTTTTAACAATCTTCATGGGAAATAGAAAAAAAACGGGTAATTTTGCCTGCTGAAAGAATCATTCGCATTCTGAAGCGATTATTATCTCCTGATAGAAAAATACCGATAATGAAAGAGCAATCGAAGATAAGAGTGGGTTACTTGTGGCTGATCCTGTCGCTCTGCTGTCAGATATTCTTGACAGCGTGCAGCCACCATGACCATCTCTCCGACAGCGACAGGAGCCTGCAGGGTGAGAAGGTAAACGAGATTGTTAAGCGTGGCACTTTGCGGGTTGGAACGACTGGCGATTACCGGCCGCTTTCCTTTCAAGAGGAAGACGGGACCTATTGGGGATTCGGCATTGAGATGGCCAAGAATATAGCTGCCTTCATGGGCGTTAGGGCAGAATTCGTACACACTTCATGGCCCACGCTCTCGGCCGATGTGTTGGCAGAGCCTCAGTTGTTCGATTTCGCTATCGGCGGCATCACCATCACCGATGCCCGGCGGGAGACCATGCTGATGAGTGAGGGGTATTTGGCCAATGGCAAAACAATTCTGTGCAGGACAACTGATGCCGCCCGTTTCCGCTCACTGGCAGATATCGACCAGCCGGAGGTGAGGGTGATGGTGAATCCTGGTGGACTGAACGAGAAATTCGCCAACCAAAACCTCAAGCATGCTTCCATCATCGTTCATCAGAAGAATGAGGAGATTCCCTCTCTCGTCGCTGAGGGAGTGGCCGATATAATGATAACGGAGATTACTGAGGCTCCCTATTATGTGCAGACCGATAAGCGGTTGGCTGCACCGCTCTTGAACGAGCCTTTCACGCATGGCCAGATAGGCGTGCTGATGCGGAAGGGGCAGGAAGACTTGCTGCGAGTAGTGAACAACGTAATCCAAAAGATGAAAGGCGATGGGTCTCTCCGCCGCCTGCATGAGAAGTATTCTCTCGTCTACAGTTATTGAAACCGCACCTCTGAGGTTCGACTGTGAATGTCGAAGGTCTGTCTGATGAAGACTGTGCTAATTCTTACATAACGATTGCCGGTTAAGCTTTTTTTTGTAAATTTGCCTGCAAAAATCACTTTTTAAATCATGAGTAAATTATTCTGGCTGTGTGCGGTTGTACTCCTTTTGGTAGTAGTGTTTTTCGTGGCGCGGGCATTTGTTGTCCCCAATGGTGATTTCATGACGGTCTCCAATGAGGAGTTCGCCCGACTTATTGCCGATACCGACAGTGTGGTGCTGCTCGATGTCCGGACGAAAAAAGAATTTGATGAGGGCCATCTTCATGGCGCCATGCTCATCGATGTGAAAACCGATTCATTCAAGACTGCTGCCATCGAATGCTTGCCCAAAGACAAGGTCATTGCGGTCTATTGCCGAAGTGGCCGCCGTAGTGTGACAGCCGCCAATATCCTTACCGAAGAGGGGTATAAAGTGGTGAACCTGAAAGACGGCATCACAGGGTGGAAGGATGACAACCGCGAGGTGGTGTCCTTGTAGACCGAATAAATACAGATAAAATGGTGCCGGCACCTACCTATAAGTAGGTATTTTGCATGGCGCCAACGTCCTTTCTTGTTCTTTTATGAAAGGGATGTGCTTTTTTATTTGTAACTTTGCCTGACACAAAAATGATTGGTTGATATGAGACTGTCTGAACTTAAAACCGGCCAAAAAGGAGTGATTGTAAAGGTGCTCGGACATGGCGGTTTCAGAAAGAGAATTGTCGAGATGGGCTTCATCCGTGGCAAAACGGTTGAAGTGCTTCTCAATGCCCCGTTGCAAGACCCCGTGAAGTATCGTATCCTCGGCTACGAGGTATCGCTGCGCCATGATGAGGCGGAACTTATAGAGGTGGTGGGCGATGTGAAGGAAGGGCTGCCTTCTTCCGACAACACGGTCGTGGAACGCGAAGTCGTGGAGGAGCACCTCGATGACTCCTCGATGGCAGAGGAGGCCCACCGTAAGCGTCATATCATAAATGTGGCCATTGTGGGCAATCCCAACTGTGGCAAGACTTCACTTTTCAATTTCGCATCAGGAGCGCATGCCAAGGTGGGCAACTACAGCGGGGTGACCGTCGATGCCACGGAGGCAAAGGCTTCGTTCGAAGGCTATGAGTTCAATTTGATAGACCTTCCCGGCACCTATTCGCTTTCGGCTTACAGTCCTGAGGAACTGTATGTGAGAAAGTACATCATCGACCAGACGCCTGATATCGTAATCAATGTGATTGACTCTTCCAACCTGGAAAGGAATCTTTACCTCACCACCCAGCTCATCGACATGAATCTTCGCATGGTGTGCGCGCTCAATATGTATGATGAGTTTGAGAAGAGGGGAGATCATCTAGATATCGACAAACTGAGCCAACTGCTTGGCACGCCGATGGTGCCCACTTCTTTCAAGACAGGAAAGGGACTGAAACTGCTCTTCCATGTCATCATCAATATGTATGAGGGTGTCGACTTCCTCGACAAAGACGGCAACATCAATCCCGAGGTGGCCGAGCATATAAAACAGTGGCATGAAAACTATGCCGATGATGTGGAGGAAGAACACCAGGAGGACTTTGCCGCCATGGGTAAACCCGGAAAAAACTATTTCCGCCATATCCACATCAATCACGGACAGTATGTGGAGCAGGGTATCGACACGGTGAAAATGGAAATACAGCGGGATACACAGCTGCGTCACCGATTCTCCACACGTTACCTGGCCATCAAACTTATCGAGCATGATGCCGAGGTGGAGAAAATGTTTGCCGCCACTGACAAAGGACGGCACATCCTCAAGACAAGAGACCTGGCAGAGGAAAAAATACTGGCCGATACCGGGCAGGACAGTGAAACCGCTCTCATGGATGCCAAATATGGATTCATCCGGGGTGCGCTCACAGAAGCTGGATACAAGGAGGGTGATGCCAATGACAATTACCGTGTCACCCATCTTATCGACGGGGTGCTCAGCAACAAGTATCTGGGATTCCCCATCTTCTTCCTCATCCTTTTCGTCATGTTCTACACCACGTTCAGCCTGGGTGAGTATCCCATGAACTGGATCGACGAGGGTGTTTCCCTCTTGGGTGAATGGGTGAGCCGAGTGATGCCCGACGGGCCGCTGAAAGACCTGATTGTAGATGGCGTGATAGCAGGCGTGGGGTCGGTCATCGTCTTCCTCCCCCAAATCCTAATCCTCTACTTCTTTATCTCGCTGATGGAGGACTCCGGCTATATGGCGCGTGCGGCTTTCATCATGGACCGCCTCATGCACAAGATGGGATTGCACGGCAAGTCGTTCATCCCGCTCATCATGGGCTTCGGCTGCAATGTGCCGGCTGTTATGGCCACACGCACCATCGAAAGCCGCCGCTCGCGTATCATCACCATGATGATATTGCCTTTCATGTCGTGTACTGCACGAATCCCTATCTACATCATGATTACCGGCACATTCTTCGCTCTCCAATATAGGGCCTTTGTCATGGTTTCACTCTATGCGGTAGGTATCCTGGTGGCGGTGGTGGTGAGCAATGTCATCTCGCGAATGGTTATAAAGGGCGAGGACACGCCCTTTGTGATGGAACTGCCGCCCTACCGTATGCCCACATCGAAAGCCATAGCACGCCACACCTGGGAGAAGGGAAAGGAATATCTCAAAAAAATGGCCGGCATTATCCTGGTGGCTTCCGTCATCGTATGGGCGCTGGGCTATTTCCCGCACAACGACCAACTAACCAAGCAGGAACAGCAGGAGCAGAGCCTTATCGGACAGATGGGCAAGGCGGTGGCACCGGTTTTCGAGCCGCAGGGATTCAGCTGGAAACTTGATGTGAGCCTTATAGCCGGATTGGGAGCAAAGGAAATCGTGGCCTCTACCATCGGTGTACTCTATAGCGGTGATGAAAGCTTTGCCGAAGACAACAGCTACAACGATGAGGGCGGACGCTATGACACTATGCACAAGTTGATGGCGGCCGACGGTATCAACCCGCTGACGGCTTATTGTTACTTGCTCTTTGTGCTGCTCTATTTCCCCTGTCTTGCAACCATCGTGGCCATTAAAAATGAGACGGGGGGATGGAAGTGGGCGCTGTGTGCCGCCGGTTATACTACGGCCGTGGCTTGGTGCATTTCGGCTGCCGTCTACCAGATAGGGTCGTTGTTCTGACCATTATGGTCCCTGTTTCGTCCGACAATTCTATAATCCTACTATAAGCGAAAAAGTGCGCCTAAAATGCACTTTTTCGCTTTTTTTGAATGCTTGTCGGCTTTTTTTTATACATTTGCATCAGTTTCGATTAATTATTTTACATCATTCTATCCATGAGAATCAATAGTTCGCTTACTTCTTTGAGGTGTATGGCCGCAGTTTGTGCTGTTCTGCTGTCTGTTTCCGTCCGTGCACAGTTGGTAACCAACGATGGCGTGCAGTATCTGCAAAATATGACAAAAGATATGTCGGGCGATTTCAACGACCTCTCCAATACTTATTTCCTGGCCGACAGCCTGGCCGATTTCAATACTTCCACGGCCACAGGACACGTCAATTGGAAACGTTATCGGCTTTCTCCCCGCCAGGCGTTCAATCTCAACGGCTACTGGCCGGTGCGTATGCAGATGCTGGATTTCCCCGAAACACAATATGACAATGACCCTAATCTCTGCATACAGTTAAGGTTCGTCAGTCCACGAACGGTACGTGTCACCATGCTCACCACACCGGTCGCACCCAAGGATGAGGATGCCCAGGATCCTATGTTTTGCGGTCCGGTGCCTACAGACCATTCGTGGAAGGCTTCCAGCACGGCCTATGCCGTATGCTATAAAAGCCAGTACGGAAGCATCGAGATTCAGAAATACCCCTGGCGTCTTGTCATCAGGGATGCCAACGGGCGTGTGCTCACCCGCAGCCGCTCTATCATCGACAACGACTCCACCCAGGTAAAACTGTTGCCTTTCTCGTTCATCAAACGGGGAAGCGACAATTCCCGTTCCATCAATCCCGTGTTCTTCCTCTCTCCAGGCGAACGCATTTATGGTTGCGGGGAGTCGTTCACCTCTCTCAATAAGGTGGGGCAGAAGGTGCATCTTTATGTCACTGACCCCCAGGGACCTGAAACTGACGGCATGTACAAACCGGTGCCGTTCTACTTCAGCAATCGCGGCTACGGCATCTTCATGCATACCAGCGCTCCCGCCACCTGCGATTTCGGCGCATCCTATATCGGTGCTCAAAGGCTCTTTATGGCCGATGAAACCATGGACTTCTTTATCTTCCTCGGTGAGCCGAAGGATATACTCGATGAGTATACCAACCTGACTGGAAAAAGTCCGATGCTGCCGCTGTGGACTTTCGGCACATGGATGAGCCGCATCACTTATTTCTCACAACAGGAAGGACTCGACATTGCTGCCAAACTGCGGGAGAACCGCATACCCGCTGATGTGATTCATTTCGATACAGGATGGTTCGGCGTCGACTGGCAGTGCGACTATGAGTTTGCCCACGACCGGTTCCCCAATCCTGTGGCCATGCTGAAAAAACTCAAGAAGGAGGGGTTCCACACCTGCCTCTGGCAACTGCCGTATTTCACGCCGAAGAACCGTTATTTCAAGGAGTTGGTCGACAATAATATGCATGTGCGCAATGCTATGGGAGGAATGCCTTATGAAGATGCTGTGCTCGATCTCTCCAATCAGCAGACCGTGAAGTGGTATCAAGACAAGATTGCCCATCTCATCCAGCAGGGAGTGGGGGCCATCAAGTGCGATTTCGGCGAGGCGGCTCCTTTCAACGGCCTTTATGCCAGTGGACGAACGGGTCTTTATGAGCACAACCTCTATCCGCTGCGTTACAACAAGGCGCTATGGGAGGCAGTAAGAGACAATGCCGGCGAGGGCGTGATATGGGCCCGGTCAGCATGGGCCGGCTCACAGCGCTACCCGCTCCATTGGGGCGGCGATGCAGCCACCAACGATATCGGCATGATGGGCGACCTGCGGGGTGGACTGAGTCTTGGCCTTTCGGGCTTCTCTTTCTGGAGCCACGATATGGGTGGGTTCGTCACGGCGTCGCCCGAGGATATCTACCGCCGTTGGTTGCCGTTTGGATTCCTCTCTTCCCACACCCGTGCCCATGGCGCTCCTCCCACAGAACCGTGGCTCATCAGCGAGTCGTTTACCGATGCCTTCAGGCGCTGTGCCGAGATGAAGTATGCGCTCATGCCTTATGTCTATGCACAGGCCAAAGATTGCTCCAACCGCGGACTGCCCATGCTCCGAGCACTCTTCGTGGAGTTTCCTCATGATGCCGGCGCATGGCTGGTGGAGGATGAGTATATGTTTGGCTCGCAAATTCTGGTGGCTCCCCTTATGGAAGGCAAATGGATAGACTATCAGACGGGGAAAGTGTATGAGGGTGGTTACCAGCACATCACAGCGGGTGAGATTCCTTGCATTATCCTTGTGCGCGACGGCTCGCTCATCCCGCATGTTCCAGTAGCTCAGTCGACCGACAAGATAGATTGGTCTAAGATGGAACTGAAAGCTTATAAAGCCGATGCTGCCGTTTGCGAGGGCCTGATCTTCAAACCCGGTGATGCCGATGTGCAGAGCGTGAGGAAATAAGATTCCTTCATGCCCTAAGCACTTCGGCCATGGTGTCTCTCTTTTAGCCTACTATGTATTTGCTGCCGGGCAACAACGATACGAGCCAGGTGGTCAGTGCGCTGCATAGGTAGGTGAGTAGGGCTATCGTGGGAATGGCCAGCCATACTGGAAGCCGAGGTGCTGCCACATCACCGCCAATTATCAGCTGGGCAAAAAGTATCAGGTAGAAAATGTGCATCAGATACATGCCGAAAGTGAGCTTCGACAAGCGCGTAATCCATGCCGGAGAACGGTCGATGCAGGTGAACAGTATAAAGGCACCGAAAGTGGCTAAAAGCACATTGGGGGTGCAGAATTCCCATGACCATTCCGCTATCGGGGTGTCCATCATCACACCGGGTGTAACTTTCCACCAAAAACTCCATGCGGTGAACGCGCCTCCTATAAGCAGGCAGAGTGCGCCAATACGCAGGCGCTTGCTCCGGTTCCAGTCGATATGCACACGGATGTAGTGGGCCAGGACCAGATATCCTAAATAGCCAGAGCAATACCAGAAGGCCGAGAAATTATTCCAGAAGCATTCTCCCCACAGATATGGCGATACAAAACGGTGAAGCCACGGCGTGAGGGTGGTGAAAGCGAAGATATACAGGAAGGTCCTTTCCTCACGGGCTGAGGCCCGCTCCAGCCAGGGTGAGACAACAGGGATGATGAGATAGAGGCTGATAAGCGGATACATGAACCATAGGTGCCCGCCTGCCATGGGAAAGTTGAACGGCAGCATTTTCAGGTCGGCAAGGGCTTGCTCGGCTGTGGTGCCGCCCCATGCCAGGGGCAAAAGGGCATAGAGAAGCAGGAAACACACGAAGGGAGGTAGAATCCGGAGAAATCTGCGGCGGTAGAACTGGTGCATCGTCATGCCCGATTTCATGGGCACCAGCAGAAATGCCGAGACAATCATGAACAGCGGGACGGAGATGCGTCCCAAACCACCGTCGTAGACCGATACCCAAAGCCGGTTGCTCTCGTTTGCCACCATAGTGTAGCTGTCGTGGTCTACATAGAAACACTCGCTTGCGTGCACCACCATGACAAGCAGGCAGGCGATGACACGGATGTAATCGATAAAAGGAATTCTCTCTTGCATTTCTTCAATAGATTATTTCATCCATCATCACGTCGTGAGGGTCGTGGGTCAATTGGTCCATCATTTGGAAGTCGAAGCATACGCCAATCTTGTAGGTCTTCACGCGGTTCAGAAATCGGTCGTAATATCCCTTGCCGCGCCCCAGACGGTGTCCCTCGCGGTCAAAGGCCATGCCCGGTATGACGGCCACGTCTATGTGTTCGGCCTCGTCGCACAACTCACCGGTAGGCTCCAGAATATGAAAACTGCCTTCGTGAAGGGTGGTGGGGCCTCCATACACCCTTAGTTGCATGTCGGTCTCGCTGGTCACCTCGGGCAGCAGAATTCGCTTGCCCGCGAGGCGAAGTCTTTCCAGTGTGTCGATAGTGTAAACTTCATCGGGCAGCGACGCATACATCAGAATGATGTGTGAGCGCATTATAACCGGGTGATGGAGCAACCGCTCCATCACCTCTGCCGACTTGTTCCTGAGTTCTTGTGCTGTATGGTCTTTTTTGCGCTGCCGCATCATGGCGCGCACTTCTTTCTTCGATAGGGAGTTCAAGATGCTTGGCTTATTTGATAAATTTCACTTTAGAAGCGTCGCGGGGCTTGGCTTCGGGCTGCTCGTCGGGATAACCGATGGCAAGAATGTAGTTGAGCTGGTAACCTTCGGGGATGTCAAGGCGGTCGAGGAAAAACTTCGCGCCTGCGTTGCTGTTGAGGAAACGGACGGGACCTCCCAGACAGCAGGTTCCCAAACCCATCGATTGGGCTGCCAGCATCATGTTCTCACCGAGCATGCCTGCATCGAGAGCGCCCCGGCCGCCGGTCGGCGTACAGACGCAGATAAGGTTGGGAGCATTGCGGAACATGTTCTTGAACCCGGGGTCGCGGTTCACCTGCTCTGGGTTCGCTTTCTTGTACACCTCAGTCACCTGGTTAATCAGGGCAGCGTCTTCCACTACCCGCACGACCCAGGGCTGTTGGTTCATGCCGCTAGGGGCATTGATGCCGCAGCGCACCACCATCTCCAGTTTCTCGTGTTCCACAGGCTTGTCAAGGTATTGGCGAACGGAACGGCGGGCCATGATGGTGCTCACCACCGGGTTCAACTCCACTTGCACATCGGCTTCTATTTGGGCTATCTTATCGGTAGGCTCATAACGTTTCACCACGCGGCCGTCGCGGGATACAAGAAATTTGGTGAAATTCCACTTGATACTGGGGGTCTTGTCATAATTGGCATCCTGCTTGCGGAACATGTCGTCGAGCAGCTTGCCGGTCTTGTCGGTCAGGTCGAAACCGCCAAAGCCTTTTTTTGATTTCAGGTAGGTGTAGAGGGGCGACTCATTGGTTCCGTTCACATCAATCTTGTCAAATTGAGGAAACTGTATGTCGAAATTGGCTGTGCAGAAAGTGTGAATCTCCTGAATGGTGCCGGGTGCCTGCTCACCAAACTGATTGCAGGGGAAATCAAGAATTTCAAGACCTTCGGTGCGGTACTTCTCGTAAAGAGCCTCAAGCTCTTTGTATTGAGGAGTGAAACCGCATCGGGTGGCTGTGTTGACTATGAGCAGCACTTTGCCGCGGAAATCACTGAGCGAAACCTGTTCGCCCATATCATTCTTAACCTGGTATTGGTAGATATCCTGTGCGGTGGCAGAAATGAACACCATCGTCAGCAGGATAAGGCTGGAAAATAATTTTCTCATAATTTTATTATCTTAGTTTGTTGATGTTGCAAAGATAATTTGTTTTTTTCCTTTATCAAATATTTGTAGATGAAAATACACTGTGTTTCAACTGAAGGCTTGCAGTTTTGAGCAGATTTGATTTTTTTATCTGCGTTTTCCCCCTTTTTGTTTCTCATAGACTTGTTAATCAACTTTTTTGTGTATTTTTGCAGTGTCATAGAGGTGCGTGTAGTGCGATAATAGGGAATGCGGTGAGAATCCGCAACTGTCCCGCAGCTGTTTTGCTCCCTTTGCAAGTCTCAAACAGCAGCCACTGTCATACAGACGGGAAGGCGTTTGAAGACGGAGCTGAGTCAGAAGACCTGCCTCTTGTTTTGCTAACCCCCCAGAGGCTCTCGGAGTAGGGGCCGACGGAGGAATAACTTTTTTCGGATATGAGAAAAATGAATGTTTGGTTTGCTGTTCTCCTGGCAGTAGGCTTTCTGTGTGCCTGCAAGGATGGCGGCAAATCTTCTGTGAGTGACAACACCATCGCTGCCACCGATGCCGATGTGGCGTATAATCCCGTATATGCCAAGGGCTATACTGTGAAGTTGTTGGATAATGGTGTAAGACTGGTGGATGTGGCCGACCCGCAGAAGGATAAGGAGAAAATGCCGGCTACTTACCACTTCGCCTTGGTGCCCAAGGGTGAGAAGGTGGAGGTGCCAGATGGATATACGCCTGTGCAGGTGCCCATTGAGCGCACTATCGTGATGACAATGCTTCAGCTCTCCAATTTCACCGCCCTCGATGCGCTTGACGCAGTGAAAGGCATCACGGGCACCAAAAATCTTTTCAACAAGGATGTGAAAGCCCGGGTGAAGAAAGGCGACATCGTGAAGATTGGCATGGAGGGCAATTTCGATACGGAATTGATCCTGGCCGCCAACCCGGAGGTTATCTTTATCTCGCCGTTCAAACGTGGAGGATATGATGCCATTCAGGAAACGGGCATCACCCTGATACCGCATTTGGGCTATAAGGAATCTACAGCACTTGGTCAGGCTGAGTGGATAAAATATGTGGCCATGTTCTTGGGAAAGGAAAAGGAGGCCGACCAACTTTTTAAAGGTATCGAGCAGCGGTATCTCGCACTCAAGGAAAAGGCCAGTAACGTGAAAGAGCGGCCGACGGTGTTTAGTGGAGAAATGCACGGGGGCAACTGGTTCGCCGTGGGCGGTAAAAACTATCTGGCCGAATTGTTCCGCGATGCCGGTGCCGAATATGTCATCAAGGACGATAATACGGGTGGCGTGAATATTGAGTACGAAAAAATGTATTCTATTGCGGCCAATGCCGACTATTGGCGCATCCTCAACAGTTTCCCAGGCGACTTCTCCTATGATGCCTTGAAAGCGTCGGAGCCGAGAAACGAGCTCTTTAAGTCGTTTAAGAAGCGTCAGGTCATTTACTGCAATATGAAGCAGACGCCTTATTATGAAGTGTCGCCGGTGGAACCCGATAAAGTATTGGCCGATTTCGTGGCCATCTTCCATCCCGAACTGATGCCTGCCGACTATACTCCCACTTTTTACCAATTGTTGAAATAGCCAGTCAGAATCGTATGCGCCGGTCCTTTTGGATGTTGTTGGTCCTCATGCTGCTCATAGCAGTGTTCTTTGTCCTCAATCTGCTGTTGGGCACCGTGAGAATTCCTTTCGGGAGTGTCTGCAATATCCTCCTCGGGAGGGGAGAGGAGTCGGAGATATGGACTAACATCATTTTCAGCTCGCGCATACCACAGGCGCTCACCGCCTTGATGGCGGGAGCCGGACTGGCCGTGAGCGGCCTGCAGATGCAGACGGTATTCCGTAACCCCCTGGCCGGGCCGTCGGTGCTTGGCATCTCCAACGGCGCTTCGCTTGGCGTGGCTTTTGTGGTGCTGCTTTCAGGTTCGCTGGGCGGCGTGGCACTGAGTCGTATGGGTTATGTGGGCGATGCTGCTATCTCCGTGGCGGCCATTATCGGTTCACTGGCGGTGATGGCTCTCATCGTCTATGTGTCGCAGAAGGTGAAAGGTCATGTCACCGTGCTCATCATCGGTGTGATGATAGGTTATTTGGCCACTGCTATCATTGGAGTGCTGAAGTTTTTCTCGTCGGAGGAAGATATAAAGGCCTATGTGGTTTGGGGATTGGGCTCCTTTGCCCGGGTGTCGGGCGACCAGATGCTGCTTTTTGTCGGGCTGATGGCCGTGTTGCTGCCTCTGAGCATGCTGCTGGTCAAGACGATGAACCTGCTCTTGCTCGGCGATGCATATGCCAGCAATCTGGGATTGAACATACGTCGCGCCCGAATGCTGGTCATCACCTGCTCCGGCGTGCTCGTAGCCATCGTAACGGCCTATTGCGGACCCATCATGTTCATCGGTCTGGCCGTACCCCATCTGGCCAGGGCGCTTTTCCGCACCAGCGACCATCGCATCCTTATGCCCGCTACCATGCTGGCGGGTGGCGTACTGGCTCTGCTGTGTAATCTGATGGCCCGTATGCCGGGCTTTGAGGGTGCACTGCCGGTCAACTCGGTCACCGCTCTTGTGGGAGCTCCGGTTATAGCCAGTGTGTTGTTCAAAAGACATCGTGATGAGGTGGTCGAATAGGGCGGCTACCGGTAGATATTCCCTTTCTCGTCTATCAGCAGTATGGTGAGTTCGCCGTTGGGTAACAGAGACTTGCAGTGGGCTTGGCAGTGCGTGATGACAACTTGAGCAAAGACCGCCTTCTTCTTTATGGGTATCATGTCCCACAATTCGCGTGCTAAGGTGAGTTGGCTGCAGTCAGTGTCGCAGTCGGCCTCTCTGAGCAACTCGCTGATGAATGCTTTGTCCATCACACCCTTGCGGCTGTGGGTGTCTAGTTGTCCTGCGGCCAGTTTTACGGCTTTGCCGAGCATCACCCCCAGCGTAACGTGTTCTATCGCCAGCTCTGCGGCCATCTTGATGGTATCGCCGATATAGTTGCCATATTGAACGAATGCCTGAGGAGGCAGGTCGGCAAATAGTGACCGGAGGATATTCTCGCTCTTCGCACCGCTGTTTATCACCACGTGGCGGCTGCCGCTCGCTTTCGCCACTTGCATGCATTTGCGGATGGAGTCGACGAAGGCTTCTTCCGAGAAGGGTTTGATGATGCCGCTCACGCCTACGATGCTGATGCCTCCCTCTATGCCCAGTCGCGGATTGAAGGTTCTTGCGGCGACAGCGGCCCCGCCTGGCACACTGATGGTGATGCGTACCGTATCGTTGATGTTCTGACGAAGCATCTGGCGGGGTACCTTGTTGATGGCCGGTGAGCCTGGGGGATAGTCAAATCCTGCCACGGTGATGGTGCCGATGCCTTCACCGCCGCATATCTCAAACTGGTCCGATTCGGAAACCTCAGCTCTGATTTGAAGACCGTTGGTTACATCTGGATCATCACCGCTGTCTTTCACCACATAAGCATAGCCGTCGCCATAATGTACGTCTACATCTATGGTCTCGCCATTGGGCAGTGTGACGTCTACTTGCCCCGGCCTTTCATGGGTTTTCATGGCTATGTAGGCGGCTTTGGCCGCAGCGGTGGCACAGGTGCCGGTGGTGAGTCCGCTGTGCAGGTCATAGTAGTCGGGCAGCAGTTTCTCTACCATGCGCCGCAGGCCGTGCTCACCATTCACCTGGTGAAAAATGGCGGGCGTGGGTGGACGTTTCAGAGCAATGATGCGAACGCCCTTTTCGCGTGCCGCTGCGGTCTTCTCCACAAAGCCTCCGGTGATGCCGCTCTCTTTCAGTAGCAGGGCGTCGGCATGAAGAGATTCGAGCAGTTCGCGCTCGTCTTCGCCTTCATGATAGTAACAAAGCCGCTCTTCGTCGGCGCCTTGTTTGCGGGCCAACTGTAGTGAGCTCTCCCTTGGCAGTATGCGGTAGTATACCGTTACGCCCTTTTCTTCGAGATGTTTCAGCTTGGATATCGACTGCACGCCTGTCGTGGCCAGCAGCACCCGCATGTCTGAGGGAATCTGCCCGTAATCGTCACACCAGGTGATATCATCGCTTCGTGGGGGGAAAATCCGCTCAAAGCGTATGGCAGGCAGTTGAAGCAGTGCGGCGGCCGTCGCCACCGTCTGATGCAGTTGGGAGGCAAAGGGATGGGCGGCATCGATGAGCAGTCTTATTCCGTGCTGCTTGCAAAATAGTACCATCGCGTCGGTGTCCATGGCGCCGTCGGTGCGCTGTCCGTGCTGCAGCACTACGTCTTGCTCTCCCGTCTTGGTAGAGTAGAAGTAGGGCTTGCCGGCTTCTTCCAGCTCCTTGATGGCTTTGCGCCCTTCTGTTGTGCCCCCGAATAGCAGTATCATGGTTTCTCGTCGATAGATTTGCGGAACAGGTGGGTGAAATGTTTGGAGTAGAGCTCGGAGAGGCCGGCCCTGTTGTCAATGGCTTCGCCCACCACAATCATGGTGGTCAGCGTGAGGTGGTTGTCGTGAACTATCTTCGACAGCTCGCTCAGTTTTCCCCTGTAGATGCGCTGGTCGGGCCATGTGAGATGGTAGCAGGCCGCCACAGGGGTGTCGGCGGGATATTCCATGAGCAATTCCCGTTGCACGTCGTCAACAATGGAGGCACTGAGGAAGATGCACATGGTGCTCTGGCTGCGGGCCAGCAGGTGCAGTTTCTCCCGTTCGGGCATGGGCGTGCGGCCCTCACCTCGGGTCAGGATGATGGTCTGGCAACGCTCGGGTATGGTGAATTGGGAACGGAGCTCGGCAGCGGCGGCCAGGAAGGAGGAAATGCCCGGGGTTATGTGGTACGACATGCCGTGCTGGTCGAAGAAGGCCATCTGTTCCTGAATGGCGCCGAAGATGCAGGGGTCGCCGGTGTGCAGACGGACAATGAATTTTCCGCGGTCGTAGAAGTCTTTCATCAGTGTGCACTGCTCCTCGAGTGCCATCGAGGCGGAGGAGTGCACTGTGGCGCCTTGTTTGGCGCAGAGCGTGAGTTCGCGGGGCACCAAAGAGCCGGCGTAGAGGATGAGGTCGGCTTTCTCCAGCATTCGTCTGCCGCGTACCGATACCAGGTCGGGGTCGCCCGGACCGGCCCCCACTATCTCTATGTGTCCTTCTCTTAGATAGTTGCGTGCTATGGCTACAGCCAGGGTGTAGTCCTTTCCCTTCTCTTTGCTGAGCACCAGTTTGCCGTGGTCGGAGGCCAACAGGGCGGCCGCCTCACACACGCTGCCGGTGCCCACATGCTTGGCTACGGTTGTGCTGGGAGTGGGCACATCTACGCCATTCAGCTCTTCAGAACTGAACAAGACGAGTCGGCTGCCGGGTGCCTCTTTCAGCATCTCTTTTACGATGGGTTCTTCTGCCTTGATGTCGATGGTGCAAATGTTGCGTATGGCTTGCGAGGCGATGGTGATGTGGTGCTGTGCCAGATGGTTTTTGATGTCTTCATAGCTGCTCAGTGGGGCTTGGTGGGCAAGACCGATACCAAGGTCCAATACCTGTGGTATGTATCTTACGGCGGACAGGTGCTTCGGCAACTCGTAGAGGAAGGGCGATACAATGATGGCGGCCGAATAAAGGCCGCTCTCCAGTTGCGCGCAAGTGTCGATAAGTGTTACATGGGAGGGCAGGGTGCGCTCCAGATAATCTGTTCCCTTGTCGCGTATGTCGAGCAGCAGTGCCGTGGGCTCCTTGTTTACAAATTTGGAAATGAGCAGGTTGGAACTTCCTTCAAACAGGGTGTGCCAGCCCCATTTCCTGCCTATGGTGTCGAGGGGCCAAAGGCCCGTATTGTCGCTCTGTGTGGTGACAACACTCTCCGCACCGATGGCCGCGGCCACTGTGCGTGCCAGTTCGTTGCCCCCTCCCACATGGCCGGAGAGCACACTCACGGCATAATGTCCGGTACTGTCTACACACACCACGGCGGGGTCATGGTGTTTGTCGTCGATGTAGGGCGCGATGGTACGCACACAGATGCCCATGGCACCGATAAAGATAAAGGCGTCGAAGTGGTTCCATTGTTCGCCCACAGCAGTGCGAGACAAGGTCTCGGCGTTGAATTCTTGCTTAAGAATGCTGGCAATGCCGGCACTTGATTCATTTATTGGTATGATGGCTGTTTTTTGCATTTCAGTATTTCTATTAGTCGTTCAGTTTTATCCGCAGTGGCGTTTCTGCTCTCAAATCCAATTCTTTGCATGCCTGTTCAAAAAGGTCTTTGCTGCTGATGCGGTGGGTAGCTCGTTCCACAATGGCCGAAGTGACACTGTTCATGACGATACAGCCGTTGTCGGTCAGTACTTCTGTTACTTTCCGCATTATCTCAGTCAGGTGCCCGCCGTGGCCACCTATGAAGACGGCGTCGGGACGGGGAAGCATGCTGAGGCCGGTTTCCAAAAAATCACCTATGTGAATGGAGATGCCGGGAGCGCCGAAGCGTCGGGTGTTGGTTTCCATGAGTACCTTACCTTCTTCTCTTATCTCAAAGGCTTCAATATGAAGATGGGGAAACTGCAGTCGGGCTTCAATCGATACACTGCCTGTACAGAATCCGATGTCCCAGAATACGCGCTTTTCAGAAAGGTCGAGCCGCTGAAGGGTAAGAAGCCGGATGGGCATTTTCGTAATCATCTTCTCGCGGCCGTTGAGTAGACTGAATTCTTCATCTGGAATACCGTAGCGGCGAGGGTGATGACCGATGAGAATCAGACAGTTGGGCAGGACGAATGTAAGACGTGCTGCCTCTTCAAGCGACAGGGTCGAAACTTGCTCCTCAAGTGGATTTCCGAGGTGCTCTCCCACATACATTTTATAATCCGTGTAGCCGTAATCGAGCATTCTTTGGGCTATGGCTGCCGGTGTGTGTGTCTTATCGGTAAGTACGCCTATCTTTTGCGTGCCGGTAATCAAGGCTTCGTCAAAAGCAGGCCAGTCGCGTCCGGTTAGTGAAACAATGTGCATGTCGTGGTAGGGCATCACCAGGCGGTGGGCCAGCAGCTGTAGCGAGTTGAAAGTGGGGTGAACCGTTATCTCAGCCTCGGGGAAAGTTTTTTTCAGGGTGTTGGCAAAACCGAAGAAGAGAGGGTCGCCCGAGGCGAACACGATGATGTCACCATCGGCTTGCCTGTATTGGTCGAAGACGGCGCTGAGCGGTACGGTGATGTCTATCCAAACCGCATCCTCGGGCAGCAGATGCCTTACGATGTCGTGGTGCCGCCTGCCGCCGGAGAATATTCGCCCGCTCCGCAACATGTTGGTCACTTCGGGCGGAAAAAATGGAGTGGGGGAGTCGGATATGCCTATAACGGTATATTTCATAAATCGCGTCCGGGTTTAAGTTGGCTGGCGTCATCGTAGCAGAGAATGGCGTTGCATAGGGTGGCAGCCAGGTTGGAACCGCCCTTGCGCCCTTCGACGATGATTTTGGGAATGTCTTTGAACACCTTCACTTGGTGCTTAGACTCTTTTACGTGTACAAAGCCCACAGGTGCGGCGATGATGCCGGTGGGGCAGGCTTTCTTCTTCCTTATCAGGTCGCACAGTTCCATCAGTGCGGTGGGGGCATTGCCAAAGGCAAAGAGGGCATCGGGGTGCTCCTCTACGGCAAGGCGGATGCCTGCCTGGGTGCGGGTGATGCCAAGCGATGTGGCCATTTCGGGAACACGGCTATCGCTCAGGTAGCACTTGGCTTCTAGGCCGAGGCGGGCAAGGGCGCCTTTACGGATGCCGCTTGCCACCATGGTTACATCGGTTACGATGGTTTTCAGCTTGCCGGCTGCCACCGCCTCATAAAGAGTCTCAACTGCATTCGGATCGGTATACAGTATCTGCTCCATCTCAAAGTCGGCGGTGGTGTGAATGGCATGCAGAAGTGCCCATTTGTGGCCCAAAGGCCAGTCTTGTTTCTGTAATTCGCCAGCGATGGTCCTGAAACTCTCTATCATAATCTGTTGGCCGGGCTTGGTGGCCGTTTCCTGGCCATCGCGGTAGTAGCCGCGTGGCGTGATTATTTTGTCTTTACGGATATAGGTCTGTGAGTTGCCGATGATAAGGATGGTGAACATGTCCACTTGTTCAGGATCCAATTCACCCAATGTGGTGAGCACCACTGTCTGTTCTGACCTGCCTGCTTGCCGCACATAGCCCACCGGTGTCTTTGGCGAACGGCCTTCCTTGAGGAATACCTCGACAAGCCGGTATAGTTGCCAAAAACGACCGTGCGACTTGGGATTGTAAACGGCGGTGACAAAATCGCCGATGGCTGCGGCACGTATGCGTTTCTCTATTCGTTCCCACGGTGTCATCAGGTCTGAAAGCGAGATGAGGCACAGGTCGTGGCCGATGGGAGCACCCAGCAGACTGGCTGCTTTCTGAAAGGCGGAGATGCCGGGCAATGTAACGATGTCTACATCGCTGCCCCGCTCTTCTTTCATCTCGTAGATGAGGGGAGCCATGCCGTAGATGCCTGAGTCACCCGACGAGATGACGGTCACCGTCAGTCCTTTTTCGGCATAGACGAAGGCTTGCTCGGCCCGCTCACGCTCTTTTTTCATGCCTGAGTCAATGCATTGGCATCCTTCGCTCAGATAGGGTTCAATAAACTGGAAGTAGTATTTGTAACCTACCACAATATCCGATTTCTTCACGGCGTCAATCACAGCGGGGGTGATATCTTCAGCACTTCCGGGACCAATGCCGGCTACAATGATTCTTTTCATATGTATAGTAGTTCTTTATTTACAATAAACATAGCAGTAGGGTTACCAGTGATACCATGAGCACTTCTGCCCCACGATTTATCCAGATGGCACGCCGGGCATCGCTGAAGGTGAGCGCCCGGTCGTTTTCGCCGATGAAAGGCTTGTCGAAAATCTCGCCAAAATAATAATGTGGACCGCCAAAACGGCAGTTCAGTATGCCGGCGAGAGCTGCCTCGGGATAACCGCTGTTGGGACTGGCGTGTCGACGGCCGTTGCGCCATACGAATCCTGCCAAACCAGGCCTTCCGGCTACCAAAATCATCATAAAGGCGGTGAGGCGGGCGGGCAAATAGTTGGCCACATCATCTATGTGGGCCGCTATGCATCCGAAGTCTTTGTATCGCTCGGTGCGGTAGCCTATCATTGAGTCGAGGGTGTTCACCATTTTGTAGGCCAACATGCCGGGCACACCAAGCAGTGCCAGCCAGAACAGCGGAGCGATAACCCCGTCGCTCAAATTCTCGGCCAACGTCTCAAGGGCAGCCTTGCGAACTTCCTGGTCGGAAAGTTGGGCGGTGTCGCGGCCAACTATTCGACCCACAGCCTTCCGCCCCTCATCGAGCGACTGCTCCAAGGCTTGAAACACATGGAGCACTTCTTTGATAAGAGTGGTGCCGGCCAGACAGTAAAAGATGCAGATGGCATCAAACACGACCGTTGCCCATATTGGAAGTGTGCATAGCAGTGCCTTCCGGAGCAGCCATGTGACTGCAAAAACGAACAGGATGAGGCTGACGGCCGTCAAGGCTCCCTTAGCCTTGCGACGGGCACCATGGTTGAGACGGTGCTCGGCAAAGGATATCATCTTGCCGAACCATACGACGGGGTGGGGCAACTTTTCCGGATCACCGATGAGTAGGTCGGTAGCCCATCCCATGCCTAGCGAGAATATCAGATTATTCATCATCTACGATTTTGTACAGTTTCTCCATGTCTACATGGGCCCGCACATGGGCGGCCAGCAGCTCGTATTGCTCTTCTTTGTAGGCTTCGTAGTTGAAAGGTGTGTTGCCCTTTGACATCTTCTCGGCAAAGGGTTCCAGCAGATAGTCAACGAAGCGTGAGTTGTCGAGTATGCCGTGTATGTAGGTGCCCATGCAGCGTTGGTCAACGAGATATCCTTCCTCTCGGCCATCATCCATTCGCACCAATGGCGAGGGAACAGCGTCACCATAGGGACGGGTTTGGCCCATGTGTATCTCATAGCCGTGCATGCCGTCGTTGAAGCTCACTTGTCTGGTACGCTTCTCACCGGAAATGACGGTTTGGGTGGGCAACAGTCCCAAACCGGGCAACCGCTCGATAGTGCCCTCTGTGTGAAGAGGGTCGCACACTTCCATGCCCATGATTTGATAACCACCGCAGATGCCAAGCACGCTGGCTCCTTCGCGATGGGCTCGCACAATGGCTTGCGCAGCTCCGTTGCGGCGAAGCTCATAGAGGTCGTGAAGGGTCGATTTCGTGCCGGGCAGAATGATGATGTCGGCTTTGGCTATGTCTTCCACATTGTTGGTGTAGAAAAGGTGCACACGAGGGTCTTGCTCCAGCGTGTCGAAATCGGTAAAGTTGGAGATGTGCTGGAGCATAATCACGGCCACATTGACCCGCCCCTTTTCCGCCTGCATCGATTTTCGGGCCAGCGACACGCTGTCTTCTTCCTCAATGTGGATATCTTTATAATACGGTATCACACCCAGGACGGGCACACCGCAGATGTCTTCGAGCAGGCGGCGACCTTCGTCAAATAGGCGCAGGTCGCCCCGGAACTTGTTGATGATGATGCCTTTTATCCGCTGCCTGTCTTCAGGCTCCTGAAGGGCAATGCTGCCATAAACACTGGCAAACACGCCGCCGCGGTCTATGTCGCCCACCAGGATTACATCAGCCCCGGCATATCGAGCCATGGGCATGTTCACCAAGTCGCTGTCTCTGAGGTTGAGTTCCGAAATGCTTCCCGCCCCTTCGAGCACAATGGGATTGTAGCGGGCGCTGAGACGGTCGAAGGCGGCATGGACATGCTGGCGCAACTCTTCGCGTCCTTCCTTGCGGAAGTAGTCGTAGGCATTTTGATTGCCCACAGGACGCCCGTTGAGCACCACCTGGCTGGTATGGTCGCTCTGCGGCTTGAGCAGAATGGGGTTCATGTCGGTATGGCATGCTATGCCGGCCGCCTCGGCCTGTACGGCTTGGGCACGGCCTATCTCCAGTCCCTCGGGCGTTACATAGGAGTTGAGTGCCATGTTTTGGGCCTTGAAGGGGGC
>ONMI01000048.1 GCA_900318915.1 uncultured Prevotellaceae bacterium | reverse complement strand
TTTGCATCATTCGAGCAACATTTGGCGCATCATGTCAGGCATCTACATCCACATTCCGTTTTGTGCCCGCCGCTGTGTGTACTGCGGTTTCTTTTCCACGACCCACGACGCCCTCCGCTCCTCCTATGTGCGCGCTGTGGTGAGCGAGCTGCATCTGCGCCGCTCCTATCTGGGCGGTAGCGAGGTGCGCACTATATATATAGGTGGCGGCACCCCCTCTCACCTGGCCTTTGACGACCTTTCGCTGCTGCTCTGCTCCGTTTTGGAGGCCGCCCCCCACGCCACGGAGGTGACGGTGGAGTGCAACCCCGACGATGTGACCCCCGCGCTGTGCGACGGTCTGCTCCAGATAGGCGTGAACCGTGTGAGCATGGGCATTCAGAGCTTCGACGATGCCCGTCTGCGCCAGCTTCACCGCCGTCACGACGCCCGTCAGGCGGTTCAAGCCGTAGAAATGCTTCGGCGCGCCGGATTCCGCAACCTGAGCATCGACCTGATGTTCGGATTTCCCGGTCAGACGCTGCAGGAGTTCGAATGCGACTTGGACCGAGCCCTTCAGCTCGACGTGCCCCACCTCTCGGCCTACAGTCTGATGTACGAGGAAGGCACGCCCCTGTACCGTCAGTTGGAGCGAGGTCTCATCCGCGAGACCGACGAGGAGACCCTACGCCGTATGTACGACCGGCTGTGCGACCGGCTGACGGCAGCCGGCTACGAGCACTATGAGATCAGCAACTTTGCCCACCCCGGCTACCGCTCGCGCCACAACAGCAGCTACTGGACCGCCACCCCCTATCTGGGTCTTGGTGCCGGTGCCCACAGCTACGACCTGCGCTCGCGCCAGTGGAACGTGAGCGATGTGGAAGCCTACATCCGCTCCATAGAGCGCGGAGAGGTGCCCTGCGAGCGTGAGGAGCTCGACACCCCCACCCGTGTGAACGACCGCATCACCACCTCGCTCCGCACCTGCGAGGGTCTCGACCTGGACGCCATTGCCCAGACCGAAGGCGAGCGCTACGCCCACCTCATTCTCGAGTCGTCGGAGCCCTATCTGCTCGACGGACTGCTGCGGCGTTCGGGCCAGTATCTTATTCTGACCCGTGCCGGCATCCACGTGAGCAACCTGATTATGAGCGACCTGATGATAGTATGAACCCCAAAAAGCAAAACCCGAGATGAAAACAGAAGCCCTTGACCCCGCCTTTACCGAATACTGGACCATTCACCGCGACCGCATCCTTCGAGAAGACACCGAGTACAGAGCCGCCCTTGAGTCGTACGCCATGAAGAGCGGTGCCGACTGGCTGCTGTTCGGCATACCCGTTGTGGCCGGTATTGTAGCCATGCAACTATTGCCCTTCGAGAGCGAGCTGCTTCGCTTCGGCACCAGTGTGCTCATCACCATCATCGCCTTTGTCATCAGCGTGTACATCAAGTCGGTGATCAGTCCCCACCGTGCGCTGAGCGACATAGAGGCCGATGTGCGCCGCCGCGCCTATGAGCAGTGGAAAAGCGATGAGCGCCGCCAAGCCTATGAGCAGTGGAAAATCACAAAAGGTGAAACAAGTGAAAAAAAATTAGGAAAAAAGTTGTAGTTTTAAAACAAATCCACTATTTTTGCCGCTGATTCCAAGCAATGCTTAAAAACGAGCAATAAACCTTATATAATAATATCATGTCAGCACTAGTTTCCGTAATCCCAATTGTATTGCTCATCGTCCTGATGATGGGCTTTAAGGTGTCAGGCTTCAAGAGCGCCATTGTGACACTCGTAGTAACCATTCTGCTTGCCCTTTTTGCAGCACCAGCGCTGGGCATCATCCCTGAGAAGTATGCCGAGGCCAGTATCTACGGCGTAACCCTCTGGTCAGTGATTGAAGGTTTTCTGAAGGCCTGCTTCCCCATTATCCTGATTATCATCTGCGCCATCTTCAGCTACAACATTCTCTGCGAGACGAAGGAGATTGAGACCATCAAGACCCAGTTTATCCAGATGACCTCCGACAAGGGACTTCTCGTGTTGCTTCTCACCTGGGGTCTGGGCGGTGTGCTCGAGGGTATGGCCGGTTTCGGTACCGCTGTTGCCATTCCTGCCGCCATTCTGATTGGTTTGGGCTTCAAGCCGATGTTCTCGGCTGTTATCTGTCTTATCGCCAACACGGTGGCTGTGGGCTTCGGTGCTGTGGGACTTCCCGCCACCACACTTGCCAACCAGGTAGCCGCCGAGGGTGTAGCCTCTCCCGAGATGCTTTGCGAGGTAGCCACTTTCATCATCATCCAGTTGGCCCTGATGTTCTACATCACCCCGTTCCTCATTCTTATGATGACAGACCGCACGAAGATTATGAAGAACATCACGCTGGCCCTGTTTGTGGGTACCTTCTCCATCATCGTTCAGTTCTGCTGCGCCCACTTTATCGGCCCGGAGACCCCTGCCATTTTGGGTAGTGTGGCCGCCATCATCGCCATGCTGATATACAACAAGCTGTTCATCCACGACGAGAATCCCTCGGACGAGGTGATTGTGGAGAAGAAGAAGTTCGGTCTGGCCAAGACCCTGAAGGCCTGGAGCGTATACGGTCTGATTATATTCTTCATCCTCATTTCGAGCAAGATTGTTCCCTCGATGAACGAGTTGCTCAACAAGACCGCCGTGACCCAGTTTGACATGCCCGTCATCGGCAACACCTTCAAGTTCGGCTGGCTGAGCAATGCCGGTCTGATGATTTTCCTGGGTGCCGTGATTGGCGGTCTGATCCAGGGTCTGAGTTTCGGCAAGCTGATGAAAATTCTTGCCAAGACCACCATCAACCTTCAGAAGACCGCCGTTACCATCTGCTGCCTTGTAGCCATGGCCATGCTGATGAACAACACCGGTATGACGAACGACATTGCCGAGGGTCTTGTGAAGCTCACCGGCAAGTTCTTCCCGTTCTTTGCTCCTCTGATCGGTTCTATCGGCACCTTCGTGACCGGTTCGGCCACCAACGCCAACATTCTGTTCGGCAAGCTTCAGGCCACTGCCGCCGGCAAGCTGGGTCTTGTGAACCAGAGCACCTTCTTCGGTATGCCCGGTAGCGAGACCAACTGGTTGGCCGCTGCCAACTGTGCCGGTTCTGAGGGTGGCAAGCTGCTCTCTCCGCAGAGTATCGCCATTGCCACTGCCGCCTGCGACATGGAGGGTCAGGACGGCGACATCATGCGCAAGACGATGCCTTTCGCCATCTTCTGGATATTGATGAACGGTCTGATGGTGTTCCTGGGTCTGAACGTATTCTAAACGCAATAAATCCCATAACGAAGACTCCTGCACGGGCATGGCCGGTGCAGGAGTCATTTTTGGGGGATATCAGCTATACTATCAGATGTACAGTCCGAAGGAGAGCGATTTGAATTTGAGGTCCGTGTTTTTCAGCAGTTGCATGGGACTGTACTTCACATAGACCGGGATGAACGGATTCTTCAGCACGAACATATAGTCGACGGTGAACTTGCGAAAGGCGGCATTTCTGTGGTTTTCAGATGCAGGCTGGAGTTCCAATTGAGCACAGGTCCCACAGCGAATCCCCATCCACGGTTGAACCGGTGTTGGTACAGAATCGGGAACGAAACGCTGAACAAGTCGATTCTGGCATTATGCGGTTTGCATCCCTCGGGGAAGTCGGCGAGGCCCACCCTGCCCTCTTCATTTCTCACCATTCTCAGTCCGTTTCTCATCTCAAAGTCACGCCAGTTGACCCCAATACCCGCCGACAGTGTATGTCGTCCCCATTTGTTTCTGTTGGACGGGAAGGTCACGTCAATCTGGAACGGCACGATACCGATTTCGCCGGAGCGGAACGTACGGAAGCCGAGTCCTTCCGACTGGCTCAGCGGCACTGAGAAGCCCGCGCTCGTGTGCACGGTCCACTCTACGAGGAGCCCCTTACAACTGTCGTTTTTTGTCACCGGCACGGTAGACGAAATCATCATCGTTTTCCCTACCATGGATAATGATTTTCTGGAGCGAGTCGTTGGTCACCACGGTCACTCTTTGCGGTCGGTTCACCACCAGTGTGTCGTTGTTGTCGGCCCACATCGAGGCAGGCAAGCACAATAACAATAAAGCAATATTTCTCATGATTATGAAATGTGAATTGATTAATCGGAATTCGTCGGGACATAGGTCATCGTCCCTTCAGTTTTTCAGTATTTCGGCGAGTTTGTCGAGCGAGTCGAGTTTCCCCTCCATATAGATCAGTATCATCTGCAGTTGGTTTTTTCCCGTCTTTTTGGCTTTCACGCACACGAAGCGGTTGCCCTTGGCCGATGGCGGCAGTTGCACCATGAGCGTACGCGCCTCTTTTGAATCAGCATACCCGCTGCCGCTTCTGACCGATTTCAGCGATTTTTCTTTCTCCACGAGCGTGAAGATTTCCTCGGCCTGTGCCGGTGTGCAATGGAAGCGCAGGCTTCTGAAGAAGCTCAGTTGGTATTTGGCGATATCTCGTCCTCTCACCCTTGTCTCCACCATTTTCTCGGATGGCACCACCTGACCCTCGAACACCTTGTTCACGGCCAGTCCCTGTTGCGCCATGGCTTGCAGCGCCATTGCCAACATAATCCAGATAAAGGAAAATCTTTTCATATTGTCGGGTTGTTAAATATCAAACATATCTTCCAGCAGCACGTCCACCTGCTCGGAGGGAGCCTCCGCCATAGACGCCATATTCTGCTGCATCTCCTTGAGCGCCATTTCCCGGTCGGAATAGCGTTCACCATAAACGATGACCACATGTTCGTTGGCCTTCTGTTGAAAGAAGACTACGGCCATGCCCACCGCCAGCGGCAGCAAAGCCGCAGCGACCAGCCAGCGGCGCAAGCGCTTACCGCGAGTTCTCCCCGTCAGTTGCCGCACTGCAGCGACAGGCCCAACAGTCGAGGAATAATCGCCGCTGACCGATCCGTCGTTCTTCAGTGCAATAGCCTGCAGTCCCTCCATGAGCCGGCGGAGGTCGACCAGGTCATCGGGCAAGCCGTCCTGTTGCAGCAAGGTGCCCAATTCGCTTTCCTCTTCGAGCGAGGAAAGGCCCTGCATGAATTTTTCGGCCAACTGTCTTGTTCTCTGTTCTTTATCCATAGCTGTCACCTATTATCACTATTTCTCAATTTCTGCAGCAGTGCTTTTCTGGCCCTGCTCAGCGCCTTTCTCAGTGCCGTTTCGGTAGAGCCGGTGAGCAGCGCTATCTCACTCATCCGCATGCCCTCCATGTGCCGCAGCCGCAGCACGACCTGCTGCATATCGGGCAGCGTAGCGACCAGGCGCATCATCTCGTCGAGCAGGTCGGTATTGTCCTGGGGGCTTCCCTCCTCCATCTCCACCAGCGGAACGGCGGGACGCTGACGCCGCAACCGGTCGATGCTGAAGTTGCGCACCAGCCGCAGCGCCAACGGCGCAAGAGGGCGGTGCAGTTCGCCCACCATCTGCCAGAGACGCAGGAGCACATCCTGAACCGTGTCTTCTGCCTCCTCTTCGCCGAGATAGCGGCGGGCCTGTGCCATCAGCTCCGGCCTTATACGCCGCACCTCACTTTTGAACTCCTCTTGTGTCATTGTTCGCTGTTTCTATATATAATACGAAGAAACCGCCGATTTGTGACAGTTTTTTTAAAAAAAGGGAGTTAAAGGGAAGTTAAAGGGAAGTTAAAGGGAAGTTAAAGGGAAGTTAAAGGGAAGTTAAAGGGACATTTGTAGAGGGGGAAAGGGGAGTTAAAAGGAAGTTAAAAGGGGAGTTAAAGGGAAGTTAAAGGGACATTTGTAGAGGGGTAAAGGGGAGTTAAAAGGCCATTGTTTTCTACCTGATGAGGTGCAATAAAAGCGGTGTGGCCGACGTTATGAAAGAAAAGCCCGACTTATCATGAAACATTTTCTCACCCTCTTTCTGTTCCTGCTGACAGGGGCCGCCGCACAGGCCCAGCGTCCCTCGGCCCCACAGCTCACCGTGACCGAGCACCAGCTCAGCAACGGCATGACCGTATGGCTCAACGAAGACCACTCGCAGCCCGTGGTCTACGGCTCGGTGGTAGTGAAGGCCGGCGCCAAAGACTGCCCCGGCACCGGTATCGCCCACTACTTCGAGCACATCCTCTTCAAGGGCACCGACCGCCTGGGCACGGTGGACTACGCATCGGAGAAAGTGTATCTCGACTCCATCTCCATGCTCTACGACCGGTTGGCCGCGACGCGCGACGAGTCCTTGCGCTCCACTCTCCAGCAAGACATCAACCGCTTGAGCGGCCTCGCCGCGCAATACGCCATTCCCAACGAGTTCAACCGCCTCGTGACGCGCTATGGCGGCACCGGTCTGAACGCCGCCACGAGCTACGACATGACCTACTACTACAACACCTTTCCCGCCCGGTATCTGGAGCAGTGGAGCCTTCTCTACAGCGAGCGTCTTCTTCGCCCCGTGTACCGGCTGTTTCAGGGCGAGTTGGAGACCGTGTACGAAGAGAAGAACCGCGGCGACGACAATCTGTTCGGCAGTGTGCTTGAGACAGTGATGAAAACCATTTTCCAGGACCGTCCCTACGCCAGTCCTATTATCGGCACCACCGAGAACCTAAAGAATCCCCGCATGTCGGAGATGGATGCCTTTTTCAAGCGCTATTATGTAGGCTGCAACATGGGCATCATCCTGGCCGGTGACATCGACCCTGCGGCCACGCTTCCCATTCTGGAGCGCACCTTCGGGCGTATTGAGAGAGGCACCCCTCCCGAGCGCCAGCTGTCGCCCCTTCCCCCCATCCACGGTCAGCAGGAGCTGACTGTTCGTATACCCATTCCCGTTGTCTCCGCCCGCGGCCTCCTCTTCCGCGCCCCCACCGACTACGAGGCCGACGCCAACGCCCTCGACATCGGTCTGCAGCTGCTCAGCAACGGCAGCAGCGGTCTGCTCGACTCGCTGATGAACGAGAGCAAGCTGCTGGGCGCCCTGTCGATGCGCATGGCACTGAACGACGCCGGCGTGGCCGGTTATCTGGTAGTGCCCAACCTGCTGGGTTCCACCAAGAAGGCCGTTGCCTCCGTCCAGGAGCAAGTGTTGCGTCTGCAGCGCGGCGATTTCAGTGACGCCCAGTTCGAAGCCGCCAAGCTCGATGCCATCCGCAAGGCCGAGCTGGCCATCGAGACCCCCGCCGACCGTGCCCAGAAGATGATAGAAGTGATGTCGTCCGGTCACAGTTGGCAGGAGTACCTCGAGATGGTGGCCGCCCGCCGCGATGTGACCCGTAGCGACGCCATAGCCGCCCTGCGCAAATACTTCGGCAGCGACTACTACCTGCTGCGCAAGAAATACGGCAAGAACCCCAAAGACCGCCTGCAGCAGCCCGGCTACAAGCCCGTTGTGCCCCGTCACATCGACGAACAGTCAGCCTTCGCCCGCGAGTTGGCGGTCCTCCCCACCCCTCCGCAAGAGCCCCGTGCCGTAGACTTCGAGCACGCCGCCACACAGACATCGCTTGGCCAGCATGCCACCCTCTACACCGTGAGCAACCCCGTGAACGACCTGTTCCGGCTGGAGCTCCGCTACTCGCGCGGCAGTCTTCACGACCCACTGCTCCCCGCCCTTGCCACCTACCTGGAGAAGACCGGCACCGACTCGCTGACCCACCAGCAATGGCAACGCGCGCTCTATGAGCTCGGTGTGACGAGCAGCATCGAATGCAACAAGAACAGTTTCTCTTTCACTCTGACCGGTCCCGACAGCCATCTCACCCCTGCGCTCCGTCTGCTGGGCCATCTGCTCACCCGTGCCAAGCACAACCCCAAGGCCCTGAAAGACCTGGTGGACGAAGCCAAGCTCAACGTCAGCACCTTTGAGGAAGACAACACCGAGGTGACCGCCGCCGTAATGGCTCTGGTGCGTTACGGCCAGGCCTCGCCTTACCTGCAGCGGCTCAACAAGCAGCAAGCCAAGGCCCTTACCGGCGAGAAGATGCTGTCGCTGCTCTCCGAGCTGACCACCCACGCCTGTACCCTACTCTACTCCGGCACCCACGATGCCTCCACCGTGAGTGCCGCCATCCGCTCCACCCTGCCCATAGATTGCGCACAGTTGAAGGAAACGTTTATCGTGCCCACCTATCAGACTGTGAACGAGCCGATTGTCTATCTCTACGACCTACCGTCAGCCCGCCAGACCTACGTGTGCAGTTATGAGACCGTGGGTGCCCAACCCACGCTGCGCGGCAAGGTATGCTTCGACCTGCTGGGCGACTATCTGGGCGGCGGCATGTCGTCGGTGCTGTTTCAGGAGATGCGCGAATTCCGCTCTTTAGCCTACAACACCCAGGCCGTGGCCTCCTACGCCCCCAACGCCCTCTATCCCGACCGTCCCATGACACTGAGCACCGTGACCTCCACCCAGGCCGACAAAGCCATGCAGGCCACCGCCCTGCTCGACAGTCTGCTCCGCTCCCTGCCCATGCGCACCACCAACTACGAGACGGCCCGTGCCAGCTATGAGAGCCACTACCGCAACGCCTATCCCACCTTCCGCGACATGGGCAGCTATATTCACAACTCCCGTCTCTACGGCTATACCTCCGACCCTGCCCCCGAGCACATCACGCTGGCCGAGGGCATCACCTTTGACGACATGCAGCGCTACTACCGCGACGCGGTAGCCGGCAACAGCGCCCACCGCTGCCTCATCCTTGTGGGCAACGTAAAGAAGATGGACCTAGCCCAGCTGGAGCGCTACGGCCGCATCGTGATGCTGAAGAAAGAACAAGTGATCAACAAGTAGGCTCCGACTCCACCACCACGGAGAGTCGTTCGGTATCGAACACGATACCCTTTTGAGCTACGAATCTGCCCAGCATGCCGTTGGCCGCCAGTTGGCGCGGCGTGCCCACATGCAGTTGGTTGTCGGCTGTCAGAAGCCATACGGTATCCGCTATTTGCAAGGCCAGTTCCAAGTCGTGCGTGGAGAGGAACACCGTTTTCCCCGCCGTATGGCTCAGCATACGGAGCAGCCGCATCATCTCCACCTTGGAGGGATAGTCGAGAAAGGCCGTGGGCTCGTCGAGATAGATGACGGGCGTCTGCTGCGCCAGCGCCTTGGCTATCATCACCTTCTGCCGTTCGCCATCGGAGAGAGTCTGTATCATTCGCCTTGACAGGTCAGTGATGCCCACCTGCTGCAAGGCCTGGTCTACGGCCTGCCAGTCGTCATCGTTGAGCGTGCCCCAGAATCCGGTATAAGGACTGCGTCCCAACCCTACTATTTCCCTTACCGACATATTCTGCACATCCGGTTTCTCGGTGAGCACCACGCCGATGAGGCGAGCCAGCTGTTTCTCGGTATATTGTGAGAGGTCCTTACCCTGGAGCAGGATTTCTCCTCCGATTTTTGGCTGAAAGGCAGAGAGCGTCCGGAGCAAGGTTGACTTGCCCACCCCGTTGGGTCCGATGAGGCACGTCATGCGTCCTTCTTCAAGCGAGGCATTGATATCCTCCACCACCACCCTCCATGTATTTTTCACCTTATAACCAATGCTGAGATGATGCAGCTCTACGGTATTCATATTATCATGATTTTCGTGCAAAGTTACTGAAAAGTTGTCAAAGCATGAAGGAAGGGTTGGAAAAGTTGTCATGAAAACCATTTTGGAAGTGAAATGTAAGAAAAAGCGAGGCTATTATGACAAGTAATAATATAAAAGGAGAAAAAAGTAACTTTAAATAAGTTACTCCATTCACCATAAAAAATGAGAAATCATTTTGTTCTGCTCTTGATTTTTCGTAACTTTGGCTAAGCCGAAGTTGCTGGCACTCGGGAATGCGAAGAAAAATTTTGTTTTTCTTCGCATTTCACTCATTATTTCGTAACTTTGCAGCCTGAAGAGCCGTATGGCCTTTCCTGCGGCTCTAAAACAGACTATACATGAAGAAAAAACTGCAGAAAGTACTGGTTTTGGGTTCCGGTGCTTTGAAAATCGGTCAGGCCGGCGAGTTTGACTACTCCGGCTCCCAAGCCTTGAAGGCGTTGCGCGAAGAAGGCATCTCTTCTGTTCTCGTGAATCCCAACATCGCCACTATCCAGACATCGGAAGGCATCGCCGACCAAGTGTATTTCCAGCCTGTCACCCCCCATTTTGTGACGGAGATTATCAAGAAAGAGCGCCCCGACGGCATTCTTTTGGCCTTCGGCGGTCAGACCGCTTTGAACTGCGGTACGGCATTGTTCAAGGACGGCACTTTGAGCCGTTACGGTGTTGAAGTGCTGGGCACCTCCGTTGAGGCCATCATGGACACCGAAGACCGTGACCTCTTTGTGAAGAAGCTTGACGAGGCCAATCTGAAGACCCCTGTGAGCCAGGCTGTTGAGAACATGGACGACGCCCTTGCCGCCGCCCACCGCATCGGTTTCCCTGTGATGATTCGTTCGGCCTACGCCCTTGGCGGTCTTGGCAGCGGCATTTGCCCCGACGAGACCCGATTCATCGAGTTGGCCGAGAGTGCTTTCACCTTTGCTCCCCAGATATTGGTTGAGGAGAGTCTGAAGGGTTGGAAGGAGATAGAGTTTGAGGTAATCCGCGATGCCAACGACCACTGCTTCACGGTAGCCTCGATGGAGAATTTCGATCCCCTCGGCATCCACACCGGCGAGTCGATAGTGGTGGCCCCCACCTGTTCGCTGAGCAATGAGCAGGTGAGCATGCTGCAGGAGCTCTCCATCAAGTGTGTGCGCCATTTGGGCATCGTGGGCGAGTGCAACATCCAGTTTGCCTTCAATGCCGAGACCAACGACTACCGCATTATCGAGGTGAACGCCCGTCTGAGCCGTTCGTCCGCCCTTGCCTCGAAGGCTACGGGCTATCCCCTCGCCTTTGTGGCCGCCAAGATAGCTCTTGGCTACACGCTCGACCAGATAGGTGAGATGGGCACACCCAACTCAGCCTATGTGGCCCCCCAGCTCGACTACATGATCTGCAAGATACCCCGTTGGGACCTCACCAAGTTTGCCGGTGTGAGCCGTCTTATCGGTTCATCGATGAAGTCGGTGGGTGAGATTATGTCCATCGGCCGCACCTTCGAGGAGATGATTCAGAAGGGTCTTCGCATGATAGGCCAAGGCATGCACGGTTTTGTGGGCAACGACCACACCCGTTTTGACAATCTCGAGGAGGAGCTTTCCAACCCCACCGACCTGCGCATCTTCGCCATTGCCCAGGCTTTGGAAGAAGGCTACACTGTGGAGCGCATCGAGCAGCTCACGAAGATAGACGTATGGTTCCTGGAGCGCCTGAAGCACATTGTCGACCTGAAGGCCGAACTGATGAAATACAACCATCTGGAGGACATGAGTGACGAATTCCTCCGCGAGGTGAAAGCCGCCGGTTTCTCCGATTTCCAGATAGCTCGTTTCGTGCTGAAACCCGGCAAGGGCAACATGGTGCAGGAGAACCTTCAGGTGCGCCGCTACCGCAAGCAGCACGGCATAGAGCCCGCCGTGAAGCGCATCAACACGGTGGCCAGCGAGCATCCCGAGCTGACCAACTATCTGTATATGACCTACTGCGTGCAGGGCCACGACATCGACTTCTACAAGAACGAGAAGTCGGTGGTGGTGCTGGGTTCCGGTGCCTACCGCATCGGTTCGTCGGTAGAGTTCGACTGGTGCTCGGTGAATGCCATTCAGACCGCCCGTAAGCTCGGCTACAAGTCGATCATGATCAACTACAACCCCGAGACGGTGTCGACCGACTACGACATGTGCGACCGCCTCTACTTCGACGAGCTGTCGCTGGAGCGTGTGCTCGACGTGATAGACCTTGAGCAGCCGCGCGGCACCATCGTGAGTGTGGGCGGCCAGATACCCAACAACCTGGCCATGAAGCTGCACCGCCAGGGTGTGCCCGTGCTGGGCACCTCTCCCGTCGACATCGACCGTGCCGAGAACCGCGACAAGTTCTCCGCCATGCTCGACAAGTTGGGCATCGACCAGCCCGCGTGGCGTGCCTTGACCTCGCTCGACGACATCAAGGAGTTTGTGGGCGAGGTAGGCTATCCCGTGCTGGTACGTCCCTCGTATGTGCTGTCGGGTGCCGCGATGAACGTGTGCCACAGCGACGAGGAGCTGGAGCGTTTCCTGCGCATGGCCACGGAGGTGAGCAAGGAATATCCTGTTGTGGTGTCGCAGTTCATGCAAGACACGAAAGAGATAGAGTTCGACGCTGTGGCCGACAAGGGCGATATCGTGGAGTATGCCATCAGTGAGCATATCGAGTATGCCGGTGTTCACTCCGGCGATGCCACGATGGTGTTCCCCGCGCAGCACATCTACTTCAGCACTATCCGTCAGATTAAGAAGATAGCCCGCAAGATAGCCACCGAGCTGAACATCAGCGGTCCGTTCAACATCCAGTTCCTGGCCAAGAACCGCCAGGTGCGTGTGATAGAATGCAACTTGCGCGCCTCGCGCTCCTTCCCCTTTGTGAGCAAGATTTTGAAGCGCAACTTCATCGAGACAGCCACCCGCATCATGCTCGACGCTCCCTACACGCGTCCCGACAAGAGCGAGTTCGACATCGACCGCATCGGTGTGAAGGCCTCACAGTTCTCCTTCGCCCGTCTGCAGAATGCCGACCCTGTGCTGGGTGTGGACATGTCGTCGACCGGTGAGGTAGGTTGTCTGGGCGACGACCTGAACGAGGCCCTGCTCAACGCCATGATAGCCACGGGTTACCGCATACCGAAGCACCGCATCCTGATGAGCAGCGGCGGTGTGAAGGGCAAAGTGGACCTGCTGGAGCCGGCCCGCAACCTGATGAAGAACGGCTATGAGATCTACGCCACCGACGGAACGGCACGTTTCCTGAACGAGAACGGTGTGAAGGCCACTGCCGTGGCCTGGCCCGATGAGGAAGGCGGCAAGAACGTGATGGAGATGATAGCGAATCATGAGATAGAGCTGATTATCAATGTGCCGAAGAACCAGACGAAGCGCGAGTTGACCAATGGCTACCGCATTCGCCGTGGCGCCATCGACCACAACATACCTCTTATTACGAATACCCGTCTGGCCAAGGCCTTCATCGAGGCATTCTGCTCGCTGCGCGAGGAGGATATCAAAGTGAAGAGCTGGCAGGAGTATGTATACTAAGGATTGTAGGAGAACAGAAAAGGCCCTTCTTTGAGACATCTCAGAGAAGGGCCTTTTTTATTGGGGGAATTGGGGAAATCTGAATAATCGGAGTAATCGGAATAATCGGGGGATTGGAGGGCAGAAAAAAATCGGAGGAATCAGATTGCTGATTCCTCCGATTTTTTCTGATGGATGATTATTCTTCTGGTATCACAGGGCGTGGGGTTACGCCACCGTTGGGGGATGCGGGCTGCTGTGTGGCCGGTGCATGGCCCTGCGATGGGTTGGCGCCCTGCGATGGGTTGGCGGGCGCGGCCGTGGAGGGCTGGGTGCTGTGGTCAGCGGAAGAAGGCTGGGTGGTGTGGTCGGTGGCGGAAGGCAGAGTGCTGTGGTCGGCAACAGAGGGCTGCGTTTCGGAGCCCTGCTGTGCGTTTTCACCGGCTGAGACAGCATTGAGGAGCGAGTCGGCCTTCTGCTTGTAATCAGAAGCCGTGCTGCGCTGTATGCGTGCGGTGTCACGCTTCACCTCCGACTTGGTATCCACGATTTTCATGGTGTCCTTCTGCGGTACAGAGTCTTTCTGTTCGGTGGCCGGAACATCCGGTTCCTCATAGGCCGAGGGAGCGGAGCTTCTTGTCATCCACCACCACAGCAGGCATCCTATCAGCACGATGGCAAGTGCCGATACCGCCACGATGGGGAATCCACCCTTCTTCTCGTCGTCGTCATCGTCATAGTGTGGCGGAGCAGGCTGCTTGGGCTGGTTGGCCAGTCGGTCGGTACGGTTTCCTGCCGGCCGGTCATTGGCGGCGGGTTGGTTTCTTCTCTGGTTTGCGGGGGCATCCACACGGGCAGGAGCCGGGGTGGCAGGAGCCGGTGCCACATGATCGGTGGTCTCGATCATCACGCCACTCACCTGCACGAGCACACCGCTATGGTTGTCCTCGACCTGCAGACTGCGGTTGACGAAGAGTTGGCGTTTGCGTGCGTCGTCTCTCTCGCCACAGACGATGCTCACCACCTGTGCATCGGTAAGATGTGCGGTGAGGCTTTTGGTGCACACCAGGAAGTAGTCGCCCGGTCTGACATTGGTGAGCAGTTTCACCTCGGGTGCTACTGGATTCTTGCTCTGTGCCATCATCGCCTTGAAGTCGTCGGTCGACTTGTAGACGAGCGCCATGGACGACGGTCTAATCTGGTAAATGCGGCAGTCGCCGATGTGCACGGCAGAGCATCCGTGTCGGTGCATATAGAGCATAGCGAGGGAAGTGCCCACCCCGTCGGGGCAAGCCTCGGCGAGCCTTTCATAGGCTGTGACGAGCGCCATGCGTAGCAAGTCATTGGTAAGCGGCTCATCGGGGCAAGTATTGGTGAACAAGTATTCTGTCACAGCCTTTGTGACCACCTGGCTGGCAGTAGCGCCCAGGCCGTCTTTTCCCATGCCGTCGGCCACGATGAAGAGCCGGTCGTGAATGGAAGCTTTTCCATTTTGCGGCCAGACATAATCCTGCTGTACAGGCTGTTTGCCCTGTTCGGATATTACTTGCGGTAGAAGGATATCAAATTTCATAATTCTGAATAATTACACAGTCCTTTCGCCCCTTCGGAGCGTTCTGAGTGCAAATATAGGTAAAAATAGTTGAACAGCCGCCATTCGGCCTTGAAAAAAACAAAAAGCAGGCCCGCGAGAGCGCACCTGCTATATTGTGAGTAAAGAATCTTTTGAGTCTAAATCAGTCGGGCGAAATTGAAGACAAAGAACAAGACAGCCGCTATCACCGCATAATAGATAATCGACATGATGACGGGTACTACCGGGTGTACCTTCAGTTCGCCTTGCCGATTGGTGGTTCCAAAAGGTTTGGAGAGCGTCTCTGAAGTGCTGAGTCCGCTGATGAGCAGTAGCGGCAGCATGATGAGCGCGGTAAGGATGGCAAGCGGCCAGCCCTGTGCCTTCAGAACGAGATAACCGAAAACAGCCGTAATGATAATAGAGATGGCTGCGCAGATTACAAACAATTTGTCCAATGCATCCATTGTAGAACTTTCTTATTAATTGAAGTTGTTTTTATTCATATTATTAGCCTCTGAAGGTGCCTGCACATCGACCTTAGAAACACCTTCCGCATAATTTGCATGCAAAAATAGCGAAAATATCGTATTGCTCCAAAAAAATAAGCACTCTTTTAAACTTTTTATTGCAGAATGTTATTTCTTTTTAACCTCACTCGCCATACGGGGCTAAGTGAAAGGAAGCAGCTTGACGACTAAAGCATTAAAAATCCCGACAACCGGCATCGATTATCGGGATTTTCCTATTCACGGCTATGCCGTTATTACTTGATTACGACCGCCTTTCCTTTATTGATATAGAGTCCCTTGGCGGTGGGTTTTCCGTTGAGACGACGGCCGTCGATGGTGAACCACTGGCCGTTGCCGGTGGACTGCTGCAAATCCTTGATACAGTTGGTTTTATCGCCGAAGTTGAGTGTGAAGGAACTGACTGCGGCAGCGGCGATTGTTGAGCAACAGCCTTTTTTACACACCAGATGAAGCCTTTGGCAGTACGGCGGGCTGCATCCATGAAATGGTTGCCCGGGTTCCATTCCAAAGTTGTGTTGTCGGTGCCGAGGACCTGCTTCAGTAGTTCATGCTCCCATCGGATGTTGTTGCCCACCTGGGCAAAAGCCTTGTTACGGGTATATTCCTCGCGGTCGCCGAGGCTGAGATAGACGCAGGGAGTCTTGACGGGATGCTGGCTGGCATAGTCTTGCCATCCAGCAATCCACGCCGAGGGTGACATGGCGGCAATAGCAGCAAAACAATCAGACTCAGAGCCTGCCCAAAGGGAAAAGAGGCCTCCAAGGCTGTAGCCGCCTAAGACAATGGGGAGTTCGCCGTATTCCTGATGCAAATAAGGAATCACCCCGTCTGTGACATAACGGAGTGTCTCTCCCGCATGTTCGCCCACCGCCTGACGCTTCGATATCGCCGGGTCGTGCCACGGCGTAAGTTCCACTTCCCAGTCGCCGATGGCAAAAGCAGCCATCACAAACGACGCGCCCGTAATCTCGCTAATCATTGCCACCTCGCTATCGATGCCGTCACGCTCCTGTTCGCCCAATGTCTGGATGAGCAATACTTTTGGATTCTCACCTACGTTATACAGCAGGCACTGACGCCCGCTGATTTCTATAGTCTGTTTCATACTGACTGCAAAAATAGATTTTTATTGCCCTCTTCCTGATAGTAAGCCTCACCGCTGATATCTGGTGCTCACGACGACTCAGTACAGAGAGATGTTATTTGTTCTTACTTGCAGCCACCCAGACGGGTTCCTCATTCATCACGGGCTTGTTCACCGCCATTACGCCGGAGAGGTTATGAGGCACGTAGGGCTCTTCCAGATAGCGGACGTCATCTGCTGAAAGATGAACGTCGAGCGATTTCACGGCGCCCTCGATGTGGTGCAGCTTTGTGGCTCCAACGATGGGCGATTCCACCTTCGTCAATAGCCAAGCCAGCGAGATCTGCGTCATCTCCACGCCATAACGGTCGGCCAGTTCCACAACACGCTCCACGATGCGGTTGTCTTGCTCGGCAGTGCTGTCGTACTTGAAGTGCATGAACGAGTCCTCTTGCTGACGCTTCGAGGTCTCGCCTGGTCGCTTGGCCAGCTTGCCGGAAGCCAGCGCGCTATAGGGAGTCATGGCGATGTTTTCTTCACGGCAGAAGGGGAACATCTCCCGTTCCTCCTCGCGCATGATGAGGTTGTAATGGTTCTGCACGCTGATGAACTTCGCCCAGCCGCGTCGTTCGGCCAGCGCATTCATCTTCGCCACCTGATAGGCGTAGGCATTGGCGATGCCGATGTAGCGAGCTTTGCCCGAGCGCACGGCCTCGTTCATGCCTTCCAGGATTTCCTCGGCGGGCGTCTTGTAGTCCCAGATGTGGTAGATGTAGAGATCTACATAATCCATGCCGAGGTGCTCCAGGCTGCTGTTTATATTATTAAGCACATGTTGCCGTCCATCTATGCCCTGCAGGATTTCCTCGTCCGTGCGCGGCAGGAACTTCGTGGCCACCACCACGTCCTCGCGTCGGGCCATGTCGCGCAGGGCACGGCCTACAAACTGTTCCGAGGTTCCCAACTGATAGGCTATGGACGTATCGAAGAAGTTCACGCCGAGTTCTATTGAGCGGCGTATAATCTCGCGTGTCGACTCCTCACCGACAGTCCATGAATGTTGTCCGATGGTGGCATCGCCGAAGCCCATGCAGCCAAGGCAGATACGCGACACACGGAGGTCAGAGTTTCCAAGTTTTACGTATTCCATACCTACTCACATACCTATACCTATTTTATTGTTTTGATGAGCTTAGCAGGATTGCCACCCACGATGGTATTTGGAGCCACATCCTTTGTAACGACGGCACCGGCGGCCACAACAGCATTCTCTCCGACAGTCACACCGGGCAGGATGATGGCACCCACCCCTATCCAGGCATTGCGGCCGATGTGTACGGGTTTGCAACGCAGCACCATACGGTTCTCGAAGTCATGGTTGTCGGTGACGATGCGAACGTTCGGACCTATCATCACACCGTCGTCGATGGTGATGCCACCAGCTGCCATGCACGTAAGCGAGTGGTTCACGAACACACCCTTTCCAATCTTCATCTGACAGGCAAAGTCAATCTGCAGCGGAGGCATCAGATAGCTCGTCTGGTCGAGATTGCCACCAAACAACTGCTTCTCTAACGGACGAATCTGTTCAGGCTGTGGAGCCGTTGTGTTGATTTTAAAACAAATGTTGGCGCAGTCGGTCATGTGCTTGATGGCCTCCGCATACTCGGGTGTTGCCATATCGACATCAGCCCCTGATCTTAATTGCTCGAAAATGTTCATGTTTATTTACTATTTAACGATTTACAACTTACGATTTATTCTCTTGATTGAATTGTTTATTGTTTCGTTGGCAAAGGTACAACGAAAGAGGCAATCCGTCGTTACACGAATTGCCTCCAAACTTTCACATTTTGCAGAAGGTGCTATTTCTGCCTATACTCCGACGGAGTTTTCCCAAGCGTTTTCTTCACATAGCGGGAGAAATGGGAGATGTTTTCGAAGTGCATCAAGTCTGACACCTCGGTCAGTGTCTTCGTCGTGTCATTCAGCAGCGACACCAGTTCAAATGAAGCATAGAACTGTATCCACCCGGATGCTGGCAGTCCCGTAATGGTGCGACTTATCTGAGACAAATACTTTGGTGTGATACAAAGTATATCAGCATAATACGCCACCTCGCGTTCTGTCCTGGCATTTTGCTGCGCCAAAGCAAGGAATCGCAAGAATATCCGTGCTGTATTGTCAGTGGTATCCACCTGTGACAGTCCGTGCTGGCAAACTGTCCAGAGGTCGTAGATGAATATCTGCATCACGCGTCCTAATATTTCGCGCTTGAAACCAGAATCTTCCATCAACAGACGCTTACGGAACTGTTCAAAGTCATCATCCATCAGTCGCAACGCCTCTTCGTCAAGATGGAACGATGGATTAATACGGATGAACACAAACCCTTTCGATGCCCACACCATTTCTGGATTGAACTGTTGGAGGAACTGTCCGGATAAAAGTAATACGTCAGCCTCGAAATCATCCGAGCACTCGATGCTCTGAATCGTGTTAGACATCTGCCAGATGGCAAGGTCGCCCTGTCGTGAAGTGAATGAGTTCTTGCAGTCAGAGAATGTCATCTGTCCTTGCCTTACAAGGACATGCACATGATATTTGCCTACAAACTCCTTCACCTGCCGTCGGTCAAGCTTCGTATTAATCAGATTGCATCCGTAAGTATCTTCAATCATTCCTCTTCGTTTATTATAATAACGCTAAGTATGCAATTTTTAGTGTGTCGCCTTGAGGTAAAGCCTGCATTCTCCAGTGTCTTAGCGGCTTGCTCAGCATTTTCAAGCCTATAGTCTGCCAACACAATGTGCTTACCAGCGGACACACGGCGGATAATCGCCTGTCCTATACTGCCGGCACCTACTAATACTGATACATTCTTTACCATACCCAAAAAACATATTATACTAACCCACGCCAGCCCATAAACATCTTAGTCACTTCACCATCGTGGTGGTCGAAGAACAGGCTCTGCCGGGTGTCGAGCGCTTCTATGCGAGCCATCTCGTCGGCAGAAAGTTCGAAGTCGAGGATGTTGATATTCTCAGCCATGCGTTCTTTGTGTGTTGACTTCGGTATGATGACCACTCCACGTTGCAACAGGAAACGGAGACCGATTTGTGCCACGCTCTTACCGTGATCTTTGCCGATTTCAGCCAGTACCTCATTGGTAAAGAATCCATTGCGTCCCTCGGCCAATGGTCCCCACGACATAATCTGGCATCCGAACTCCTCCATGTATTTCTGTGGCTGTTTCTGCTGACAGAACACATGCGTCTCCACCTGGTTCACCATCGGCTTGATTTCCACATTCGATGCCAGGTCTATAAAGTGGTCGGGGTAGAAATTGCTCACGCCGATAGCCCTCAACTTGCCTTCGCGATAGGCATCGATTAAGGCTCGATAAGCGCCGTAGCGGTCGCAGAAAGGCTGGTGAAGCAGCATCAGGTCGATATATTCCGTCTGCAGCTTGCGCAGGCTTTCGTCTATAGATGCCTTCGCCTTTTCATAGCCGTAGTTGGAGATCCAAATCTTTGACACAAGGAACAGGTCTTCGCGCCGTATGCCGCTCTTGCGCCAGGCATTGCCAACGCCTTCTTCGTTGTGGTAAGCCTGTGCCGTGTCTATCATCCGATACCCCACCTCCAGGGCATCGCTCACGCATCGTTCACACTCTTCAGGCGACACCTGATAAACTCCGTAACCCACCTGTGGCATTTCCACGCCGTTATATAATTTGATTGTATTCATATCGATAATTGTTTGTTTTAGTTTTCACAGTCACTCAAACTTCTTATCCACTTCTCGACCTTTTTCTTTTCTGTGCGCACCTCGTGGCCGTAGATGCTGAAGCCCTTCTGGACGTTAGCACCCGGGAAGGCAGCCTTCACGTCCTCTACGCAGTTGGCAAGTCCACTGCCTTCGTGGGTGGTGAAAGGAATAACGGTCTTGCCCTTCAGGTCGCTCTCATGCTTCTTGAAGAAGGTGAACATCACTTGCGGATAGGTGCCCCACCAGACGGGACCACCGATGAACACCGTGTCGTACTTGCTCAGGTCGACGTCACCCTCATACTCGGGCAGCTCACCGTTCTTGGTTTCTTCCTGTGCCAGTTTGATAAGCGGGTTATAGGCCATGCCATCGTACTTGTGGGTGACGATTTCAAACTGCTCTGCACCTGTAAGTTCCGTGATGTAGTCGGCCACAATCTTCGTGTTGCCCACCTCAATGTTACCTACTGCGTAGTTGTCTCCTGCATGCGAGAAGAACACTACAATTGCCTTTCCGTCCTTTGCCATAACTTTCTCCTGTTTTGAGCCACCGCTGCAAGCCGTAGAAACCAGCAATGCTATGGCGGCTGTGATGATACTTTTGATATTCATACTTATTATTCTTTTGAATCTGGGTGCAAAGTTACGATGACTTTTCGATACTTTGGTTTCACAAATTGCGCCATAATTTTCACTTTTTGCACAATTCATTCTTATATGTTTAAAATAATGTGTAATTTTGCCGAATGGATTCGGCGAAGTTGCTCACGCTCAGCATAGCTGAAGTGCACTTCGCTTTGCATTCGCTTAATCGCAACATTGCCGAATGGATTCGGCGAGGTTGCTCACGCTCAGCATAGCTGAAGTGCACTTCGCTTTGCATTCGCTTAATCGCAACATTGCCGAATGGATTCGGCGAAGTTGCTCACGCTCAGCATAGCTGAAGTACACTTCAGCTTTGCATTCGCTTAATCGCAACATTGCAGTCATGAAGGCAGATTTCCAATATTCCACAGACTTCTATGGGATGAATTTCCGTGAGTTGAGTCACACCTGTATGCATTTGCTCTGCTTGGCAGGTGAGGGTAGTTTCGTGTTCAATGAGCACTGCTATCACATAGTCAAAAACGATTTGGTGGTGATACCGATGCCTGATCGTGTCAGTAACATTGCAGGACACGCAGACTTGCAGGTGGAGTGGTTTGCTGCCGACTATAAATTCCTGCAGAACCTGCTGCCATCGAACAATTACAGCATCGGGGGCAGTATCTCGCTGAACCAAGATCCCGTCATCAGACTCTCGGACGAACAGGCACAGCATCTGCTGGATGACTTTCATCGTCTGCGTGACCGTATGGACGACCGCAACTTACAGTTCTATCACGAACTGATGGGCAGTCTCTGTCTGACGATGATGTACGACACCTTCGAGGCGCACGCCCAGCGTGAAGCCACTGACTCGCATACCGAACGTACGGCCTACATCGTGAAACAACTGATGGCATTGCTCTCCACTGGCGTCAGTCGTACGGAGCGCGATGTGAGCTATTATGCCGAGCGACTGAACGTATCGCCAAAGTACCTCTCGGCTACCATCAAACGCGTGACAGGGCACAGCGTCACCTCGTACATTGACCGTCACACCATACCAATATTAAAAGACTATCTGAATGATGAACGTCTGTCACTCACTCAGATAGCCGAACTTATGAATTTTACCACTTTATCGTATTTCAGCCGTTACTGCACGAAGCATCTTGGCCAGTCACCCAGCGAATACCGCCAGAGTCTTCAACCGAAATAACGCGAGATCTTATTTGTTTACAGATTATTAATTCCGTGTTTGTTGAATATCAGTTTCATTGTCTCTGGGTCGAGGGGACGCATGGTAGGTAGTTTCAGACTCTTCACCATGTGCATCGTGCCCTGTTTGTACTTCTGGAAGTGGTCGGTCTTGATGTGGTTCTGATAGGCTTCCTCGGAGGCATAGATTTCGAGGATGCGAATCTGGGTGGAATCCTCCGCACTCTGCAAAGGGAACAGGCAGACGACTCCCGGCTCGCGCTCCACACTCAGCCGGTCCACCTCGTTGGCAAACTTCAGGTATTCCGTCAGATGCTCTGGATAAACTTCGATTTCGGCTAATCTTACAATCATGGTCTCATGTTTGATGGGGGATGTAAATTCCTCGTCGGTCACTTGCTTCAGTTGCACGGCATGCTCCTCGCCTGCCACGACGTCGCTGACGGTCATACACTCGCAGTCGCTCCATGGCGTGGCACCATTCCAATGGCGCACGTTGGGAGCCGTTGTCACCACATCGCCCTTCTTGAGCAGTTGCTTGGGCTTGCCTTCCTCCTGATAGTAGGCCTCGCCGCTGAGCACCATCAGCACCTGTGTGGCATTCGGATGATAGTGCCACGAATTGCGGCTGCCTCGCTCGAAAAGGAAGTTGGTGGTCATCTGATGCTCACTACGACTCAGCACCGAGATATGCACCTTGCCCGTGTTAAACTCGGCAGGAGCCGTGAACTTCGTCGGGAAAATAGTCTCTTGTGCCATTGCCGTAACGGATAGCACAAGGGCGAACAACATAAGGAAAAATTTCTGTTTCATTGTCTCTGTCTTACGTCCGTTTAACTAATGCTCAATGTATTTGATAATGCTCAATGTATTTGATAATCTTGGCGGGATCCTCGCGCTGACTGAGCGCATTGCAGTAGGCTACGGCATCATACCACGTCACGTTCTCTACGGGCAGACTACTGCCCTTGCATTCGCTGGGATTGCTGCCCATCACTGATTCGTACTCTTGTTGCGACACTTCTGTAACCGACATCAGGAATGATATAGATACCTTTTTGTGGCTCCTGTGCCAGCAAGCTAATGACCGTCAGCAGCACTCTGGATAGAAATGTCTTTTTCATATTGCTGTCGTTTTATGTTTCAAAATCCGTCGGCAATGTCAGTGCAAACCGAACGCAATCGAACTTGCTCGAATTGCTGAGGTGCAGCCTGACTTCGCAAATCCTTTGCAAAGGTACACCTTTTCTATTTTACTGCACTTATACAGATTCCTGCTTTTCCTACCACGATTATGGTTCCTGCGTTTATGCACATTGTAATTGCGGAACTTTATGTAATTTTGCAGCAAAAATCAGACGATTATGGCAAACGAATACTTTATTCTGGTCGATAGCGTGGATGTGTACAACAAGGCATTCGGACTGGACACACTGCATCCGCTGGTTGGGTCCATTTGCTATTATTTGCAGTTGTTACACGGAATAGCGGCTTTTTTATAGGCATATTATAGAAAAAACAAGGAGTTAAAGTATTATAAAATCACTTTAA
>ONMI01000040.1 GCA_900318915.1 uncultured Prevotellaceae bacterium | reverse complement strand
CCGGGCTACGCCCTCCACTTCGGGGGCAACCCATGTGCAAAAGTACTACATCCCTCTCACTTTTCCCCTATCTCGTGTCCACTTTTTCGAGAGCAACATCAAGATAAAAATGTGTCTTCACTACACTTTTATCAAGATAAAAATGATTTTTCTTTCCTGCCGGATAGCAAGCCTCCGATATCCTCCTCTACACATAGCGCGACAAAAGATGTAAATAAAAAAAACGATTATTCCGAAAAGTGTTGTATCTTTGTGTCCGAGAACCACATTTCGCGCAAGCGGGCTCTCACTGAACCCGAGAGGCGGAAGAAGCTGTAGAGGATGAAACAGGAAATAAACCCCCAAGAGACCACCCGGGCGCAAGCCTTCGAGATGTGGATGAAGTCGCCCGTGCCCATGGTGACGCTCTTCAAGACCTTCAACGTGACGCGGCTCCGCAAGATAAGCCGGCGGAAGGGCATGAAATTCAACATGCTCCTGTGCTGGTGCATCGGCCGGGCTGCAAGCGGCATCGAAGAGTGCTATCTGCTGCCGGAAAAGGGGAAGCTGTACCAGTTCGACCGCCTGGCCATCAATGTGATTGTAGACACCGCCCATGGCGGCATCACCAACTGCGACGTGCCCTACAGCCCCGACCTGGAGCAGTTCAGCCGCGACTACGACCAGATAACGCAGGAGGCGGCCGCCACCGGCAGGCCCATCAACGACGAGGGCGCCGCACTCATCGGAACATCGGCGGTGGTGGGCACCGAGCTCGACGGCATCGTCAACCAATACAGCGGCATCTACAACAACCCCTTCCTCGCCTGGAGCCGATACCGGCGCCGCTGGTTCAAGACCACGCTCACCGTCTCGCTCCAGTTCCATCATGCGCAGATGGACGGTCGCCAGGCCGCCAGATTTCTGGAAGACCTGCAAACCGAAATCCATCACCTATAATCATTCCCACTATCCAAGATTATTAAAAACACCCATACACATGAAACACAGCAATCTTACCATGACCCTTGCCGCCGCCTGCTGCGCGGCGCTGGCCCTGTCGTGCTCCCCGCAGACGGAGAGCGGAAAGACAGCCACCCTCCAAACCGTGGGCAACCCCTACCTGCCCCTCTGGGAACACATTCCCGACGGCGAGCCCTACGTGTTCGACGACCCCGACAACCCAGGCAAGAAGCGCGTCTACATCTACGGCTCGCACGACAACCTGAAAGACGCCTACTGCGGACGCGACCAGGTGGTGTGGTCGGCCGCCACCGACGACCTGACCCACTGGCGCTACGACGGCGTGATACTGGTGGTGGACAAGAACGCCAAGGGTGAGCCGTTCGACTCGGCCGGCACCGCCGATGTGCTCTATGCGCCCGATGTGGCCCTCGTGACGGCACCCGACGGCACCAAGACCTACTATCTCTATCCCAACGACCAGACGGGCGGCCGCAACAGTCTGATAGCCAAGAGCTCACGGCCCAACGGACCCTTCGAGGTGTGCAACTGGAGCAAGGACGACCCCAACAAGGTGGACGGCGTGCTGCAGTTCGACCCCGCCGTGTTTGTCGACGACGACGGACGGGTGTATGGCTACTGGGGCTTCGAGCGGTCGTATGCCGCCGAACTCGACCCTGCCACGATGGCCACGGTGAAACCCGGCACCCAGGTGGTGGAGGACATGGTGTCGGGACGCAACCAGGAGGGCGACTTCCGCTTCTTCGAGGCCTCTTCCATCCGCAAGATACAGGGCAAGTATGTGTTCATCTACAGCCGGTGGACCAAACCCGGCGAGTTCGGACTGCCCGACACCAACTACACCCTGGCCTACGCCTACAGCGACCATCCCCTGGGACCCTGGACCTACGGCGGCACCATCATCGACGGCCGCGGACGTGAGACCAACGAGCAGGGCGAGGTAATCGCATCGGGCAACGTGAGCGGCAACACCCACGGCAGCATCTGCGAGATTGACGGGCAGTGGTATGTGTTCTACCATAGGCAGTCGGGCCTCAACGAGTATGCCCGCCAGGCCATGGTGGCGCCCATCACCGTGAAGGTGGACCCGGCACCCGGCGGCAAGGTGGAAATCAGCGAGGGCGAGTACAACTCGGAGGGCTTCTCGCTCGACGGACTCAACCCGCTGGAGCGCCACTCGGCCGGCATCGCCTGCTGGCACACGGGACCGAAGGTGGCCGAGCACAAATGGCCGGACAACATCTTCTACGGCTCCTACATCGAGGCCTCCTACGGCACGGAGACCAATTTCGACGCACCCTACGACCCTGTGAACAACAGCAACCTCGTGGTGAACAACACCGACGGCAGCATCGTGGGCTACAAATACTTCAACTTCAAGCACACCACGGACAAGAAAGAGGTGAAACTGCTCCTGCAACTCATACCCGAGGGTGTGGACGGCACCATCGACATCATGATAGACCGGCCCTGGACCTCGAAGGGCGGCAAGGTGCTGGGCACCATAGAACTGAAGGCCGACATGCCGCAGGAGGTCCGCGAGATGAGCGTGGCGCTGCCCGACCTGGCCGGGGTGACCGGCAAGCACGCCCTCTTCTTCACCTTCCACTCCGACACCAAGGAGAAATCGCTCAGCAAACTGGTTGACTTCGTGTTCGAATAGGCCATGACGCAGACCTCCTCCCGCCGTGTGGCGAGCATCGACGCCATCCGCGCCCTCACCATGATGCTGATGCTCTTTGTCAACGACATCCCGGGGCTTAAGGGCGTGCCCCACTGGCTCTTCCATGCTGCCGCCGATGAGGACATGCTGGGATTCAGCGACACCATCTTCCCGGCCTTCCTCTTCTGCGTGGGCATGTCGGTGCCTTTCGCCATCGACAACCGCCTCAGGCGCGGCGCCTCGCAGTGGAGTGTGCTCAGCCATATCCTGTGGCGCAGCTTCGCCCTGGTGGTGATGGGACTCTTCACGCTCAACTGCGAGGAGGGGGCCGGCCATATTCCCTACCTCACCTACTCGCTGCTCATGATAGCGGGCTTCTTCCTCATCTGGACCCGTTACGAGGACACTCCCCTCGCCCACCGCACGGCTGTCGTGACAGCGCTCAAGGCGGCGGGGGCGCTCCTCCTGCTAGGCATGGTGGTGTGGTGCGATGTGCAGGGCAAGCCGTTCGTCACCGGCTGGTGGGGCATTCTGGGCCTTATAGGATGGAGCTACCTGGTCACCGCCCTCGCCTACCTCCTCTGCCGCCGCACCATGAAGTGGGTGCTGGTGGCGGCGGTGCTGGGCATCGTGCTCTGTGTGCTCAACAGCAGCAGCCTGGTGCCGCAGTCGTGGTTCTCGCGCTATCTGCTGCTGCCCTTCGTGCCGGGCGGATGGAGCGGCCACGCCTTCTGCCTCTCCGGCCTGGCCGCCTCGATGCTGATGCGCCACTACAAGGCCCGTGGACAGCACAGCCGCCTCATCCTCCTCTTCCTCGGCATCGGCGCGGTGATGCTGGCGGCCGGATGGGCCGCCCACCATTGGTGGATTGTCTCCAAGATACAAGGCACCCCCACCTGGCTCTTCTTCTGCCTGGCCCTCTTCTTCCCCCTCACGGCCGCCGCCTACTGGCTCACCGACATCAAGGACCACACGGCTTGGACGGCTCCCATCGCCCCGGCCGGCACCGCCACCCTCACCTGCTACCTGCTGCCGTATGTGTGGTATCCCGTCTGCGGCGTCCTGGGCCTGCATCTGCCGCAGGGGGTCTATTATGGAGTGGCAGGCATCCTCCTCTCGCTGGCCTTCTCACTCATCGTCATCCAAGTGGCGAGGGGCATGAAGCGCATCGGACTCGTGGTACGGCTGTAGGGGGAGGCGGCCTGCCGCCCATTCTCCGACAATAAAAAGTCAGAAAAATTCGCATATTTTTATCAGATTATCAGAAAAATTGTTATTTTTGCACCGATTTTATAGTTTTCAATAGGAAATCGTTCTACTTTCGAAAGTAGGAAGAACAAGGCAGAGGGATTCCTGAAGGAGACATATGTCCCTTTAACTTCCTTTTAACTTCCCTTTAACTTCCTTTTAACTTCCGATTGTTGAGCGAATGCGAAATTGGATAAATTTCTAACAAATAGGTGAAAAGATAATGATTTGGAACAAGAACAAGGAGTGCATGAGCCGCGACGAGATGCACCACCTGCAAGGCAAGCGGTTGGAGAAACTGGTGGCTCTGGTGTACCGCAATGTGCCCTTCTACCGTGAGAAGATGCAGGCCATGGACCTCACCCCGGCCGACATCCATTCTATCGACGACATCACAAAACTGCCCTTCACCACCAAGCAAGACCTGCGCGACAACTATCCCTACGGCCTGCAGGCCGCAGCGCCGTCGGAGATAGTGCGCGTGCATGCCTCGTCGGGCACCACGGGCAATCCCACCATCGTGGGCTATACCCGGCGCGACCTGGAGGTATGGTCGGAAGGCATGGCGCGGGCCCTCACCGCCTATGGCGTGCGGCGCGGCGACACCTTCTCCGTGTCCTACGGCTATGGTCTCTTCACCGGCGGCCTCGGCGCCCACTACGGGGTGGAGAAGTTGGGCGCCGCCGTGGTGCCGGCCTCTACGGGCAACACCGAGAAGCACCTCAAGCTGATACAGGACCTCGGGGTGAGCGGCATCGCCTGCACCCCGTCGTACGCCCTCTACCTGGCCGAGACAATGGAGCGGCTGGGCATGAAGAAGGAGAACTTGAAGCTGCGCATCGGTGCTTTCGGCGCCGAGCCGTGGACGGAGAGCATGCGGCAGGAGATACAGGAGCGGCTGGGCCTGAAAGGCTACAACCTCTACGGACTGAGCGAGGTGTGCGGACCGGGCGTATCCTACGAGTGCGAGGCGCAGAACGGCTCGCACATCTGCGAAGACCACTTCTACCCCGAAATCATCAACCCCGAGACGCTCGAGACGCTCCCCCTGGGGCAGACCGGCGAACTGGTGTTCACCACGCTCACCAAGGAGGGAATGCCGCTGCTGCGCTACCGCACGCGCGACCTGTGCACGCTGATGGGAGGCACCTGCTCCTGCGGACGCACCTCCGTGCGCATGGGACCGGTGATGGGACGCTCCGACGACATGCTCATCATCCGGGGCATCAACGTGTTCCCGTCGCAGGTGGAGAGCGTCATCCTCTCCATGCCGCAGTTCGAGCCCCGCTACATGCTCGTGGTGGACCGCAAGAACAACCTCGACACCATGCAGGTGCAGGTGGAGGTGCGCAAAGACTACTTCAACGACGAGATAGGGCAGATGATGGCCATACGCAAGGCGCTGGCCGACAAACTGAAGAGCGTCATCTCCATCAAGGCCGATGTGAAACTGATGGAGCCGGGCAGCATAGAGCGCAGCCAGGGCAAGTCGAAGCGGGTCATCGACCTGCGCAAACTGAAATAGACTGCCACCGAAAAACCGACAATAAAGAATAGCGTTATGATAAAACAGATATCTTTGTTTCTTGAGAACAAGACGGGCCGCATCAGCGAGGTGGCCCGACTCCTGGGGGCCCACGGCATCAACATGAAGGCCTTCTCCATGACCGAGGCGCCCGACTTCGGCATCATGCACATCGTGGTGGCCGACACCGAACGCGCCGTACAGGTGCTGAGCGAAGCCAACTTCGCCGTGTCGCTGGTCGACGTGGTGTGCATAGAGTGTGCCGACCGCCCGGGGTCCATGGGAGAGGTTCTCAGCCATCTGGCCGCCGCAGGCATCGGCATCAAGTACATGTACGCTTTCTCCGAGGGTGAGAAGGCCAGATTTGTGCTGAAACCCGACGACATAGCCCGCTGCGAGGAGGTGCTGCGCCAGGCCGGCTGCCTATAAAACGGCTCCTCTGCCCGCAAAATACAGTAGGGTTGGCGTGATTATCTGAAAAAAATCGCTATCTTTGCTATCCGATAGATAACCTTAAACGATAGAAAAGACTGTAGCGTATGAAGATAGTGATGGCGCTGGACTCATTCAAAGGCTGTATGAGTTCGCGCGAGGCCAATGAGGCCGCAGCAGAAGGGGCGAGGGCCGTATGCCCGGACGCGGAAATTGTTCAGGTGCCCGTCAGCGACGGCGGCGAGGGGTTTACCGAGGCCTTCCATGCCGCTGTGGGCGGCCGGCTGATAGAGATGGCCGTGAAAGACCCCATGATGCGCACCGTGAGGGGGTGCTACCTGCTCCACGGCGACATGGTGGTGATAGAGGTAGCACAGGCTTGCGGACTCTCGCTGCTGACGGCCGAGGAGCGCAACCCCTTGGTGGCCACCAGTTACGGTGTGGGCCAGATGGTGGCCGACGCCGTGCGCAGGGGTGCCCGCCACATCATCGTAGGACTCGGCGGCAGCGCCACCAGCGATTCGGGCACGGGTATGCTCAGAGCGCTCATCGATGCCTTTGCACCGCACGGTCAGTGGGACGACATCGCCCAACTGAAGCCGGTGAGGTTCACCCTGGCCTCCGATGTGAAAAACCCACTCTGCGGTGAGAACGGCGCCGCTCATGTCTTCGCGCCCCAGAAGGGGGCCACCCCGGAGATGGTGGTCCAGCTCGACGAGAGGGCCCGGCGCTTCGCCGAGGTGTCGGCCCGGCATTTCGGCTTCGACCGTTCAGCCGAGGAGGGTGCCGGCGCGGCGGGCGGACTGAGCTACGCCTTCCTGCAGTACATGAACGCCGCATGCCGTTCGGGCATCTCACTCCTGCTCGACACCATCCACTTCGAGGAGACGGTGCGCGGCGCGCGCCTCATCGTCACCGGCGAAGGCTCCGCCGACCGCCAAACGCTGATGGGCAAACTGCCCATGGGCATCCTTCAGAAGGCGGGCGGTGTGCCCACCTGTCTCATCGCAGGCAAAATCAGTGACCGCGAGGTGCTGCTCGAGGCGGGATTCGCCTTTGCAGAGTGTATCAATCCTCCCGGTCTGCCGCTCGAAGAGGCCCTGCGCACGGAGGTGGCCCGAGGAAATATCAGCCAGACGATAGCCCGGATTTTGCGGCAGTTCAAAGAAAATAATTAGACTTTTTTGTCCGGTTGTAAAAAAAAGTCCTACCTTTGCATCCAGTTAAAGATGCAAAACTGACCTTTTTACAAACCTTCACTGTATGTACTACTGCAAATCAAAAACAAGCAGCATGCTGCCGACAGCATGCCGGCTCACCAAAAACCGATTGTGGTTCGTCTTGCTCTGCCTCACCGCAGTGCTATCACTCCCCGGCAAAGCCCGGGCAGCCCAAAACATCAACATCGACGCCACCAACTGGTGGAGTTACTCGGGCAGTCTCGCCACCGGCTCCACCTACAATATCACCCTCAGCAACCGCACCTTCATTTCCGGTGTGTGGGAGCCGATCTGCCTGCCTTTCAACGCTACGAAAGCCGTGCTCGACCAAGCCTTCGGCACCGACAACTACTACCTGGAGGCGTTCGACCGCTTCGAGGGGCAGACCTTCTTCTTCAAACAGATGCAGCAGCCCGCCACTACGGCCGGTGTCTGCTATTTCATCCGAACCAAGTCGACCGTAACCGGCCCCGTGTTCAGCAACGTGACCGTGGCGATGGCCAATTACGACAATGTGGCGGCACCGGGCAACGGCACCCTACAGCTGAAAGGCAACTACTACAGCATGGGCGTGCCCAACGACGGGAAGACCTATTATAAATATGTGGAGGGCAAGCGTATCAAATTCCAGTGGGACGGCGGAGCCGGCAACCTTACCCTGCCCGCCTGGAGCATCGTGCTGAGTTCGTCGGCCAGCGGCACCACTCCCCAGGTATCGCTGGAGGCCACCCCCAACGACGGTACTCCCGACGGCTCGCTCATCTCGAAGATGGCCTACCGGGTGCAGCTCACCGATGCCCCCACTATCTATATCGACATACCCGACGTGGGCGACCTGGACACCGACCTTACCAAAAACAGGACTACCGGCGAGGCGCTCTACCACAACGCCACCATCACCGTAAGGGCCACCAGCGACCCCTCGAGCCCCCACTACTGCGAGTCGTTTGAGGAGACCGACCTGCGCGACCTGGAAATCAAGGTGCGCGGCAACTCCACCGCCGACCCCTCCAAACGCCCCTACCGTCTGAAATTCGCCAAGAAGAAAGGCTCGTCCGACGGGCTGGCCCACAAACACGACCTCTTAGGACGCGGCTACCAGAAACGCAACTGGGTGCTACTGGCCAACGCCTTCGACAACTCACTCATACGCAACGCGCTGACCGCCGAACTCTCCGAGATGGTGGGCATGCCGTTCACACCGAGCTATAAATTCGTCGACCTGGTCATCAACGGCGACTACCGTGGCACCTATCAAGTGACCGACCATCCCGAGGCCGACCCCGACCGCATACCGGTTGACGAGGACACAGGCTGGTATGTGGAGTTCCAAGGCCGTGGCGACATGCTCGACAAACCCATGTGCTTCTCACAGGACAACCTGCAGGTGAACATCAAGAACCCGGAACCGGCCGACGAGACCGATGCCGCCTCGTGCGACGCCGTCATCGACCCCATTAAGGACTGGCTCGTCAACACCTGGAAACCGGCCTTCGACCGCGGCACCGACCCGCACGGATGGCGCGCCTACAACGATGAGGACAGTTGGATGAAATTCCTCCTCATCACCGAAATCACCGCCGACTGGGACGGCATCATGTCGGTCAAGGCGTACCGCGACACCGACACCAAACTCAGCCTCGGCCCGGTGTGGGACAAAGACCTGGCCTACGGCAACATCACCTGCGCCAACGACAACGACCTGACGGTGGACTTCGAGAACTCGTCGTCTATCAAGACCTTCGTCGACCAGCTCTACAGCGACCCGCTTTTCATCAGTGCCATGAAGCACAAGCTCGACAGTCTGATAGATGCCGGCATGAAGAAGCAGCTGAACGAGAAGATAGACCGCCTGGCAGAGACCGTGGCCCAGACCTGGGCCATGAACTACAGCCGATGGGGCGTGACTCCTCCCGACGGCAGCATGGAGAAATTCTATTCCTGGCAAGACCAGGTCTCCTATGTGAAACAGCTGAAGGAGTGGCTCTCCACACGCATCGACCGCGTGCAAACACTGGTCAACGCCCGCTATGCCGCCGTGTCCACTCCCACCGCCTTCACCTACGACGTGACCACCAGCAGCAGCACCGCTCTGGCCAATGCCGCCGACCACCTCGTGAACGCCACCATGAAGGGCCGAACCTTTGTGAAGGACCAGTGGCAGGCACTCACTTTGCCGTTTGCCGCCTCAGAGGCCCAGCTCTCCGCAGTCTTCGGCATCGGCTACGGTCTGAAGCAGTTTACCGCTGTCTCTGCCGACGGCCGTGAGATGCTCTTCACCACCCCCGCCACACGCGGCGTGGTGGCAGGCGAGCCCTATCTCATCAAACCCACCACCGACGTGGTATCCACACCGCACTTCGACGGGGTAGTGCCCATCAAGCCCACCTACAACTGGAAAGCCATGAACGGCTATGCCGCCACCTACGGCGACTACACTTTCACGGGCGCCATGCTGCGCATCGACTATCCCGCCACCGACGGCAGCGTGCTCCTCCTGGGCGACAATGCCGCCTCGGTGACCCGACCCGCCAACGGCATCAACGGCTCGCTGGCCTATATCACCAAGGCCAACGGAGCATCGGACCCCGTAATCACGATTGTGGAAGAATCGGAAACACCGAAAAACTACTGGATGACCTACTGCTCCGCCAGCGACCTCGATTTCACCCTCGACGGCAACACTTCGCTGGTGGCCTATATCGCCACGGGATTCAACACGGCCAAGCGCTCCGTCATCCTCACCCGCATCGACCAGGTGCCGGCCTATACCGGCATCGTCATCAGGTCGACCAACGACAAGGTGTCGCTGCCCGCAGGCTTTGACCCCACACGCTTCGCCACCCAAGGCAGCAGCACCGAACTGCAGAACCTGCTGGTGGGTGTGGCCGGAACCATACAGCTCGACCCCACCGAGGGCGACTATGCCAACTTGATACTGGCCAAGGGCGAGAGCGGCATCGGTTTCTTCAAGTTGAGCAAGACGGGCAGCTTCGGCCCGAACAAAGCCTACCTGCAGTTGCCCGCCGACGCGCTGCCCCAGGCCGCCGACGGTCTGAACCTGACCTTCGACGACGAAACCACCGGCATCAAGGACAGTACGTCCGATGCCGGCGGCCATGAAGATTGGTATACGTTGCAGGGCGTCCGCGTGGCGAAGCCCACACAAAGCGGTATCTACTTGCACCGCGGTGTCAAGGTGGTGGTAAGGTAAGCCCTACTGCGCCTTGACCCAGTTGCGGTAGGGATTGGCATACATAGTGAGCATCCGCTCACGCAAATAGGCAGGATCTTTCCCCTCAAGGTGGATCTTGCCTATTTGCTGTTCTATATAGGCCAGGAAGCGCTGCTCGTCGGCATCGGTATAGTGGGCCTTGAGCGCCTCGTCGCCGTCGAGCAGGCGGGCGGCGATGTAGTTGCAGGGATAGAGGCGGTAGAGGCGGTGAATCTCGCGGTCCAGATGGGCGGCGATGAGGTCGAACAGTTTGTTGCGCGGCATGGCCGTGTCTATCTCCGCCAGCCAGGCATCCAGACAGGGGGCGCAGTGGTAGTGGATGCGGCCCTTATAGCCCATGATGCCGGTGCGCATGCTCTCTATGTCGTCCTGCGCGCTCTTCTTCCACTCGGGATTGTCGCGCTTGAGCTGGAACTCGCGCGCCTTGAGGTAGTCGCAGGGGTCATACTCATAGCTGATGCAGAGCGGCACGATGTGCAACTGGCTCAGCCGCTCCACCACGGTGCCCTCGCCGCCCATGGCCATCATCTTCAGGATGGCGGGTTGGGTGCGGTCGTCACTGTCCTTGGCGCGGCCCTCGCGCTGCGCTATCCAGATGTTTTCCTGTTTCTCACGGATGGCAAAGTGCATGTAGTCGGCCATGCGCTTGCTGGCCCGGAGCATCTCGCCGGCGTGCAGCGAGCGCTCCACGATAAACGACTTGTTCACCCTCACCAGGTCTTTCACCCACGGCAGCGAGAGCAGGTTGTCGCCGATGGCTATCTCGCAGGTGGTGGTGAAACCGCAGTCGATGAGCAGGCGGTCGAGCAGGGCCGAGTCGAGCACAATGTCGCGGTGATTGCTCACAAAGGTGTAGCGGCCGTTCACATCGACGGCGCTCACGTCCATGTCGCACCCCGTACTGGCTTGCTCCAGCAGGCGGCCCAGGAAGTGGTAGGGAAAGGCTTTCTGAAATTCGAGATTGGTTTTGCAGGCCCGCATCTTCTGCGCCAGCGCCTCAAAGGGCACGTCGGGATAGAGATAGGCCACTACCTGGCGGAACTGTGCGTCGGCAAGGAGGCGGTCGTAGACTTCGGGCAGCTCTTCGGGCTCGAAGGGGCGTATGCGGTCAAATTCGGAGGGTATATTCATAATCACGTTTTTTATAGCTTTGGCGGCTAATGCCATGGGCAAAGATAGCAATATTCGGGCAGAAAAGCAATCGGAAGGCCATTTTTTTTGAACATAGGAGAGCAAGGCGTCGCTTTCGGCCTTTTTTCAGAAAAAAACGGATTGTTTTTTTTGCTGCAATGGCAAACAAAGTATACTTTTGCATGTTTATTTGAAAAACATACACCAAACCTAATTACAAAAACCAACATCAAACAAAACAGCAATGAAAAAACAAGCTTTATGCATCCGTTGCCTGTTGGCGCTGACACTGGCTCTCTGTAGCCTCACCGCCGTCGCCCAGCAGACAGGGAAGGCTCATGAGCAGCCGCAGAAAGTGAGCGGCCCCGTGGAGAACCTGCTCCACCAGGCCCGTGTGCAACGCCTGGCCCACAAGGCCGGCATGCTCCGCCCCGTACAACACTACACACCGGGCATGGCTGCACAGAACGGACAGTTCGGCCTGTTGCGGAATCCCTTCGCACGCCCGGTGAACCGCAGCCGGCACATCCAGCTCGAGGGGGGCAAGCAACTCTGGGGTGTGCTCATCAACCGCGCCTCGTGGGAGGGACTCGAAGACTGGGACCGTGCCTACGGCGCCTACTCGTTCACCACGGCTTCGAACAGCCTCAACGAGCTCTACACCGACTACTACTACATGAACATCAACGGCGGCGGAACGTTCTACAACGGCGCCTTCCACGGGGTGAACTACTATGAGTGGGACGGTGTAATCTACAACGTGAGCTACTTAGAGTTCGACACCGAGACGTGGGAGCAGACCGAAGCCTCCGGACAATATGCCTACGATGACTTCACCGCCATCGCCTACGCCTCGGCTTATGACCCCACCACCGGCCAGGTGTATGCCTTCAACCGCGACGCCAGCGGCACGGCCGTGAATTTCTCCACCATCGACTACAGCGTGCCCACCGCCCAGAAAATCGGCGACACCGAGCGCACCTATGTGGCACTGGCCGTGAACGCACAGGGCGAGGCCTTCGCCATCGGTCTCGACGGTGTGCTCTACAGCATCGACAAGACCTCCGGCGCCGCCACTGAGATAGGCGCCACCGGCGTGCATCCCGCCGAGGTGCTGCAGAGCGCCGTGTTCGACATGAAGGACGGCACCCTCTATTGGGCCGCCGTCAATGAAGACAAGACATCTTCCCTCTACAGCGTAGACACCACCACCGGTGCCGCCGCCAAGGAACTCGACTTCGCCGACGGTGAGGAGTTCGTGGCCATCTACGTGCCGGTGAGCGCCGACCCTGGGGCACCCGCAGCTCCTGAAGACATCACCGTCTCCTTCGCCGAGGGCGCCTTCACCGGCACCGTGGCCTTCACCATCCCCGCCGTGAATGCGGGCGGCGAACCCATGACGGGTGATGTGGACTATGCCGTGATAGCCGACGACACCGACACCCTGGTCACCGGCACGGCAGCAGCCGGCAGCCGCGTGGAGAAAACGGTGACGCTGACCGGCGGCAAGCACAAGCTGACCATCGTGCTGAGCAATGAGCACGGCAACGGAAAGAGTGTGAACGTGCAAACCGAATGGGTGGGACTCGACGTGCCCTACAGCCCCGACAATGTGGAGCTGGCCATCGACGACGCCACCGGCAAGGCCGTCCTGACCTGGAACGCCACCACCGAGGGATGGAACGGTGGATACATAGACCCTGAGCAGCTGAGCTACCGCGTGACCGACTTCTATACCGACGAGGTGCTGGCCGAGGGACTCAAGGACACCCGCTTCGAGATGAACCTGGAAAAAGGACCGTACCGCCCGTACCGCTACACCGTGACCGCCTTCAACGGCGAGGTGGAGGCCGAGTGGGGCAACGCGGGCGATGCCGTGCGCTGGGGATACCCGCTCGAGGCTCCGTATGCCAACGATGTCAACACCTACGAACTGTATGACGTGCTCGACATCATCGACGCCAACAACGACCGCGCTTACTTCAAAATGTCAGGACAGGGTGCCCACAACCAGCCCAACTGGCGCGGCGACACACCCAGTGACGACTGGCTCGTGCTGCCGCCGATGCAGCTGAAGGGCAACCATACCTACAACCTCTCCTTCGATGTGTCGACCAGCGGCGACGGCGTGGGAACCGTGGAAGCGGGCTTCGGCACCGACCTGGAAGTGGCCGGCTACACCATGACCATGCAGCCCAGAAACATTGACGGCCGGCAGACCGTGGAGTGCCTCATCCAAATCAGCAACGACGGTGTCTACCGCCTCGGCATCCATGACATCAGTGCCGCCTCGGAAGACTTCTTCGGCATCACCATATCGGGCATCAAGGTGACCGAGGGTCCGGCCATTGACGCACCCGCCGCTGTGGACGATATCGTGCTCACAGCCGACGCGATGGGCGGCATGGAGGTGAGCGGTACCTTTAAGACTCCCACCACCAATGTGGGCGGACAGCCGCTCGCATCGCTCACCAAAGTGGAAGTATACCGCGACGGCTCGCTCCTGGTGGCTACCCTCGACCAGGAGGTACAGCCTGGACAGCAGCTTTCCTTCACCGACCAGGGCATGGAGCCCGGCAACGTGAGCTACACCATCGTGGCCTACAACGAGTGGGGCAAGGGCCTGGAGAACAGCGCCTCTGTCATGGTGGGCGTCGACGTGCCGGCAGCACCCCGCAACATTGCCATCACCGACTACCTGGGCGGCAACGCCCTCATGACGTGGGACGCTCCCGCCACCGGACGCAACGGCCGCTACATAGACCCCGCCGAACTGACCTACAATATCTACAGCGTACAGAACGACCTGCTCGAGGAGGGACTCACCGAGCGCCAGTTTGGCTTCACCGGCCTGCCCACCGACGGACAGCAGTATGCCACCGGTCTGTATGTGACCGCACAGAACAGTGTGGGCGAGAGCGACAAGGGCTTGGGCATCGTGCTGGTGGGCGCTCCTTATGAACTGCCCTTCCACGAGAGTTTCACCGAGGGCATGCCCGCTTATGAGGTGTGGACCGCCACAACGCCCAACTCCTTCCAGGTGTTCCAGTCGATGTCGCAGGATGAGGACATGGGCTGCATCGCCTTCATTCCCAGCTATCCCGGCGAGGTGGGCACCATCTCCTCGGGCAAGATTTCGCTGGTGAACAGCGAGCGGCCCAAACTGACGTTCTACTACTGGGCCGTGCCGCACACCGATGCCGAGATCAAAGTGCTCGTGGGCCAGAACTCCATCGCCCAGCCCGACACCGTGCAGACCTTCAGTCTGATGAGCGGCGACCAGGGATGGCAGAAGGCCACCGTAGACCTGACGCCTTACCGCACCGACGACGGCTACATCACGGTGCAGTTCTGCGGTATGTCGAACAATCCGTCGGTGCCGCCCATCATCGACAACATCTACATCGGCGATGTGGCCGACAACGACCTGGCCATACGCCTCAATGCTCCCTCGCGCGTGAACGTGGGCGCCAAGGCCTCGTTCCAGGTCAAACTGTCGAACGAGGGCAACAACGATGCCCATGAGGCACTGGTCAGGCTGGCCGTGAACGACAGCGTGGTGACCACCGCCACCCTCGACGTGCCCGCCGCCACCCTGCTCTACCCCAACCTTGAATACACCATCCCGGCCAATCTCGACGGTGAGATAGCCGTGACCGCCTCGGTGGAATGGAGCGACGACGAGAACGCCGACAACAACACCTCGGAAACGGTCATGGTGAAGGTGATACGGCAGGACATCCCCGTGGTGTCCGACCTGGCCGCCAGCATGGTGGAGGAAAGCGGTGAGGTGGAACTGACCTGGACGGCACCCGCCGACGAGTTCTACACCTATACCGAGGGCTTTGAGAACTACGACCCGTTCAGCATAGCCAATGCGGGCCTGTGGCAACTGGTGGACCTCGACGGACAGGACACCTACGGCATTGGCGGCACCTACTACGACAACATCTACCAGCCGTGCGCCTTCATGGTGTTCAACCCCGTGCTGGCAGGACTCGACCTGGAACAGGTGCCGCAGTTCGGCGCCCACAGCGGCGACCAGTATATGACCACCTTCAGAAGTCATGAGGGAGCCAACAACGACTGGCTCATCTCGCCCGAACTCTCCGGCCGCGCACAGACCATCTCCTTCTACTGTCAGTCGGTGAGCGCCGACGACGGACTGGAGGAGTATGAGGTGCTCTACTCGCTGGAAGGCACCGACCCCGACCAGTTCCAGGTGATAGGCGGCACCCGCGAGGCGCTGGCCCAGGAATGGGAGCAAATCAGTGTCGACCTGCCCGAGGGAACCCGCTATTTCGCCATCCGCTGCAAGTCGGAAGGCCAGTTCATGTTCATGGTCGACGATGTGACCTACGAGGGTCGCTCGCCGCAGGTGAAAGGCTTCATGGTGTACCGCGACAACAGCCCCATCGGCCGCACCGAGGGCATGCAAGGCAGCGAGCGCTTCACCAGCGCCACGGCCGGCCTCTCGCCCGAGAGCCATGTCTACAACGTGACCGTGCTCACCGAGCAGGGTGAGAGCGACTTCTCCAACGATGCCACCGTCGACTTGGCGGGCATCAGCGAGATAACCGCCGGCGAAGACAAAGGCGAAAGCTACAACATCATAGGACAACGCACCAGCAAGCGGCAGAAGGGTATCATCCTGACCCGCAAGGCCGACGGCAGTGTGAGAAAGGCTGTGGTGAGATAACTACAACGAACTACCTTTTCAGGGGCATCGGATGCGACAAATATCGCACCCGATGCCCTTTTTTGTCGCCTCCCGCATCTGGATGTCGCCTCAAAATAAACATTATTAGCGCTTTATCTTTTCATAAATCATGAATAATTATTTATGCATGATTTTCTTTTCCTCATTTCCTCAAATTCTCAATTTCCTCACCTTCCCATTTCCTCATTTCCCCATCTTAATTTTTAATTTTTAATCTTTAATTTTTAATATATACTAAGTCCATGCTCGCGGCAGTAGTCGATGGCGGGCTGATAGCCTTGTGCCGTGGCCTTGTGAATCCACCGCAGGCCAAGGGGCTTGTTCTGCGTCACACCGGTGCCCGTGAGGAGGAACCAGCCCGTGGCAAACTGTGCCTGCGGGTCGCCGCCCTGGGCGGCCAGCTCATACCAGAAAGCAGCCTCTGCCTCGTCTTTCTCGGCACCGTCGCCATTCCAGTGGGCGGCGCCCAGATTCTTCTGCGATTGTATGTGGCCCTGAAAGGCCGCCTCCCGGTACCACAGATAGGCCTTGCGATGGTCGGTCTCCACCCCCTGCCCCAGGTAGTAGGCATTGGCCACGTTCACCTGCGCCTGCTTGTCGCCCAAGTCGGCGGCTTTGAGGTACCACTCGAAGGCTTTGGTCAGGTCTTTCTCCACGCCCTCGCCCTTGAAGTAGCACTCCGCCACATTGAAGATGCCGTAGACATCGCCCAGCAGGGCGGCTTTCATATACCACTGGAAAGCCAGCTCCAGGCTCTGCACCACCCCGGTGCCCCGCCTGTAGCACACCCCAAGGTTGTTCATGGCTTTGGGGTCGCCCTCATAGGCGGCCTTACGGTATTCATCGGCACGGTTTCGTTCTTTCTGCATGGGGTATATATAAAATAAGGTATAGTCTGGCACAAAAATAATGTTTTTTGAAGAAAAAGCCATTGCCGAAGACCTGTTGTTTGCTCATTTTTATGTATTTTTGGACACCAAACCTAATTTCTATGGAAAACATGAAAGATATAGCCATCTACACCCTCACCTCCGAACTGCACGATGCGGCGGCCATCGCCGAGGCCACACAGCAGTTCTTGGACAGTCTGCACATGCCCTATGTGCTGCGCGGCACCGACTACAGCGACTACGGACAGCATGCGCTCAACCTGCTCTATGTGCGCACGGGCGGCACGGAGGGTATCTTCAAGCGGCTGCTGCCCCGACTCGTGGCACAGGCGGCCGAAAAAACGTTCTATCTGCTCACATCGGGCAAGAGCAACTCGCTGGCGGCATCGATGGAGATACTGTCGTATCTGCGGCAACAGGGCCTGAAGGGGGAAATCATACACGGAAGGAGTGAGGCGGTGAGCGCACGGCTGCAACTGCTGGCACGGGCCGGCGAGGCCCGGAAACAGTTGCGCGGCATGCGTCTGGGCATCGTGGGAGAACCCTCCGACTGGCTCATCTCGAGCCATGCCGACGCCTACGCCGTGTATCAACGGTGGGGCATCACCCTGGTGGAGATACCGATGAAGGAACTGCTGCAGCGCTATGAGGACCTGCCGGCCCCCACACCCTCGGCCTGCGATACCTGGCTCACAGGAGCCGGCGTACCGCCGATGACACAGCCCGCGGCACCCGCCGTAGAGGCGGCACTGCCCGGTGCCATGCGCATCTACCGGGCCCTGCGCCAACTGGTGGCCGACTACCACCTGGACGGTTTCACGCTGCGCTGCTTCGACCTGCTCGATGCCGTGCACAACACAGGGTGCATGGCGCTGGCACGGCTCAACGCCGAAGGCATCTTGGCCGGCTGCGAGGGCGATGTGCCCGCCCTGCTGTCGATGGCAATCACCAAAGCGCTGCTGGGAGTGTCCGGTTTCCAGGCCAACCCGGCCCGCATAGACACCGCCACAGGCGAGATGTGGTTTGCCCACTGCACCATACCGCTGAACATGATACAGACGATGAGGCTCGACACCCATTTCGAGTCGGGCATCGGTGTGGGCATTTGCGGTGTGGCGGAGAAAGGTGCGGTGACCATCTTCAAGGCATCGGCCACCGACAGCCGGTACTTTGTGGCGGAAGGCATGCTCACGGCCAGTCCGTCGCAGCCTGACCTGTGCCGCACGCAGCAGGTCATCATGCTGGCAGACAAAGAGCGCGCCCGCTACTTCCTGACCGAGCCCATCGGCAACCACCACATCATCGTGGCGGGCCATCACCGGGAGCTGTACGAGGAGATGATGCGGGCGTAAGAGGGCACGGCCGTAGGCTCAGTCCACACCATGGAGTGTGGCGTCGACGTAGGAAAAGAGGGCATTGTTGCCCACGATGCTGAGTTGTGTGCCGGCAATGGCGTTCATCTTGAAATAGTCGGAGTAGACCTCTGCGAAATTCTCGCTCACCTTGTCGGCAATGCCGAACAGGGTGGCGTAGACGAGGTATTCCCTCCACAGCGGCATCTCCTTGATACCGCGTTCGGCAATCAGGGAGAAGTCGAGCAGGAATTTGCGCAGACCGAGCAGCTGGACGGCGGTGTCGGTGTCCTTGGCCATCTGCTGCTCCTTCTCGGTGAAAGAGGTCAGACCGCTGAAGAACTGGTCGTCTTTGTTGTTGCGCACATACTGCTGCAGCTCGCGGGGCTGCAACACGCCGTCGGCACCGGCGGCTTTCTTCAGCAACTCGAAGAAAGCCCGTTCGGTGGCGCCCAAATGCTTTTCCTGGGCATCCTTGCCGTCGGGCAGGGTGCCGATGACCAACTGCGGATGGTCTTCCACGCCATAGACCCTCGGGGTGGTGACGATGCGCAGCGCCCCACTGTCTACAAGCCGCAGTATCATGGCACCGAAAAGGCCGCCGTAGTCGGCCATCCAGGCCGAGGAGAGGGAGTTCATCACGGCGTTGGCCACATGCAGGTTGCCCTCTGCGGGCAGGTCGCGGTAGTACTCCAACTGTGCCGAGAGGCGCTCGCGCAACCTGCGGCGGCGCAGCGGCTGGAGCGAGATGACATACCAGATGGTGCGGAACACTTTCTTGCCCATGCCCACAAACAGGATGATGACGACCGCCGGCACCACGATGATGGTGACGAACGAGAGCAGGTTGTCGAGCCAGGAGGGCAGGAAGGGATAGAAGAAGGCGTCGTCGTCCTGGGCAAGGGCCGGGAGGGTCGTCAGGAGGGCGGCAAGAAGGAGGATATATTTTCTTAGGTATCTCATGGTGTCTCTTTTTAAGGTTGGGTTCCTGACTAAATATCGTAAATCTCGTCTACATGCCAGGCAAAGGAGAAGCGTCCCATATACCCCGCGGCGGCATCCTCGGCCATCGGGGTGGCGGTGGTGGCGGCGGCCATCATGCGCTTTAAGGCACGGCGGTGGGGCTTGCTGGTGGTGAGCAGGCGCAGCAGACGGTCCTGGGCGGAGCCGTCGTCGGCAGGCAGCATCGAGGCGATGCGCTTGATGACGCGCTGCTCGATACCGAAGAGGTAGGCATAGGCCATGTAATCGGGCCACACACGACGCAGTTCGAGTTCGGCGCCCTTGCCCGTGAGCTGCTCGCGGGTGGCGGGCAGTCCCTTCAGGAAGCGCTTCATGCCCCAGATGTTGCGGATGTCGGTCTTGGTGTAGGCCCGCAGGTGGAGGCCGGTGTTGAGGAGGTCGGCGAAGCGGAACTGGTTGTCAATATCATACTGCTTGGTCTTCTTTCTCTTTTGGGAATAATAGGAAATGACACGGGCCAACTGCTTGGGAGTGACCGTCTGGCCGGGCTGGGCCGCCTGACAGAGAAATTTATAGAGGGTGCGCTCAAAAGCCTGGTCGATACCGTCGCTGGGGGCATCGGACCAAGGGCCGACCTGCAGTTCGGGGCCCTTGTCGCCATCAGCGAAACGGAGGCTGCCACGGACCAGCAACTGCCATAGGGCAGCGCGGGTGAGGGGTGTCTTGTCGTAGAAGGGTGCCAGCGAGAACTTGTGGAGCATGGCCTGGGTGTCGGCCAGGCTGCCGTAGAGGGCCAGATAGGGGTATGGCTCCGGCGAGAGCCCGATATAGCGCAGGCGGCGCACCAGGCGGCGGAGCGGCTTGAGCGACACCACATACCACAGGATGAGGAGCAGGTTGACGAGTCCGGTGGCCAGACTGACCAGTTTCTTTCCGTTGCCCCGAGTGCCGTGCACGATGAGGCCTGTCATCCAGGCCAAAGACCCCATGCACACCATGAAGGACATGGCGTCGTCGAAGTTGTAGTACGTGTAATAGCCCATCAGGTAAAAGGCGACAGCCAGCAGGGTTCCTTTCCAGTATTTGCGGACAAGGTAGTAGAACATAAGCGAAAGGATTGATGGTTTCAGCAAAGATATGAGTACAGACTGTCAGCGGCGGGCGCTGAGGCGCACAAGCGTGGAGCCGGCCACAGAGGGCTCGGGGGAGTCGACCTGCAGGGCATAGACGCCGGCTGCCAGGCGGGGCATGGGCAGGAGAAAGGTGTCGGTGCCGTGAGGCAGGGAGCACTGATGGAGCAACTGCCCCGTGACGGAATAGAGGCGCAGCCGGGCGGTGCGTGCGAGCGGATGGTCAAAGCGGAGCTCCAGCCGCCCCTCGGGGCTGAAAGCGGCGCGGAGGGTGGCCGACGGCGTTGGCGAGAGGGCCTCGATGCGGTCCAGTCCGAGCACGTCGAACAGACCGCGGTAGGCGTCAATCTCTCCATATCCGTAGGAATTGTTGGGATAGGTGAGCGAGGGGTCGTAGTGGCGGCAGGTGCGGCTCAGCACACCGAGCACATCCTGTGTGGTGAGGGTGGGCTTGGCCTGCAGCCACAGGGCGATGACGCCGGCCACCACGGGGGTGGACATGGAGGTGCCGCTGTTGGCGTTCCAGGCGTAAGTGCGGCCATTGAAGGTGAAATGGGCCACGTCCGACTTGATATCGTTGGCCTCGGGATTGTTCTCGAGGTAGTAGCTGCTGTAGGAGGAGATGACATTGGTGCCGGGGGCCACCACATCGGGCTTGACACGGCCGTCGAAGGTGGGACCCACCGAGGAGTAGGGACTCACCCTGCCGTCGTTGCCCTGGTCGTAGGTCACATAGTCGCCCAGGTAGTTGCGGAAACCGGTGCGGTAGCCGGTGGCGCCCACACAGATTACAGAGGGGGCGCTGCCGGGCGAGTGGACCGAATGGCTGTTGTCGGCGATGCCGCTGGTGAGGGGTGATATATAGCCTGCGCAGCGGTGGCAGTGGACTTCGGCATCCAGCCCTTCCACCTGTGCCACCACCCACTGCTTGATGCCCAGCTGTCCCTCGGTCTGGACATACACCTCGAGCACGGTCTCCGCGCTGTCGTAGCAGGAGGGATAGGCCTGTGCGGTGATGTAGTAGGGTATGCTGTCCACGAGGAGGGTGTCGGTGAGGAGGGAGTCGGCACAGGCATAGACGGTCTGGGCCGAGAGGGGATAGCCGGTATAGGTGTTGTCGGCATGGTAGAGCTGCAGCGTAAGCGTGAAGGGGTCGCGGCTCCGGGTGGTGAGGCCGCCCGTACGGCCGCTGGCGAGGAGACGGATGCGGGCCGACTCCATACCGGCGGGCTTGCACGCATAGTTGTTCTGCTGCCCTTCATTGCCGGCAGAGGCCACAAGGATGCGGCCCGGCCCCATCAGACTGTCGATGGCGGCGTAGAAGAGCACGTCGTCGCCCCGGAAGTCCTGGTAGGAACCTTCGCTGAACGACACCACACAGGGCAGGCCGCGCTGGGCGGCATAGTCGAAGATGTACTTGAAGCCAAGCACATCGGTGGCATAGGTGTATTTGTAGACATCGGCGCTGTCGACGAGGACGAGGTCGCTCGACACGGCATTGCTCACCAGGCAGATGTCGCTCTCATAGGCGATGCCGCGGTAGGGGGTGTCGTAGCCGGTACCGGCCGCCGACCCCAGGGTGTGGGTGCCGTGGGTCTGGATGAGTCCGTCGCGTGAGTGGGCATAGGCCTGTATGGCGGCTTCGGTGCGGTAGTCGGCACCCACAAAGAGGTCGCTGCCTAAGGTATCGGCGGAGAGCTGGTCCCAGAAGCAGCGGATGCGCGAACCGGTGAGCGCGGTGTCGTAGAAATTGGGATGGGTGAGGTCGAAGCCGATGTCCTGCACACCCACGACGACACCCTGGCCGGTGAAGGCCTGGGGCAGCGCCACACCGGTATGGGCCTCTGTGGCCCGCACCACACTGACGGTGGTGTCCATGGCGATGCTGTGGGGAGCGCCGGCCTCGATACGCTCCACTGCATGGTGGACCGAGAGGGCGGGAAGGGCGCGCAGGGGAATGGAGACCACATGGAGGCGTCCGAACGAGGCCAGCACCCGGCACCCGTTTTGCCGCCGGTCGTCGCCGGGGGCTCTCCGTAGGGTGGCACGGTGGTCGGTGAGGGCCATGCGTACATAGCGCGAGAGTTTGCTGTAGTCGGCCGTTTGTGCCATGGCCTGCACGGCGCCGGCGAGCAGAAGGGCGAGGATGACGGTTCGGGTCTTCATGGGCAAAAGGTATTATGCTGCGAAGATAGCGTTTTTTATCGGTTTTTCCAAATTTAGTGCTCATAAAGGAAGGTCCTGCTCATTCAGGCTTATTGACAGGGCCACACAAAAAAGAGGTGCTCCTTCCCACACGGGGGGAGAAGCACCTCTCATTAATCTGGCTTTGTATAAGATATTCTTGTGCCGGCTGGTCTTATTTCAGTCCACGGTTGTGGAAAGTCACGTTGAGCAGCTGCAGGTACTTCTGATACTGCGAGTGGGTGAGAATGACGCGCATGTTGGCCAGGTCTTTGCGAACGGCCTTGTCGACCATGTTCTGACGCTCCGACTCGGCGGCCATGGCGGCGTTCTTCATGTCGGCGCAGAAAGCGGTGTGCACATCGGAGACAAACTCGAGCTGATCCCAGCTCAGCCCCAGGGTCTGACCCAGTTTGTTCATGTTCACCGTCATGTCATAGGCCTGCACATTGTTCACTGCATTGGTGTTCTCGTTCTCAGCAAAGGCGAATGTCATGCTCAGCATGACCATAACACTTAAAACAATTCTTTTCATCTTTTTACCTTTCTTTTGTTGTTAACCTTTTTGGACTCTTCGTGGAGCCCGTTATCCTAAAAACTTGATGCTTGTTTAGCATTTGCGGTTGCAAAGGTAAGGCGAAAACGGCAAACAAAAAAGGTTTTTGAGCCGCTGTGTGCGCAAACAGCCCCTTTTCTTGACCTCCGTCAAAAGATGACGGGGTATTAAAAAAAAATAACTTCCACCATGCAATCTATCCGATTCTTTGTTGTAAAATGCCGCAAAAACACCGACAAAGATGTCTGTTTGTCATTATTACAGCCGTAACAGTTGCAGTTTGTTATTACTATTTATGTACGCGCGTATAGGCTGACGGCCCATTATACCTCTTGAAACTGCCTTATTGGGGCACAAAGCGCTGCCTGAAGAGAAAAAACGCCCAAATGCAAGGCTTGTTTCTTCTTTTGGCGATGAAAATGAGGAAAGATACCTTATCTTTGCACCGGTTTCACACCCTGAAACCCGGTTTTTCGCCTAACTGAGCGATGCCGGGTTTGCGGTGCAGTGCCTCGACAACAAAAGAAAGAAGGCAACTCAAGATATGTATAACCCCATAAAAATGAAGACATGGAAAAAGAGAACGAGAAAAACGGGCAGGACAGCAACAACCAGAAACTGAATATCGCCATGGGAAAAGCCTCGCTGCTGGCAAGAATCATCCAGAAGATAGAAGAGGAAGAGGCCGCCTCAAAAGGCGAATAGGCCCAACGCCCACACGGCCATAACCTACTAAATCCTATCATATCCCTCGACGGAAAAAGAGGGCTGAAAGCAGCAAATGGATGAAATTTGCTGCTTTCTTCATGCCCTTTTTCAAAGAAGGTCCGTATATTTGCAGACAGAAGAAAGTTTCCCCATGAGGGGGATACCGAAAATTAACTCATGACCTATGATAAAAACTGCAAAAAACTTACTGAGTCTGAAAGCGGAGGAAGCACTCGACTTCTTCATGAAATCGGAACAGTTTCATGGTTTCGAACTGCCGGAATACTTCAACTTTGATACCGTTCTGGCCTATGTGAAAGACCAAATCGGCAACAAGAAGATGGAGGACTGCCTGAACGGCAGACGGCCCGACGATCTGCCCAACGTGAACCTCGACATCCTGCTCAACAAAGACGGACGCTATGCCGTGAGGCCGCTCATGCTCGCCAATCCTTACCTCTACTACTTCCTGGCCAGGGAGGTGTGCTGCCCGAAAGGATGGGAGGCGGTGCAGAAATGCTTCAAGGCCTACCACGTGCCCCACATCACCTCGTGCGCACTGCCGGTGCTGCCTCAGCAGGTAGAGAAATTCCACAAGTCGGAAACCATACTGAACTGGTGGCACTCCATAGAACAGCGGTCGCTGGAACTGTCGCTCGAATACCGCTACATGTTTGTCAGCGATATCACCAACTGCTACGGAAGCATCAATCCACAGTCGATAGAATGGGCACTGGCATGCAAAGGCACCCAACATGAGAACAGCGACCACGAACAGATGGCCGAAAATATACAGACGTGTCTCCGTGCACTGCAGCACGGCCACAACATCGGCATTCCGCAGGGAAGCGTGCTGTTCGACTTCGTGGCCGAAATCATCCTCGGCTATTCCGACCTGCTCCTGCATGAAGCTTTGGAGAAGGAGGGCATCAAGGGCTATGAGATACTGCGCTACCGCGACGACTACCGGGTGTTCTGCAACGACAAGGACACGCTGGAGCGCATATCCTACCTCCTGCAGGCGGTGCTGGA
>ONMI01000038.1 GCA_900318915.1 uncultured Prevotellaceae bacterium | reverse complement strand
ACAAGGGCCTCGAAGGCTCCGGGTTCGGCGGTCCACTGCCCACGGGTCTCGTCGTAGAAACTGAGGGACTGGCGGTCGATGGTGAAGGTCACGTCGCGGCTCTCGCCGGGCTGCAGATATACTTTCTCGAAGGCTTTGAGCTCCTTGGCAGGGCGCTCCACACTGGCTTTCACATCGTGCAGGTAGAGCTGCACCACCTCGGCACCGGCCTTCTGACCGGTGTTGGTCACGCTGAGGGTGATGTGAAGGGGCTCGTCGCCCGATATCGTATTCTTGTCGGCCTGTGCCTTGCCCAGGCGGAAGGTGGTGTAGGAAAGGCCGTGGCCGAAAGCAAAGAGCGGGCGGGTCTTGTATTTTTCCACACCGCGGTAGCCCACAAAGATTCCCTCCTTGTACTCCTCGTCGATAACCTTGTGGTCGGCACGCCAGGTGCCGGGATAGGCGCCCAGCCGGTGGGCGGGCACATCGTTCAGCTCAGCGGGCCAGGTGAAGGGCAGTTTGCCGCTCGGGTTCACAGCACCGCTGATTACATCGGCCAGCGCCTCGCCAGCCTCGGAGCCGATGAACCAGCCCTGCACCACGGCGGCTACTGATTTGAGCCACGGCAGGGCGGCGGGGTTGCCGGAGATGTTCACATAGATAATGTTCTTGTTGGCCGCGGCGAGTGCCTCGATGAGCTGGTTCTGGCCGTAGGGCAGACCATAGTCGGTGCGGTCGTGCCCTTCGCAGTCCTGATGGTCGCTCTTGTTCAGACCACCGAATACAATCACATAGTCGGCCTCGCGGGCTTTGGCCACCGCATCGGCAATGAGCTGTTGGGCAGTGCGTGTCTCGCTCAAGTCTTGGCCGGTGGTCACTCCGTTGTACTGTCCGCCGGTGTCGCCCACATAGCCGCGCTCATAGTCTACATGGCTGTATACGGCGCGCAGACCGTCGAGGGGCGATATCTCCCGCTGCACCTTGAGCGATGAGGAGCCTCCGCCCACGGTCATCATCTTCACGGCGTTCTCGCCCACCACGAGCAGCCGTGGCTGTGCTGTAGGAGAGATGGGCAGCAACTGGCGGTCGTTCTTGAGCAGCACAATACCTTCGCCGGCTATCTTGCGTGCGGCGGCATAGTGGCTGTCCGAGCACAGGAATCCGTAGCCGCGGTGGCGGTTCATCGTGGTGCGGAAGAAGAGGCGCAGCACACGGCGCACCTTCTCGTCGAGTTCGCGGGTGGTGTACTTGCCGGCTTTGATGGCTTGTTTGTAGGCGGCCGCCAGATAGTAGTTGTCGTAGGCGTTGGTAGCGCCCATGGTCAGACCATCGGTCCAGGTGCCGAACTCCATGTCCAGTCCGTTGCGCACGGCCTCGTCGGTGTCGTGGCAACCGCCCCAGTCGCTCACTACGACGCCGTCGAAGCCCCATTCGCCTTTCAGAATCTGGTTCAGCATCACGGCATTGTGGCAGTTGTGCTGGTCTTTATAGAGGTTGTAGGCACCCATGATGCCCCATGCCTTGCCCTCGGTCACGGCTGCCTTGAAGGCGGGCAGGTATATCTCGTGAAGGGCGCGGTCGCTCACTACCACGTTCACCTGGTGGCGGTACTCTTCGTCGTTGTTCAGGGCGTAGTGTTTCACGCAGGCGGCCACACCGTTCTGCTGCAGGCCCTGCACATAAGGCACCACCATACGCGAGGCCAGATAGGGGTCCTCGCCCATATATTCAAAGTTGCGGCCGTTGAGCGGGGTGCGGAAGATGTTCACGCCGGGTCCCAGTATCATGTCCTTGCCGCGGTAGAGGGCTTCCTCGCCCAGCGACTGCCCATAGAGCAAAGCCATCTGTGGATTCCAGGTGGCGGCCAGACAGGTGAGTGCCGGGAAGGCCACGCATGAGTCGTTGGTCTGACCGGCCTGTTCCCACTCATCCCAAAGCACATCGGGGCGCACGCCGTGCGGGCCATCGTCGGTCCAGAAGTCGGGCAGGCCCAGTCGTTTCACACCGGGGCTGGAGAATTTGCTCTGGGCATGAATCACGGCTATCTTCTCGTCGAGGGTCATGCGCCGCAGGGCATCGTCCACTCTTTGCTCTATAGGCAAGGTCTCGTCGAGGTAGGCTGGCTGCTGTGCGCGGCTGGCGACAGTTCCTATCAGCACAAGGGCTGTCAGAAGGGTTCTTTTCATCATATCGCAATAGGTTAAATGTTTACGCATAGTTTGATATGACAAAGGTAGGACTTTTTGTGTGCGTATGCTTAGCCATACAATACAAAAAGTGGTGCCATTGTCATATCGCTATGCGTTAACAGACTGATATTCAGTTCGGTATATGGGTTTGCCGATTGATGAAAAGTGGATGGCATGTGAATGCCTGCCGGTGTTCAGACCGTGTAGCGGCCAATGGTTTTCACAGCTTGCTCGAAGTGCTCGCGGTCGCCGGCGGCACCATTCTTGATGCGGGCACGGTAGTTGTAGATGGTGTTCACCGATTTGTGCAGAAATTCGGCTATCTTCGACGAGTCTTCGATACCCAGGCGGATAAGGGCGAAGATACGGATGTCGGTGGTGAGCCGGTGCTCCTCTTTGGGATGAATCTGCAGCTCGGGCTGGAGCAGGGCGTTGAAGTCGTCGATGAAGGTGGGGAAGAGGTGCAGGAAGACGGAATCGAAATTCTCATACAGCTCTTCCAGCTCCTTCTCCTTCAGCTCGGTCGACTTGGTAATCTGGAACAGCTCGTCCAGGTCGCGGTTCTTCATCTTGCGGTTCACCATCTTGCGGTAGTCGTCGAGCTTGTTCACATATTGCGAGCAGAGACTCATGAACCGACCTATATATTCCTCCTTCACTTGGTTGGCCTCGGCGAGCTGCCCGTTGAGGGCGGCCTGCTGGCTGTTCAGTTCGGAGAGGGTTTCGGCCTGCGAGGCCAACTGGCTGTTGAGCCGCTTCAGCTCACGGTTCGACTCCTCCTGGGCGGCACGGGCTCTGCGCAGCTGCTTGCGCTCGCGCCATGAGTAGAACAGGGCGGCGGCCAGCAGCAGGGCCAGGATACTGATGCCGGTCATTGTGGTCTTCAGAATGCGGCTCTTGCGCTTCAGCTCGTTGTCGTAGTTCTTTTCTATCACCGTGAGGATGGGGTTGATCTGCCACGACCGCATGCGGGTGTTGAAACTGCTGTTGCAGTCCCAGGTGAAGCGGATGTAGCGGTACGACTGCTCGTAGTTGCCTTCGGCATTGATCAGTTCGGCCAGCGAGATGAGCGAGGCCTGGTCCATCACGGCGTTGCGGATATCGCAGAGGGCCGACTGCGCCAGCCAGTATTTGCCTTGCTCGGTGTTGCCCTGAGCTATGTAAATAAGATGGCGGTAGTAGCTCACGATGGCATATTCATGGGTGCCGGGTTGCGCCATCTTCAGCCGTCGGCTGTTCACGGCCAGGGCTTCCTCATATTGTTTGGCGGCATAGAGCTGGGTCTCCTTGCGCAGCAGGTAGTCTTCCGAGTTGGGGTCGGCCACCTGGAAGATGGAGTCGCGGTAGAGTTCCGACTGCTGGAAGAAGCGGTCGCGCATGGAGGAGATACGGGTATAGTAGCCCAGTTCGCCATATACATGCATGCAGGCGATGTAATAGTCGCACTTATCTTCTTTTGAGAGACGATGGCTGCTGATGGGCTGCAGGATGCGGAGCGCTTCGGTGTAGAGACCCACGGTGGAACACTGGAAAGCGAGCAGGGCACGGCCGTGGTCGGCCTTCTCGGTATGCCCCAGACTGTCGGCCAGGGCGATGTGCTGCTGGATATAAGCCAGGGCCGAGTCGTTGTTGTAGGCACGGTACAACTCATAGAGTTCCTTGGCCTGTTCCATGCGCCGCTCGGCATTGCGCTCCTGCAGATAGACTGTGCGCGCACGGCTTATCTGCGCCTCGTAGTCGGCCACGAACTTAGGCGACTGCTCTATGGCCTCGTCTATCTGTTGGTAAAGTTCGGTGAGGGTGGGCTGCTGGGCATGGAGCCCGGTGAAAACAGTCAACAGGACTGTGGTTATGATGTTTCGCATAGTTTGCATGACGTTAGGTTTGCTTGATAGGTCATGCAAAGTTAATAAACATTTTTCGCAAACCAAAAAATCTGCGTCTTTTTCCGCTGTCCTGTTGACTGAAAGGGGGGAGGGGAGGCTATTTCAGACCCATCGACTGGATGTATTTCTGCTGCGCATGGCAGTTCTTTATCTGGCAGTTCTCGATAAACTGCTGCAGCAGCCGGCGGGCTTTGGCCTGGTCGGGACGGGCCTCGCGCCATTCTTTGTAGGTGCCGCGGGGCGTCTCTGAATATTTCACCACGATGCTGTCCCACTCGGCAGGCCGGTCTATGCCCATCATGCACGAGCCGTCTACCTTCTTGTAGGGCCAGAAAGTGTAGCCTATGTTGTTGGTCTTCAATACATTCACCATGTCGCTCTGCCACTCGTCGGTGTTGTGGCCGAACTCGCCCATGTACATGGGCAGGCCGCTCTTGTCGCGGAAGTCGATATAGTCTTTTATCGCCTCGGCGGTGGCAGGACCGCCGTAACGGTGACAGGTGTACATGATGTTGGTGTCGAAGGTCCAGTCTGTCAGCATGTAGAAGTCGCTGTTCCAGCGGGCGCCGCCCAGCAGGATGATGTGGTTGGGGTCGGCCTTCCGTATGGCGGCCACCGCGCGTTTGTAGAGCGGCTCCAGACGGCGGTTCAGCTCCTCTTTGTTGTCAAAATAGTGGGCAATGGGCTCGTTCATCAGTTCATAGCCCAGGATGACCGGCTCATTGCGGTAGCGGCGCGCTATGCGCTGCCAGATGTCGCAGAAGAGTTGCTGCGAGGTCTCGCTCTCGAAGAGCCAGGGGTAGCCGTGGCCGTCATCGATGTTGTCGCCGGTCTGGCCGCCGGGGCAGTCGTGCATGTCGAGTATGAGGTAGAGGCCCGCCTCGCGGCACCAGCGCACCACATCGTCGATGCGCTTGAAACCGTCTTGATGGGCGGTGAGCCCCATGTAGTCTTCATCGGTGAAGAGCTTGTAGTTGAAGGGCAGGCGGATGGTGTTGGCACCCTGGTCGCGGATGAAGAGGATGTCGTCGCGGGTGATGTAGTGGTCCTTGAAGTCGGCCCAGAACTGTGCGGTCACATCGGGACCCACCATCTGCTTGAAGAGCAGGTCTATCATCCATGCCGAATTGGTGCGGCTGAAGCCGAACATGTAGCCTTCGGGGTTGAGCCAGTTGCCCAGGTTGGTGCCTTGGATAAAAAGTCGGGTGCCGTCGGGTTTCACCAGGTTGTGGCCCTCGACCCTGACAAACTTGCCTTTGGGTCTGGCTGTGAGACCCAAGGCAAGTGTCAGGAGTAGTATCACTGAAACAATTCTTTTCACGCTTATTCGAATCCTATTAAAATATATGAAGGAAAAAAGAAACCAAACTTTCTATTTTTGGAAAACACGCAGGTAGTCCACTTCCATGGTCACGGGCAGGGCACTCTCGTCAACGCCCTGCATGCCGCCCCAGTCGCCGCCCCATGCCAGGTTGAAGATGGGGTAGAAGGCGTAGTGGAAAGGCCACTGGTTGTGGCTGCTGCCCAACTGTGCCTTGGTCACGGCCAACTGCACCTGTCCGTCCACATAGGTGGTGATGGAGGTGGCGGTCCACTCAAGGGCGTAGGTGTGGAATTCACCCTCGGCCTTGTCGATGGTCATCTTGTGGGTCTTCTGGGTGTTCTTGGTGTGGTTGTAGTCCTGGGTGTGAACCGACGACGATACCTCGTTGGGCACCACGCCCACCTCTTCCATGATGTCTATCTCGCCGCACATGGGCCAGGGGTTGGTGCTCCAGTCGTTGTCCACCGGCATCATCCAGAAGGCGGGCCAGGTGCCCTTGCCCTTGGGCAGCTTGATGCGGGCCTCGAAGTAGCCGTACTGCCAGCCGGAGTGCACATGGGCATAGACACGGCCTGAGTAGACCTTGCCGCCCTCTTTGAAGCAGTTGATGCGGAGAGAACCGTTGCGCACCTCGGTCACCAGGTTGTTGCCGGGGGTGGTGTGGTTCACATAGTTCTGCAACTCATTGTTCACCCAGCCTGAGCCTTGCACCTCGTGGGTCCAGTGCTCGGGGTTCAGTTCGCTGCCGCTGTCAAATTCGTCGTGCCATACCAGCTTGTAGCCTTCGGGGGCGGGGTATACGGGCTCCGTATTGCTCTCGCCGGCAGCCTGGCGCACCACGAGGGTGGCGCGGGCGGTACCGGCCTTGAAGTTCACGAGGGCCTCGCGCGCCTGGGTGGTGGGATTGGCGGATGCCGACACCACGATGGTGGTCTGCTGGCCGGTGGCGCTGCTCTTGTCGAGCGTCACCCATGTCTCCGTGGCGGTGGCGCCCCACTCATGGTTGGCGTTGATGCTCACGGTGGCCGTGCCGCCTGTGGCGGGCAGGTCTATCGCTTCGGGGCTACACTGTATGTTGTCGCTCACAGCGGGGGTGTCGTCGTCGTCACCGCCGCAGGCCGCGACGGCCAGCGAGCAGAACAGGGCTGCGGCAAATAGTATCTTCTTCATTGTCTCGTTGTCGTTCGGATTGAACGGGCCGCTCCCGAATGGAACGGCGGGGGCGGCCCGTATGGGATGGGTTTACTGTGCTTTCTTGATCAGGGTGATGTCGGTGACACTGAACTCCAGGTCCTCGGGACAGCCGCCCAGGTCGAAAATCAGTTTCACGGCTGCGGCGTCGGCACCCTTCGACAGCTGCACGTTCTCGAAGCGGAGCACCTGCGGCTCGTCTTTCACCAGCTTGATGTCGTTCTTGTAGATGAGCGTGTTGTCATCGTCGTCCACCTGGCAGAGCTTGATGGTGGCGCGGGGCGAGTCGGCGGAGGGAGTCACCACACACGAGAAGTCTACAAGGTCGGTGCCGGCAACGGCCAGACCGGTGGTGTTGAATGCGTTCTGAGCTTGCCACTCGGCTGCGGTGGCGGCACTGGCGGTGATGGTGTACACCTTGCCGCCATAGGCCTTTTCTGCCACGGCGAAGCCCGGGTCGCCAATCTGTGACCAACCGGCATCGGCCCACCAGAAGCTCATGTTGAAGGCCTGTTCGGCATCTACGGCTTTCCAGGCGTTGGCCGGGTCGTCGTAGAAGAGCGGGGCGTCGCCGCCGCCGTCGGCGTGGTTCTTGAACACGATGTCGCGTATCACCATATCGGTGTTGGCGGGACTGCCTCCGAAGTCGAACACAATCTTCACGCCGTTCACGTCGATGCCGGTCAGATTGCCGGCAGATACCACGCGGGGCTCACCGGCCTTCAGACTGATGTTGGCGTTGTAGAGCATGAGGGTCTTCTCAGCCTCGTCGTTGTCGAGCTCGCATATCTTCACGGTAGCCGCAGGGATGTCGGTCGACGACTCGAGCACCACGGAGAAGTCGTACTGCTGGTCGGCGGCTGCCACCATGTCGGTGCGGAAGGTGAACTGGTTCTGCCACTGCTGGTCGGTCTCACCGGGATACTGGATGGAAATCTTGTTGCCGTTGACTGTGTAGCTGGGGTCGCCGTAGCTTTCCCAACCGCCGCCGTGGGCATAGTAGGTGGTAATCTGGTAGTTGCAGGTCTTGAACAGGTTGTAGTCGGCATTGGCGTCGAAACCGGGGAATCCGGCGGGAGTGGCCGACTGGCCGTCCTCCAGACTGGTGAGCATGAAGCGCCAGGCGATGTTGCCGTTGTCGTAAATCAGGGTCATCGCAGTGTTCTCGATACTCTCCACACGGAAGGAGGGATTCTGCCACTGCTCGTCGTTGGAGATGTAGGGGAAGAGGGTCTGGGCGGGCAAGGTGAGCATCACGTCGTTGCCCTTGGCCTCGAATTTCCAAGTGGCCTCCTGGGCGCTCACGGGTGCCATGAAGTCATTGCCGTCGTTGGTGTTGTACTGGGCGAAAACGCTGGAGCCGGTGTTCACATACACAGTGCCGCCCTCGCCGGGATTGTACACATACTTGCCGTCGGGCGTGAAGGTGAGTCGGTCGTCATAGACACCCCAGTCGGCTTTGTCGCCGGGCTGGGCCGACCACCACTCGGTGCCTGCGGTGCCCGAGGGGCCGCAGCCCATGTGGGCGGGCTCGGCATAGTTGATGCGCCAGGTCTTGCCTTCGGTACCGGCCAGTGCCTTCTCCTGCGAGGAGAAGTTGATGAGCGAGTTGTTGATGTGGAAGGTCTTGGTCACCTCGGCGTCGCTCACACCGTTGCGGTTGGCCACGCGCAGCTTGATCTCATAGTCGCCGGCGTAGACGAAGGTGCGCTGCAGGGTGTTCAGCGTGGAGTAGATGTCGCTCTGGGCATCGGTCAGGGCGGGTATGTACCACAAGGGGTACTGGCCTGCCTTCTCCGCCACCTTGGCGGTCACGGTATTGGTGGTCTGGTCTACCTCGAGGGTGAAATCAGTGCCCTCGATGGTGGGTTTGCCGGCCTCGTCGGCACCGTCGAAGCTGTCGGGCGAGCAGGCGGTCATGAGAAGACCTGCAAACGAGGCTGCTGCTATATATTGAAACAGTTTTTTCATAATCGTAGGTTGTATGGGTCGTTTGATGATGAATGCTTACTTATAATCGTTCTGAACCAGAGCGGGGTCGGAGTCGAGCTCGGCCTGGGCAATGGGTATGTACTTCTTCTTCGGAGTCCAAGAGTTGGTGCGGTAGCCGTAGCTGTCGGGCACGAGTACCTGCGCGGCCTTGCCGGTGCGCACGAGGTCGAAGTAGCGCTTGCCCTCGCCCACAAACTCGAGGCGGCGCTCCTGGATGATGTCGTCGAGTGTCACGGTGCTGAGGGCTCCCAGACCGGCGCGGGCGCGAACCTCGTTCACATACTGGGCGGCGGTGGTGGCGCTGCCGCCGGTGGCGAGCAGAAGCTCGGCGGCGTTGAGCAGGGTCTCGGCATAGCGGTACACACGCAGGTTGTTGTCGTAGTTGAGGTTGCTGTCGAAACCGGCATCGGCATTGTTGGCGTTGCGCGGGAAGTACTTGTTGAGCCAGATGTGGGTGTCTTGGTAGCGCTCGGTGTAGGTGGTGCCGCGCACATCGAGACAGGTGGCGTCGCGGCGCTTGTCGGCGGTATCGTACATGTTGTAGGTCTCCAGACGCACGGGCATGAAGCCCCAGCCGTCGCCGTCGAAACCGAAATCGGCCAGATAGTGGAAGCCGTTGGGGCCTATCAGGGTGGGCATCACCGTGCCGCCGGTGGCCAGCGGACTGCTCCAGCCGCGGTCGTTGTTGGCGTCCTCATAGTTGATCTCCCATATCGACTCGTCGCACCACTCGCCGGCGGTGGTCCAGAGGGCGGCGAAGTCGGGATTCAGCTTGTAGTCGGAACCGCTGATGAGCTCCTGCATATAGCCCAGGGCTTTCTGGTAGCGGGCGTTGTCGTTCTGATACATCACCATCTCGGCATACATCATGTAGGCCATGGCCTGCGACACGCGGCCGTAGTTGAGGGCGTCCCATTTCATGGGCAGTGCCTTCGAGTCGATCACGGCCTCCAGTTCGGCGATGAGCTCGGCATACACGTCGTCGGCCTTATACTGCGTGGTGGTGTAGGGGGTGGACAGGTTCTCCAGGTAGAAGGGTATGTTGCCGAAGTAGTGCCACAGGTTGTTGTAGTAGTACACCCGCAGCAGGCGTGCCTGTGCCTCATAGCTGGCGCGGTTGGCGGGAGTCAGCTCGGCCCAGTCGAGATACTTCAGTACGTCGTTGCAGCGCTTCACACCCGAGTAGTCAACGGTCCAGAGCGAACTGAGCGTGTTGTTTTCATCGGCCTCGTAGTTGGCCAGCAGGTGCCAGTTGTGCATGTCGGCGCGGTTGGCACCGCCCACCCAGAAGTTGTCGCCCATAATCTCGGCGTCTATGTTCAGCGCGTTGTATTGTCCCAGTCCCCAGTCGGGCCAGTGGATGGGATCGTAGGCGGCGTAGAGAGCCTCCTGTATGTGGGCGTCGGTGGTGTAGTATTCCTCAAGGGGTTCGCCGGTGGGGTTGGTCACATCAAGGAAGTCGTCGCTGCAGGCTGTGGTGAGCAGGGCACCGGCAGCTATCAGACTGATGGCCATATATTTTCTTGCTTTCATAATCTCAGATAATTGATGCGTTATGTTCATATTGTATGATAGTAGCTCTCCTTAGAAGGTGATGTTGAAACCGATGGTGTAGGTGCGTGCCTGCGGATAGATACCGCGGTCTACACCAAGTGAGGTGCCGCCGGAGGAGATTTCAGGATCGAATCCCCAGTATTTGGTCCAGGTGGCCAGGTTCTCGGCCATGACGAAGAAGCGGAGGCGCTCCACGAAGAATTTCTTCGTGAGGGTCTGCGGCAGGGTGTAGCCCAGCGAGATGTTCTTGATGCGGCAGTAGGAGGCGTCGTGTATGTAGAGGTCGCTCATGCGCCAGTTCACATCGTCGCCCAGCATCAGCATGGGGTATTTGTTCGAGGTGCCGGGACCGGTCCAGCGGTCGAGCATCCAGGTGGGATAGTTGCCGGAGTAGACATCGCTGCGGTAGGTGCCGTCGAGCACATCGGCGCCGCTCACACCCTGCAGGAAGAGGTTGAAGTCGAAACCTTTCCACTCGGCGTTGAAGTTCAGACCGAAGGTCCAGGTCGGGGTGCCGTTACCGATGTTCGTACGGTCGTCGGGGGTGATGGCACCATCGCCGTTCACATCGACGAAGCGAACGAAACCGGGACGTGCGTCGGGCTGTATCAGGCCGCCGGTGCTGTTGGTGTAGGCGTTCACCTCGTCCATGGTCTGGAAGATGCCGTCGGTCTTGTAACCGAAGAAGAAGGGGAAGGGCTCGCCGTTCATGGCGCGGGTGCCGCCGCCGGAGATGCCCTGCACGCTGTCGTAGTCGAGATAGCCGGTGTCGTTGCCCAGGTTCTTCAGCTCGTTGTGCAGATAGGTGGCGTTGCCCTTGATGGCGAAGCGGGCATCGGCGATGTGGAACTTGTAGCCCAGCTCAAACTCGAAACCGGAGTTCTCCATGTCGCCCACGTTGCCGATGGGCTTGGTCTCGCCCACATAGCTGGGGATGGGCTGGGTGAGCAGCATGCCGTTGGTCTTCTTGATGTAGTAGTCGGCCGTGAAGGTGAGGGCGTTGTTCAGGAAGCCGAGGTCGATACCGATGTCGGTCTGCTCACTCTCCTCCCACTTCAGGTCGGGATTGGCCAGGCCGTTGGCCTTGGAGCCGATGTATTTCAGGGCGTCCTTGCCCAGCAGCACGTTGTTGCCCATGGCGGTGAGCACCGTGTAGCGGAAGTCGCCGATGCTCTCGTTACCGTTCTTACCCCAGCTGGCGCGCAGCTTGGCGGTGGAGAGCCAGCTGGCCTTGCCGTCCATGAAGGGCTCGTTGCGCAGGTTCCAGCCCAGCGAAACGGAGGGGAAGGTGGCATAGCGGTTGTTGGTACCGAAGCGGCTCGAACCGTCGCGGCGCACGGTGGCCTGCAGCATGTAGCGCTCGGCATAGTTGTAGCTCAGACGGGCGAAGAGGGAGCTCAGGGTGTGCTCGGCCCAGGGGGCACCGGCCACACCAAACTGTGCGATGCCGTCCACCACATCGCCGGTGGCATAGTTGATGGAGGGCTTGTCGGGGTTCACCAGGTTCCAGCGGTTGCCGGAGAGATAGTCGCCCTTGCTCTTCATGGCCGACTGTCCCAGCACTACGGCAAAGCTGTGGTCGCCGAAGGTCTTGTCGTAGGTCAGCGTGTTCTCCAACTGCCAGGTAGTGCTCTGATATTTGGAGGCGCTGGCGCTGGTGTGCTCCTGCTTGTTGTTGCCGGAGAGGTAGTAGAGCGAACGTACGGCACCGTCGCTGCCCCAGAAGGCCAGGTCGGCGCTGTAGTTGAAGTGGTATTTCAGGTTGTCCCACAGCTGCAGGTCGAAGACAAACTGCGGCACGAACTTATGGGTCCAGTTCTTGGTCTCGGGCACGGCAAGCATGGCCACGGGGTTGTTCATCTCCTGATAGGAACCCAGATAGTTGGGTATGGTGTAGGGGTCGCCGTTGGCGTCGCGCAGCAGGTCGTAGCTGGCGTAGTTGTCTATCTGCCGCTGGGCGATGTCGCCTTTCAGCGTCACGGGCAGCAGGGGCGACATGTAGAGGGCTGACCCCAGGATGGTACCCCACTCGGAGTTCTCGCTGATGCCGGTGGCCTTGATGCGCGAGTAGGAGAGATTGACGGTGATGTCGAGCTTGTTGAGGAAGTTGCGCTCGTCCGACATGTCGTATACATTATAGATGTTGTTGGAGCGGAGCGACATACGGTTATAGTTCGACTTGCCGTAGTTGCCGCCCACGATACCTTCCTGGGTGTAGTAGCCCATGGAGAGGAAGTAGTTGAGCTTGTCGGTGGCACCGCTCACACTCACGTCGTGGTTCTGCACGGGGGCATTGTCGTTGAACACCAGCTCCTGCCAGTCGGTGCCGAAACCGTTGATGGGGTCGCCGTTGGCATCGGTCAGGTGGTAGGGGTCGGCATAGAGGGGAGCGCTGCCGCCGTTCACATACATCTCATTCTGAAGGATGGCATAGTCGGTGGCACTGGTCACGTCGCGCTTCCGCCAGCTGCTCTGCCAGCCCTGCGAGAAGTTGTAGCTGATGTTGGCCTTGCCCTTCTTGCCTTTCTTGGTGGTCACGAGAATCACACCGTTGGCGGCACGCGAGCCGTAGATGGCGCCCGAGGCGGCATCCTTGAGCACTTCAATCGACTCGATGTCGTTGGGGTTCAGGTAGTCGATGCCGCCCTGGCCCATCGGCATGCCGTCGACGATGTAGAGCGGGTCGCTGTCGTTGATGGTGCCGGCACCGCGGATGCGAACCTTGGGGGCTGCACCAGGCTGTCCGGAACTGGAGGTGACGTTCACACCGGCAGCCAGACCTTTCAGGGCATTGTCCACACGCACGGGACTCTTGCCCTCCAGGTCTTCGGCGGCCACCTTGGCGATGGAGGCCGTCACCACGCTCTTCTTCTGCACACCGTAGCCGATGACGACCACGTCGCTGAGCATCTGGTGGTCTTCTTTCAGCACCACGGTCATGTTGCGGCGGGCCGGCACGGTCTGTGTCTCATATCCTATATAGGAGATGACGAGGTTTCTGCCTTCGGCTACATCGATGGTGAAATGGCCGTCGATATCGGTCACGGTGCCGTTCTTGGCGTTTCCACTCTCGATGACGGAGGCGCCTATGATGGGGTCTCCGTTCTCGTCAGTCACAGTGCCCGATGATTGGGCAAAGGCAGTTATCGACATGATGAATGCCGACAACAGAAATAGTAACCTTACTTTTTTCATGTGTTTTATGTTTAAATCAGTTTAATAGATACAATATTTAGGATTCAGGCTGTTTGCAGGGCAAAAGTATAAAGAAATGTGGTCGACGAAAAGCTTGAATAACCGAAAAGTGGATATCCAAATCTCTTCGCTGTTGACTAAAAGCCTGAAAAACAGCTGTCTATGAAAAAGTAGGTCCTACAAAAAGGTGGATGCCATATAGAGGGACAAAGGCCTCTTTGGGTGGTGTTTTCAGTGGTTTTTCAGCCTGTAGGCGGCTTGCCGCAGCTTGTTGAGCAGAGGCTCCGGCAGGTCGGGATGGGTAGCCTCAAACTGCTTTACCTGTTGGCTGGCCTCACGGCTGTGATGGCCGCTGAGCAATGACTGGCACCAGTCGAGCGGGAAAAAGATGTCGCCAGTGCGCTGTATCTCCTCCAGTATCTCGAGGGCCGGCAGAATATAGCGGTTGCTCAGGGGCTCGCGGGTGGGGTGGTTGAGCAGACTGAGCAGGGCTGAGGCGTAGGGTTCCACCCTGCGGTTCTCAGGAAGCAGCAGCGAGTTGAAAAGTTCTTGCTGCACGGCCGGGTCGGGGTTGCAGCCGCGGCTCACGAAGTCGAATTCGCGCAGCAGGTCGGCCCCATCGAGCCGGCCGCGCTGGGTGGTCAGAATATTTTCCCACTTCTCTGGCATCAGGATGGCCAGGTGAAAGGCCATGCGCATATAGTCGCGCTCGCTGAGGAGGGACTCGTCCTTTGTCAGCCAGAGGGTGTAGAGGCTGTCGGTGAGTTGGGACGAGAGGGCGGTTCGGCCGATGCCCTGCAATACCTGCCGCCGCAGGGTGTTGTTGGTGGCGGCGCGCCCCAGTAGGTAGAGGCGTTCTTCCATGTCCTGGCGTTCCTCACCATCTGTCTCGGCTATGATGCTGAGCAGGTAACTGATGCAGGTGGAGGCCACAAGGGGGTTGTCCTGGGTCTGGAGACCGCCGAAGAGGGCGTCGAAAGCCTCGCCCGGACTCATCTGGTGGCACAGCCAACTCTCGTAGAGATACATCATGGCGGCGTAGCGGCGGGTTGCTGGAAGGGTGGTCCAGTGGGAGCAGAGCCATTGGCGGTCAGTGGATGTGAGCCGGTAGCGGCCGTAGGCGAAGGGGTCGAAGTTTCCCTCGTCGATGGCTACGGTCAGGTCCTTGGCTCCTTTGCCTTTCACCCATTCCGCATCGAAAGCCTTGATACCGGCGGCAGGGCTTTCCTCGTCGAGAAGAGCGATGAGGTCGTCCCAGGTGGCATTGCCATACGAGTAGGTGCGCAGGTAGCGCTGCAGGGCCCGTTGGAAGGGGGCGGCGCCCATGCGCTCTTCCAACTTGCGCATCATGACGGGTGCCTTGTGGTAGATGATGTTGCCGTAGAGCAGACCGGCGCCGTTCAGATTGGCCAGCGGCTGCTGGATGGGGTGGGTGCCGTCGGTGCGGTCGGTGGCCAGCGCCGGCACATAATGGGCCTTCAGAAAGCTGATGTCGTGGTTCACTTCGGGAAACTGCTCGCGCGCTATCTTGTCGGCCATGAAGTTGGCAAACACTTCCTTGGTCCACACATCGTTGAACCACCGCATGGTGACAAGGTCACCGAACCACAGGTGCGAGGTCTCGTGGGCCAGCAGATTGAGCCGGTTCAGCAGTTCGTCGGGGGTGGGATGCTCGCCTAAAAATACGGTCTGGTCGCGCAACTGGATGCAGCCGGGGTGCTCCATGCCGCCAAACTGGTAACCGGGCAGGATGGCCACCCCATATTTTTTGAAGGGCTGCTGTATGCCGGTATAGGCTTCGAGCCACCGCAGCGAGAGGGCTATCTGGTCGAACACCGTCTCCAGCTGGGCCACCTTTTTAGGTTCGGTTTCCCGATAGAGGGCCGTGAGGGTACGTCCGTCGCGTTCGGCTGTTTGGGTCTGGAAGCGTCCGGCAGTGAAGGAGAATAGATAGGTGGGCAGCAGGTCGGAAGTGCCGAATGTGAGCATCTGCCTGCCGTTGCCTATGTTTTCTTTTGCCTTGATGTCGGCATTGCTGAGGGCGGTCCATTCCCCGGGCAGGGTGAGCGAAAGGGAGAAACGGGCCTTTAGATCGGGCTGGTCGAAGCAGGGGAAGACCGACCGGGCATGGTCGGGCACGAAGAGTGTGTAGAGATAGTCAGTGTTGCGGTTCAGGGCTTTGTCTCCGCTTGCAAAGTCGATATAGACATGATTTAACTTTCCCTTTTTGAGCCACTTGCGGCTCACCACAATATGCTCGTCATGGTACAAGACCGGCCGCTTTTTCCCGTTTACGGTGATATGCTCCCCGCTTACCGTTCCCTGGAAGTCTATTTGCAGGTCTTCGTCGCCGTCGTTCCACGTGAAGGATATTTTGGTAGATCCTCTTACCGCCTCCTGTTTCTGCACAGGAAGGTCGAAGTGCAGGGTGTAGGCCACATCGCTTACCTGTGACACACGCAGCCTGGCCAGTGGCTCGCTTACACCGCATTCCACAGGAATCTGGGCCTGCAGAAGAAGTGCGGGCAGCAGACCGGTGACGGTGAGCAGCAAAAGGTGGAGCAGGTGGCGCATGGAGGTTTAAGGTGGGCTATCGCATTTTCTTGGTGGTGGGGGATACACGCTTGTCGCTCTCAATGTCGATTCCGGCCTGGCGCCGGTCGTACCGGACGGGGCGGGAGGCGAAATCGGGCGTGTTGTAGGAGTAGAGCAGTTCGCGGTAGTAGGTCTTGGGGTCGCGCTGCGGCAGAAGGAAGGGCTTGGTGGCCTTGCCGCTGTCGTCGACGCACGAGAGGTAGATGCGGGTGTAGAGACCGTCGTCGCGTCGGCTGGTGAAGAGAAACCACCGGCTGTCGCCCGACCAGTTGTGGAAGCTCTCGGCGCGCTGACTGTTCACCTCATCCATCGGGCGGGTCTCCAGGGTGGCCAGGTCGAGCAACCACAGGTCGGCCTCGGGATGCCACACGGTGAAGTAGCCGTAGTCGGCTAGAGTATACATCAGGTAGCGGCCGTCGTAGGAGGGACGTGGCCAAGTGAGGCTTTTCTCCTTCTCGCTCACCCGTAGCAGTGTGTCGACGGTGTCGCCCAAACGTCCTGTCTCGGCATCGAAAGCCACACGGCACAGGTCGTAGCGCTCATGGTCGTAGCCGTTGGGGTAGGCCTGCTGCCGGGCGGTGATGTAGTAGAGCCAGCGTCCGTCGGGCGAGAAGGCGGGACAGTTCTCCGCCCAGTCCTGGCGCATGGTCAGCGAGTCGTTGAGCAGCGTCTGGTGCTCCACGTCATAGACGAAGACATCCGACTTGGAGTCGTATACCTCTATGCGGTTTTTCTTGGCCGTGTGGAACATCTGCGAGGTGCTGTTGGTGCTGAAGGCGCAGTAGCGGCCCGAGGGGTGCCAGTAGGGATAGACCATGGAGCCGCCCAGCACCTCGTTCTTGGCCTGCAGATAATCGTCGGCCTGACCGTGGTGAACGAAGGTGGCGCCGTGCTGGCCGCGTATGTGGTAGACATACTGGTCGGGGTTGGTGCGGTTGGCGGTGTGGCAGTTCACGCACATGCCAGCGACCTGGGTGTTCTCGATAATCGGCTGTTCGTCGAAGGTGGAGAGATTGCGCTGATACAGCCCCATGTGGCTGTATATCTCATAGCCGGGTGCGATGCGGCGGTAGGTGAGTCCCCAGGCGTCAAGTCGGTGCTTGCTCACATAGATGGCGAAGGGCTGGTATTCCACCCACCGACCGCCTTTCTCGGCGCTTACGGTCAGGGTGAGCCGCGCCCCCTTGTTTTGCTCCACGATGGCGTGCCACTCATCGGTGTCGAAGTCGGCATAGCTGCCGGCCGCCACCAGGTGTCCGCCCTTTTCGCCCTTCATCTCTACGTAGACGGCTGTAACGCTGTCGTCGGCCATGGAGAAATTGAGCGGGGCGATGCCCGCAGGTATGGTCACCCCGGTGTAGTCGGGGTAGATGCGGGGTTGCGAGTTGGCCTTCACGGCGTTTTTCGGTGTGGGCGTACAGGCTGCCCATGCCAGCAGGCAGGGCAGAAGGAGCAGTAGATGGTGGAGTCTTTTTCGCATGGTAGGCGGCATTTTTAGGTGTCTGTCCTTGGGTTAGAGCAGGCGGAACTGTGCTTTGCCGCGTATGTCGCGCGAGGAGGAGCCGATGTGCACGGTGAAACTGCCCGGTTCCGTCTTCCATCCGCCGTCGTAGAATTGCAGGTCGTCGGGGGTGATGACGAAGGACACCTCTTTTGTCTCGCCGGGCTTGAGTGACACTTTATGGAAGTGTTTCAGCTCTTTCACGGGGCGCAGCACGGAGCATTTGTCATCGCCTATGTACAGCTGCACCACCTCTTTGCCCTCGCGGCTGCCGGTGTTGGTCACGTCAACGCTCACAGTAATCTTGCCGCCGGCGCTGAGCTGCTTGCTGGAAAGCACGGGTTTGCTGTATTTGAAAGTGGTGTAGCTCAGACCATGGCCAAAGGCGAACTGCGGGGCAATCTTCTTGGTGTCGTGCCAGCGGTAGCCCACCAGGATGTCTTCCATGTACTCCTCACGGATGCTGTCGCCCGGATAGGCCAGCTGACCGAAAGAGTGGGCGGCGTTGTCTTCCAGTTTTACGGGGAAAGTGAAGGGCAGCTTGCCGCTCGGGTTCACGGCGCCGCTGAGCACGTCGGCGAGGGCCTCGCCGGCCTCAGAACCGATGTACCAGCCCTGCACCACGGCACCCACCTTCTTGAGCCACGGCATAGCCACGGCGTTGCCGGTGAGCAGCACCATCACAATGGGTTTCTTCAGGGTGGCGAGCTCGTCGATGAGCTCCTCCTGACCGAAGGGAAGACCGTACTGTATGCGGTCGCCGCCCTCGCAGTCCTGCAGGTAGTTCTTGTTCAGTCCGCCCACAAAGACGATAAGGTCGGCCTCGCGGGCCTTCTCCACCGCCTCGCGGCGCAGCCGTTGCTGGGTGGCCTCGTCGACGGCGTCTTCACGGGCATACAGGAAGCGGCCGCTCTGATAGCCCTGGGCGTAGGTCACCTTGCTGCCGTAAACGGCCTGCAGACCCTCGAGGGGCGATATTTCGCGTTTCACTTTCAGCTCGCTGGAGCCGCCGCCTTCGGTCAGACTCTTGGTGCCGTTCTCGCCCACCACCAGGATGCGGTTGTAGCGGTTGGCGTCGATGGGCAGCAGACCGCCCTCGTTCTTCAGCAGCACGATGCCCTCGTCGGCTATCTGCCGGCAGGCATCGTAGTGGTCCTGGCAGGTGAAGCGGCCGTAGGGGTGGCGCGGATTCATGGAGGTGCGGAAGATAAGGCGCAGAATGCGGCTGGCCTGTTCGTCGAGCACGCTCATGGGTATTTTGCCCTCCTTGAGCATCTTGCGGTATTCCTTGCCCAGGTAGTAGTCGTCGTAGGTGAATTCGGCCTCAGAGGTAAGACCGTTGGTGCCGGTGCCCATCTCGATGTCCAGACCATGCATGGCCGAGGTGTAGGTGTCGTGGCAACCACCCCAGTCGGTCACCACTACGCCGTCCCATTGCCACTCGTCCTTGAGGATGTCGCGCAGCAGAATCTTGTTGCTGCAGGCATGCTCGCCGCGGAACTTGTTGTAACTGCCCATGAAACTCCAGGCACCGCCCTCGGTGGCGGCCGCCTTGAAGGCCGGCAGGTAAATCTCGCGCAGGGCGCGGTCGCTCACCTGTACATCGATGTGGCCGCGCCACCGCTCCTGGTTGTTCAGGGCGTAGTGCTTCACACAGGCGGCCACACCATTGCTCTGCAGTCCCTGCACATAGGGCACCACCATCACACTGGCCAGATAGGGATCCTCGCCCATATACTCGAAGTTGCGGCCGTTGAGTGGGGTACGGTAGATGTTCACACCGGGGCCGAGCAGAATGTCCTTGCTGCGGTAGCGGGCTTCTTCGCCCACCATGCGTCCGTAGAGCAGCGACATCTGGGGATTCCAGGTGGCTGCCAGGCAGGTGAGAGCAGGAAAAGCGGTGCACGAGTCGTTGGTCCACTCGGCGTGGCCCCAGTTGTTCCAGTTTATCTCGGCGCGCACGCCGTGGGGACCGTCGCTCATCCATATCTCGGGTATGCCAAGACGAGGCACACCGGCCGAGGAGAATTTCGACTGTGCGTGGCAGAGAGCCACTTTTTCCTCGAGGGTCATCCGTGAGAGGGCGTCTTTCACACGGGTCTCAAGGGGCTTTGAGTCATCCATATACGGGGGGAGTCCCTGTGCCATGACCCCGATGGTGACGGATAAGGTCATGACCATGCTGGTGAAAAATCTTTTCATGGTGAAGTACATTGTGTTTGGGCGTTTTTTCTGTTTGATGTTGCAAAACTAATCAAAAAATATTATATTTGACAAATCATAGGAGAAAAACTTGACCGTGAGAAGATGCGCCAGCCTACAAATGACTTCTATTTAGCGGCCGGTTTTCGTTTCTTCTACAAAAAAATAGTATTTTTGCAATCGCTGTGATGGCTGATGCCGGAAGAAAAGACCTTGCCGGCCGTTACAAAGTAAATCGTACAAATATAGAATATGCAGCTAACGAAATTTTTGATGGTGCTGGCCTTGTGGGCTGACGCAGTTTGTCTAAGTCAGGCACAGAATTATCCACCAGAGGTGAAAGACATCCGTATAGGTGAGACAAACCTTCCCATTGTCTTCATCAACACGTTGGGGCACGAGATCGACAAAGAGAATCGTGTGTCGGCATGGATGAAGATTGTGAACAACCCGGACGGGATAAACTATGATGATACGCTTGCACACCCCAATCAAACCATTGATTATGAGGGCTATATCGGTGTCAGATACCGGGGCAATTCTTCGTTCTCTTATTCCGCTAAAAAGCCCTATTCCATCAAACTGTTGACAGACAGTTATGAGAACAATGGTACCAAGCGCAATGCTCCGCTGTTGGGCATGGGAACAGACAACGACTGGGCACTGCTGGCACCTTATAACGACCGCTCGCTCATCCGTAATGCGCTCTCTTTCTCTTTGGCGGAGGGCTATTTTGAATATGTACCGAAAAGCAGGTTCTGTGAACTGATTCTCGACGGTGTCTATTATGGCGTGCATTGCCTGACGGAGAAAGTGGCCCGAGGTGATGACAGACTGAACATAAAGAAGGCTGGCGACAGTGGTGATAAACTCACAGGAGGATACATCGTCTGCATAGACCGCAACGATGAGCCGCTGACACATGCCAGTAAATATCATCCTACCAACTCGGCCGGTGAGGTTTTTACCAACCAGACCATCTGGATGCAGTATAAGGAACCGGCCTACGACGATATCACCGAGGAGCAGCGGGAATATATCGACAATAGGTTCGATGCCTTCGAGGACGCCTTGGCAGCCGACGATTTCATGGATGCCGACCATGGTTACCGGAAGTATATCGATGTAACCTCGTTTATCGACTACCAGCTGTCGACAGAGATAGCCAACAATATCGACGGCTACCGGCTGAGCACCTATCTCTACAAGTATCGTGACAGTGTGGACCCGCACTTCAAGATGACGCTGTGGGACCTTGACCTGGCATGGGGACTGCCTGACTTCCCGAATATCCATACGGGCTATATGACCGATATCTGGACATACAAGAACAATGATGCCGTGGGACGGTACGCCGATGTGGCTGCTGTCATCGACTCGCTCTCCACGTTGCTGACAGCCTATGGCGCCGCCGACCGCGACCATCAGGCATGGCCCCGCTGGGGAGAGGAGATGTTCAACAATTACTATCTCGATGCCACGACCTATGCCGAGGAAGTGGCCTATGTAAAGAACTTCGCCAAGGCCCGCATCGAGTGGCTCGACGAGCAGTTGGGATTCAGCCAGTCGGCCATCACCGCGGCAAAGGCTGGCTGCCCGTCTTTGCCCCAAGGCATCTATTCTGCCGAAGGCTTCCGGCGCAATGACTTGCGGCCAGGCCTTAACATAGTACGCTACAGTGATGGAACCACAAGGAAAATATGGCATAAATAAGGCAAATAAAAACTGATACTCTTGAAGAAAACCTATCCGCTGCTGCATGCACAGACAGGTATACTGATGGCTTGCCGCAAACAGCCACAGTGCACCCGCTACAACCTGCCGTCGGCCATCCCTTTTTCTAAGAAAGTGGAGCCTGGACGGTTGGAAGAGGCACTGCGTAGGGTGGTGGAGTGCAGACCGGCATTGAGAACGAGACTTATCGTCGACGCGGAAGGCCGGGTGCGGCAATATTCCGACCCCGGCTTGCGGATTGATATCGTGCGCCGCACCATGCAAGAATCGCAGCTTACGGCCTATCTGAATGACGGTTTTGTGCAGCCTTTCCGCCTCTTTGGCCATGAGCCGCTCTGCCGTTTTGAGGTGGTGGAAACGGAGCAGTATGTGTGGTTGCTCATGGATTTTCACCATATTATTGCCGACGGTTTTACCTTGGCCCGCAACCTGATGGACAGGGATCTTCCTGCCGCCTTTGCCGGAAAAACTGTCGATGTGGAGCGCTGCACGCTCTACGAAGCTGCTGAAACGGAAGAAAAGGAGGATGGATCTTCGGCCTATTGTGCCGCCCGCGACTATTACGGGCAACTTTTTAGTGGGGTGCCCTTCACTTCTTTGCCCTCTCCTGCAGTGCCGTCGGTGGATGGTGCAACATCTATCTCAGTCTGGCTGTCTCGTGAAGGAGTGGACAGTTGGTGCCGGGACCATCAAGTGCAGCCCAACTGGCTCTTCATGGCTGCCTTCTGTATCGTAATGGCCAAGTTGAGCCGTCAGCCGCAGGTGGCCTTCGCCACTTTGAGCCATGGCCGTTTTGACCGCAAACTTCGCGATGCCTATGGCATGTTCGTGCGTACGGTGCCCTTTGTGGTAGATGTGGACGCTGAGGGAGAAACCCTCGATTTTATCCGGCGGCTTCGGCGGCCCTTAATGGAGTCGGTTCGTCATGCCGCCTATCCCTATACTCATTTCTGCAAAGACCTGCAGCAGTCGGCATCCGTCACTTTCGCCTTCCAGGGCGGGGATATTATGGAGGAGGTGGCGCTGGGCGGAGAGACGGTCAAGGGAATACAACTGCCCAAAGAGGCGGCTGACAATGAGTTGAATTGTTTGGTGTACAGCCACCGTACCGACTATGAGATACGGGTGGATACCGGAGTGGAGCAGTTGGATGCGGCCACGGTGAAGATGGTGGCCCATGCCATGGAGGTGTGTATCGACAGCATCATGTCGCATCCGCATGCCGATATCGGAAAGGTAGAAATTGTAGACAATCAGGAGACAATGGCTTTGATGGCTCTCTCTCAAGGTGAGAGACTTGATTATGACAAGCACCTTACCTTTATTGACCTCTTCCTAAGGCAGGCCGCCCAAACACCCGAGGCAGTGGCGGTAAGCGACGGTTGTGAACAACTCACCTATGCACAGATAGAACAAGCCTCACAACGCCTGGCCTGCTGGCTCTCAGGCAGGGGTGCCAAAGAGGGGGCGTTCGTGGCCATCGAGGCCATGCCGGTATGTGGCTTCCTTGTGGCCGCCATTGCCGTGATGCGAACGGGAGCAGCCTATGTGCCCCTGGAGCCTGCCTGGCCTGCTGACTACCGGAACCATATCCTTGAAGAACTTTTACCGGCCGTGATATTGCGGCCCGACTGCTTGCCGTCTGCTGGCGATGGGCAAGACCTGCCACCGGTGAATGAGACCTCGCCTGCTGCAGCGGCCTATATGATTTACACCTCGGGCACCACAGGGCCGGCCAAAGGCGTGATGGTGCCCCACAGGGCGCTGACCAATCTGATACATTTTCTGGTGCGCCACTGGCCTCTTGACGGGCAGAGCCGTATCAGTTGTCATTCTTCCTTGGCTTTCGATGCCTCGATAGAAGACCTCTTCCCCGTGCTCACCGTGGGAGGAACCTTGTTTCTTATGCCCGATGAGGTGCGCCATGATGTGGAGCGGATACAACGTTTCATCGATACCCACTGCATCACCGGTGGCTGCTATACCACAGCCTTGGGCATGCTCATCGCTCAGCGGCCGCATACCTCGCTCCGCTACCTCTGTCTCGGCGGCGAGAGAATGGACAAAGCACCGCAGGTGTCCTGCCCTGTCTACAATACCTATGGACCCACCGAATGTTGCGTGGATGCCACCTACTTTGTAATACTTCCCGGACAACACCATGACCCTGTGCCCATAGGCCGTCCGCTTGACAATCTGGCGGCTTATGTGACTGACCCCTACGGATGCCTGCTTCCGCAAGGCGCCGTGGGCGAATTGTGCATCGCCGGACCACAGACCGCCCTGGGCTATTGGCGGGAACAGCGGCTCACGGCCGAAAGGTTCTTGCGGTGCTGTTTCACGGACCGGGCAGTTTACCGCACGGGCGATCTTGTGCGGTGGAACCGGGAGGGCCAGCTTGAATATGTAGGGCGCGCCGACCGGTTGGTTAAGGTCAATGGCTATAGAGTCAGCCTCGAGGAGGTGGAACACCAAATCGCTCTGCTTCCTCATGTCACGGCCGTCTGCGTGATGCCTTATCGGCTGGGGGCGGGCGAACGTCTGTGCGCCTATTATACTGCCGACCGTGCTGTATCGGTCAATGAATTGTCGAACGGCCTGCGGCAGCGGTTGCCTTCCTATATGATTCCGTCTCAATGGCTGCTTTTGGATGAATTGCCGCTGACCAGGAATGGAAAGACCGACCGCAGTCGTTTGCCGGCTCCCCAGGACAGCCCTCGACCATCTTACGCAGCACCTCGGAATAAGGTCGAACGGCAGTTGTGCGCTGCCTTTGCCCAGACACTCGGCTTGCCTGAGGTGGGCATTGACGATGACTTTTTTGAATTGGGAGGTACCTCGCTGTCCGTTATGTCCTTGGTGGCGCAGTTGCAGCGTGGGCATTGCGCAGTGGAATATGGCCGTGTTTTCACTTATCCCACTCCGCGAGCTTTGGCAGCCCATTTGCTCCAGCCCGACGAAGTGGCACCCTATATAATAACGTCCGATTGCAGTAGACAAAACCATTTCTTGCAATCGGCTCCTTTGGCGGCTTCTCTGAAGAAAGGTTCGCTCAAGGGGAATGTACTGCTTTTAGGCGCTACCGGCTTTCTGGGTGCACATGTGCTGCAGGCTTTCCTCTCGGAAGGTGAGGGCACGGCTTATTGTCTGGTGAGGGCTGCCTCCAAGGAACAGGCATTGTGGCGCTTGCGTGACAGACTCCAATTCTATTTCGGCGAGGAAACCGTTGCGGCTTGGCTTGACCGTATTGTTGCGGTTCCGGGCGATATGACCGACAGCCGTTTCATGAGTCCCTTCGTCGATTGCGGCATTCGCACCGTAATCAATTGTGCGGCGGAGGTGCGGCATTTTGCAAGGCCCGACGTGCTTCGGGCCGTGAATACGGATGCCTTGATGCCTGTCATTGACTTCTGTTGCAGTCACCGTGCCCGCCTCTTGCAGGTCTCTACCCTTGGCGTGGCGGGTTTGCATGGCGGCGGTCTGGATAAGGTGCCTGTACTGACGGAACAAGATTTCTATATCGGTCAGCATTTCGGAGAACCTTACAGTCTGTCGAAATTTGAGGCGGAGCGTATGGTGCTGGAGGGAATGGAGCAGAAAGGACTCGATGCCTGCGTGGTGCGCGTGGGCAATCTTGACCGCAGGTCCTATGACGGACGCTTTCAATATAATGCCACGGAAAATGGCCTTCTGATGATGGAACGGCTGTGCGGACAGTTGGGTGTTATACCGGAAGGCATGGCCGATGTGCGCATAGACCTCTCGCCCGTGGATGTCGTGTCGACAGCCATCGTCCGGCTGGCCGCCGCCGTGAAAATGCCGCCGGTGGCTCATGTGGGCAACCCCTCCGTTATGACCATGGGCGCACTGCTCTCGCGCCATGAAATCTGTGTGAAGACGGTAAACTATGCGGCCTTCCGTAAGATGGTGGAGGAGATGGCAGCAGAGGGTGAAAATGAACGCGGACTGTTGCCCGCCATGGCCCATCTCCAATTGGTCAGTGTCAACAATTTCAATGCATTTGATTGTACCCGTACCGCCGCCTTGCTGCAATGTTTGGGCGTGGAATGGGGGTAGCGTGAGAGAGTCCGGTGGTGATTCTGTTAAGGTGGGTTCTATTAATTATGTCGAGGCGATTTTTGATTTTTAGTCGTGTGCAGAGTGTAAGTTGAAGAGGGAGTATAGCGTGCTATACGACCGATGAGACTTGACGCTATGCACACGAATAAAAACAAAAAGCGACCGAAACAAATTCGATGGAATACTGCCTTTAATATCAAACAGAATTAATAGAACACACCTTAACGATTCTTCTAAAAAGTGAAAAGGGAAACGGAGATTTGTTATTTATTTCTCAATGTGCTATTGCTATTCAAATTTTTTTTTTATTTTTGCGAAGAAGAAAGTTTAATTCAACACCCCATGATATGAACAGCATAGCAAGACCTCTGTTTACGCTTCTCCTGCTGATGGCGGCTCTTGTGGGCCAAGCTCAGAAAGTGGTGATAAGCGGCACCGTGACGAATGCCGAAAACAATGACCTCGTGCCGCAGGCCAGTGTCTCGGACCCCCGTTCGGGCATCTCGGTGGTGACCAACGACGACGGATTCTTCACGCTCAAGGTGGATGCCGCACCTGAGGTGATTGTGGTGTCGCACCTGGGCTATAAGACCAAGAAAATGAGGGTGAACAGCAACCGGCTGGAAGATCTGGTCGTTAAACTCTCACCTACCTCTATCAGCCTCAGCGAAATTGTGGTGTGGACGGAGAATCCACGCGACTTGGTGAATATTGCCATCTCCAAGATACCCGAGAACTACAGCAAGTCACCCCAACTCTACAACTGCTTTTATCGGGAGACGGCCATGAAGCGCAATCACTACGTGTACGTGGCCGAAGGGGTGGTGGATATGTACAAGACCGCCTACGATAAGGCCAACTACCGCGACAAGGTGGCCATCATAAAAGGGCGACGGCTGCTCAGTCCCAAACAGAATGATACCCTCACCGTGAAGGTAATGGGAGGCCCCGTGCAGCCCATACAGCTCGACATAGCCAAGAACCTCGACTTCCTGCTCAATCCGGAAGACCTGGCCAACTACCGCTTCACCATGCTTCCCATGGCCACTATCGACGACCGGGTGCAGTATGTGGTGCAAATCTCGCCCGACAACGTACTGCCCTACGCGCTCTACTACGGAAAACTCTACATAGACCGCGAAACGCTGGCCTTTACACGGGCCGAGTTGGAACTCGATATGAGCGACAGGGCCAAGGCCACCCAATACATGCTGGTGCGAAAACCTTCAGGGGTGAGATTCAAACCCAAGGAGATGTCGTGCCTTATCGACTACAAATATGAAAACGGTCTCACCACCATTAGCTACATACGCAATACCTTCCGCTTCAACTGCGACTGGAAACGGCGGCTCTTCTCCACTTCCTTCGCCGCCTTCTGCGAGATGGTGGTCACCGACCGCAAGGAGGAAAATGTGCAGCCTATCTCGGGAAGAAGCTCCTTCGACTCGAAAGACGCCTTCTACGACAAGGTGGACTACTTCCGCGACCCGGAGTTCTGGAAAGACTACAACATCATAGAACCTTCAGAATCGCTCGACAAAGCCATCAGCAAACTGGTGCGCAAACACCAGTAAGACAATAAGTTTTGTTAGGTCTCTGCTTCCACCACACCGCCTCTGCCGCTTGTAGATTGGTCGGCTAAAAATGGAAGGAAGCAGGGTCTTGATGTATTTATGGCAAAAAATTTTTGCATATTTATCAAATATTTATATCTTTGTCGCCAGAATCACATTTAAATTAAACTAATACTATGAACAACAACGACTTGGTAATGAATGCCAACCCCATCGTGGCCTATCTGCAAAAGCCCGCGTCGGAGTTTACGAAAGCCGATATTCTGCGCTATGCACAGGAGCAGGGCATCAAGATGGTGAACTTTATGTATCCCGGAGGAGACGGCAAACTGAAGACCCTCAACTTCGTGGTGACCAATCTGACCTACCTGAACACCATTCTCACCTGCGGCGAGCGGGTAGACGGCAGCAGCCTCTTCTCCTTTGTGCAGGCCGGCAGCAGCGACCTCTACGTGATACCGCGCTTTGCCACCGCTTTCCTCGACCCCTTCGCCGAACTGCCCACGCTGTGCTTGCTGTGCAGCTTCTTCGACAAAGACGGCCATCTGCTGGAAAGCGCGCCTGAGCATACCCTGCAGAAGGCCTGCCGCCTCTTCACGGAGAAGACGGGTATGGAGTTCCATGCCATGGGCGAACTGGAATATTATGTGATTTATCCTGACGACCATACCTTCCCCGCCGTCGACCAACACGGATACCATGAGTCGGCTCCCTATGCCAAGATGAATGCATTCCGCGCCAAGTGCATGGCCTACATCGCACAGACCGGCGGACAAATCAAGTATGGTCACTCTGAGGTGGGCAACTTCGTGCAGGACGGACTGGTATACGAGCAGAACGAGATTGAATTCCTGCCCGTCAGGGCCGAGCAGGCCGCCGACCAGCTCATGTTGGCCAAGTGGGTAATCAGAAATCTGGCCCATGAATCAGGGCTCAATGTGACCTTCGCACCGAAAATCACAAGAGGAAAAGCCGGCTCGGGCCTCCACATACACATGCGCATTATGAAAGCCGGCAGAAACTGCATGGTGGCGGGTGGACAACTGAGCGATGAGGCCCGCCGCATGATAGCCGGCATGATGCTCCTCGCTCCCAGCATCACCGCCTTCGGCAACAAGAATCCGATGTCTTACTTCCGACTCGTACCCCACCAGGAGGCGCCCACCAACGTGTGCTGGGGCGACCGCAACCGCTCCGTACTGGTTCGCGTGCCGCTGGGGTGGACAGCCGGTGTCGACATGTCGAGCGTGGCCAACCCGTTGGAGAAACCGTCGCAGTTTGACACCTCCATCAAGCAGACCGTGGAGATGCGCTCCCCCGACGGTTCGGCCGACCTCTATCAGCTCATCGCAGGACTCTGCGTGGCTTGCCGTGTGGGATTTGAGATGGACGATGCACTCGAGGTGGCCGAACGTACCTATGTGAACGTGAACATACACGACAAGGCCAACGAGGACCGCCTGCGCCAGTTGGAACAGTTGCCCGACAGCTGCGTGGCCTCAGCCGACTGCCTGGAACGGCAGCGCAGCTACTATGAGCAGGGTGGGGTGTTCTCGCCTGCCATGATAGACAGCATCATTGCCCAACTACGCAGCATGCACGATGCCACCCTGCGCCACGACATTGAGAATATGCCACAGGAGGTGGAGAAATATGTGAAGCACTACTTCCACTGCGGATAAACCGCCCGGAAGCTTCCATAAAAAGAATCGGGAGGAACCTCATCGTTCCTCCCGATTCTTTTTATGGATACTGCTGCCTTTATTTCTCTATCAGGATGCGGGCGTCGACAGCTGTCACGTTCTCCTCATCGGCCAGAAGCGGGTTGATATCCATCTCCTTGATCTCTGTAGCGAAACGGAGCAGGGTGGACAGCCGCACGATAATCTCGGCAAACTTCTTCTGGTTGATGCCCTTCTGGCCACGGGTGCCTTCAATGATCTTGTAGCCGCGGAGCGAGCGGATCATGGAGTAGGCCTCGGCATACGACAGGGGCGCCAGACCGCTCGACACGTCCTTGAGCACCTCGACGAAGATACCGCCCAGACCGCACAGCACGGTGTGCCCGAAGCGGGGCTCATACTTGGCACCCACGAAGAGCTCGGTGCCCTTCAGCATCTTCTGCACCATCACGCCCTTGGCGTCGGGAATGGTCATCATGCGGGCAAACTCCAGACGAAGGTGCTCCGGAGAGCGGATGCCGAGGGTCACACCGCCCACGTCGCTCTTATGCACCGGACCTACCACCTTGGCCACCACAGGATAGCCAGTGCGGTTGGCAAATTCCACAATCTCCTCCTCATCGGCACTCACAAACTCGGGCACGAGCGGAATGCCGGCGCTCTCGAGCAACTGATGCACGAGGTCGGGCGAGATGTAGCCGTTCTCCTTGATGCCGGAGATAATCTCGCGGATGCGGGGCACGTCGACACCGAAGAGTTCTATCTCGGGGGGTGCCGGTGCCGGGGTCTTCATTATTTGGGTGAGCGCGGTGGCCAGCACCACCTCGTCGCTGAAGTTGACATGGCCCTTGCGCAGGAATTCTTCCACCTCAGGACCTGCTGTGTGCAGACTGGGCAGGATGGGGAACACAGGCTTCTTGCACTCCAGTATCTTCTTGTGCAACACGTCGTAAGCCTCGTAGAGCTGTACCAGTCCGGGGGTGCCGAAGATGACCATGATGGCGTCGATGTTGTCGAAACGCTTCTCACAGTAGTCGATGGCGATGCCAAGATGCTCGGGGGTGCCGGTGGCAAGAATGTCGATGGGGTTGGCAGTGGAGGCGCCCGGGAAGAGTTGGGCCTTCAACTCGTCGGCCACAGGGCCGTTGAGAGCCGGTATGTTCAGACCGCCCTTGCTCAGCGCGTCGGTGAGCATCACACCGGGGCCGCCGGCATGGGTCACGATAGCGAAATTCTTGCCGGTGATGGGCGGCAGCGTGAAGATACAGCCCACGGTGGTGAGCTCCTCGCGGGAGAAGCAGCGCACGATACCGGCCTTGCGGAAGAGGGCCTCGACAGCACTGTCGCTGCTGGCGATGGCGCCGGTGTGCGATGAGGCGGCACGGCTTCCGCTCTCGCTGCTGCCGGCCTTGATGGCGGCGATGCGGCATCCCTTGCGGATGAGCGAACCGGCGTGGAAGAGCAGCTTGTCGGGATTGGAGATATTCTCTATATACAGCAGTTTCACATGCGAGTCGCGCTCTGCATCGAAATGCTCGTCCATATATTGCAGCACGTCTTCTATGCCTATCTGCTTGCCGTTGCCGATGCTCCATACGGAGTTGAACTGCAGACCTTTGATCACGGCCGACTCAAGGATGAACACGGCGGTAGCACCGCTGCCAGAGATGAAGTCGACACCCTTGGGGTTAAGGTTGGGTATCGGCTTGGTGAACACACTGTGGTGGTTGGCATTGAGCAGACCGATGCAGTTGGGACCAATCAGAGCGGCGCCGTAGCGTTCGCACGACTCCAGGATGCGGTGCTCAAACTCGGCGCCCTCGGCCGTCTCCTCGCCGAAACCAGCCGAGATGATGATGAAGGCACGCACTTGCTTCTCGGCAGCGAGATATTCTACCGAGTCGGGGCAGAAACGTGCAGGTATGACCAAAATGGCAAGGTCGGTGGGGGGTAGTTCCTTGGCGTCGTGAAACACCTTGATGCCCTGCACCTCGTCTTCTTTGGGATTCACCACGCGCAGCACACCCTTGTAGCCGCCGCTGATGAGATTGCGCACCACTGCACCGCCGGGTTTGTGCACATTGTTGGAACCTCCGATTACTACAATGCTATCGGGGGATAATAACTGCTTGTTAATCATAGTATTATTTATGTATTGTTAAAGTGTTTTATTGGGTTAGAATCTGTGCGGTGTGGTTCTTTACCTTGATATCCTTCGGTCCGATGACACGTTCCACCGTGCCGTCCTCACTGATGATGAAAGTGGTGCGGTAGACACCGAAATAGGTGCGGCCGGCCATCTTCTTCTCGCCCCAGACACCAAACTGCTGAACCAGCTGTTTTTCGGTGTCGGAGATGAGGGGGAAGGGCAGCTCGTGTTTCTCCTTGAAGCGCCGGTGCGACTGTTCGCTGTCCACGCTTACCCCCACCACAGCATACCCCTCACGCATCAGGGTGTGGTAGTTGTCGCGCAGGTTGCACGCTTCGCTGGTACAGCCGGGGGTGGAGTCCTTCGGATAGAAATAGATTACCACTTTTTTGCCGGCAAAGTCGCTCAGACGTACTTCCCGGCCATTCTCGTCGCGCCCCAGATAGTCAGGGGCCTTCTCGCCAACTTGTATCATAATCAATCGTAAAGGATGTGTTTTTACGCTGCGAAGATAGGAAAAATAATTGAAAAACTTGTTGCTGTATGCTTTTTTTTGGCTATTTTTGCATTCCAAACATTTTTTTCCGCATCAACTAACCCAAACAACAATAACAACAGCATGAAAGATTTCAATTTCTATGCTCCTACCGAGGTGGTTTTCGGCAAACAGTCGGAGGAGCAGGTGGCCCAGCTCGTAAAGCGATATGGCGGTAAGAAAGTGCTCATTCACTACGGCGGTAAGAGCGCCAAACGCTCGGGTCTGCTCGATAAGATGGAGGCTTTGCTCAAGGAGGCCGGCATACCCTATGTCATGTTGGGCGGCGTGGTGCCCAACCCCCGCCTCTCGCTGGTGAGAGAAGGTATCGAACTTTGCCGCAAGGAACAGGTCGACTTCATTCTGGCCGTAGGTGGAGGCAGCGTGATCGACTCGGCGAAGGCTATCGGCTACGGCGTGCCCTATGAGGGTGATGTGTGGGACTTCTGGCTCGGCAAGGATGCCCCGAAGGCTTGCCTGCCCATCGGTGCCGTGCTCACCATTCCTGCCGCCGGCAGCGAGATGAGCAACAGCTGCGTGATCTCCAACGAGGAAACGGGTCTGAAACTGGGTATCAACAGCAACCTGTGCCGCTGCCGCTTCTGTATTATGAATCCGGAGCGTACCTTCACACTGCCGCCCTATCAGACCGCCGCCGGCGCTACCGACATCATGATGCACACCATGGAGCGCTACTTCACCGTGCATGAGGACATGACGCTGACCGACGGCATCGCCGAGGCGCTCATGCGCACCGTGAAGGACTGCGTGTTTGATGTGCTGCGCGACCCGGAGGACTACCGCGCAAGGGCGCAGATCATGTGGGCCGGCAGTCTGTCGCACAACGACCTCACCGAGTGCGGCACATGCAAGGACTTCGCCACACACAAGCTGGAACATGAGTTGAGTGCTATGTTCGACGTGACACATGGCGCCGGACTGGCTGCCATCTGGAGCAGCTGGGCACGCTTTGTGCTGCCCGGACATGAGTCGCGTTTTGCCCGCTTCGCCGTCAATGTGATGGGGGTGGACAATGATTTCACCAACCCCGAGCGCACAGCCCTGAAGGGCATCGAGGCCATGGAGCAGTTCTACCATGCCATCGGCATGCCAGTGGGTGTCAAGGAACTGATAGGACGCACCCTGACCGATGACGAAATTAAGGAACTGGCACGCAAGGCCAGCCGTGACGGAAAACTCAAGTTGGGCAACATACGCGTGCTCGAGCGTCCCGACATGGAAGAGGTGTTCCGACTGGCCAACTTCTGATGTCGCCGCGCAACCGACAGATACTGCGGCTGGCGGTACCCTCTATCGTGTCGAACATCACGGTGCCGCTGCTGGGACTCGTCGATGTGGCCATTGTGGGCCACATCGGCGATGCCGCTTATATCGGTGCCATTGCGGTGGGCTCCATGGTGTTCAATATCCTCTACTGGCTCTTCGGCTTCCTGCGAATGGGCACCAGCGGACTCACCTCGCAGGCTCTGGGCCGGAGAGATGCGCCTGGCGTGGTCAACTCGCTGCTGCGCTCGCTCTGTGTGGCGCTGGGTATCGCACTGCTTATTTTGGCGGCGCAGAACCCCATACGGTGGCTGGCCTTCGCCCTCGTGGGGCCGGCACCCGATACGCTGATTCTGGCCACGCAGTATTATCATATCTGTGTGTGGGGGGCACCGGCCACCCTTGTACTCTACAGCCTCTCCGGATGGTTCGTTGGCATGCAGAACACCCGACTGCCCATGATGGTGGCTATCTTCCAGAACCTCTTCAATATCGCCGCCAGTCTGCTCTTCGTGTTCGGCCTGCACTGGCAGGTCAGGGGCGTGGCGGCCGGCACGGTGCTGGCACAGTATGCGGGAGCGGGAATGGCCGTCGTACTACTTTACAAATACTACGGAAAATGGGGTAAGTACGGTAATTGGGAAAAAGTACTGAATTGGGGCGAAATGTTGCGTTTTTTCAAAATTAACAGCGATATTTTCATCCGTACGCTCTGCCTCGTCACCGTCAATTTCTTCTTCCTCTCCATGGGCGCCCGACAGGGCAACTTGATACTGGCTGTGAACACGCTGCTCACCCAACTCTATATCCTCTATTCTTATTTCATGGACGGCTTCGCGTTCGCGGGAGAGGCGATGTGCGGAAAATACTTCGGAGCACACGACAGGTCTTCGCTCAGCGATACCGTGAGACATGTGTTCGGATGGGGAGCATTGGTAATGATTACTTTTACTGTTGTGTATATGGTTGGTGGCCAGGCGTTTTTAAACTTACTTACAGACGATGCCGACGTCACATCAGCCGCTATGGACTACTTCGGATGGGCGTTGGCTGTACCCTTGGCGGGCATGGCGGCCTTTGTGTGGGACGGCGTCTTCATCGGCCTTACGGCCACCAAGGGCATGCTGGTGTCGTCGCTCGTGGCAACAGCCGTTTTCTTCCTGCTCGTCTTTTTCCTGCCTCAGGCCTGGGGCAACCATGCTCTGTGGCTGGCATTCGTGGTCTATCTGTTTATAAGGGGGATTGTACAAACTACATTGTATCCTTCTATTGTAAAATAAAATATAAGTTTTTCAGTAGTTGGCGGTAGTACTCGCTGAAAACATCAAATGACATTTTATATGCACGAGCGCGCAAAAAAACGCAAAAAAATTTGACCAATCACAAAAAAAAGCTATCTTTGCAGCCTAAGACGTCTTAATTTTTTTGCAAATGAAGTTTTTTCACTACATATTGGCCATCTTCTGCCTCTTGCCGTTTTCGGTAAGCGGACAGTCGTATAAGTCGCTTTGGAAGCAAGTGGAAGAAGCCTCTAAAAAAGACCTTCCCAAGTCGGAAATGGAAAAACTCAGCCTTATCATCGACAAGGCCAGTCGTGAAAAATCGTATGGACATTTGCTGAAAGCATCGCTGCGCAACACCCAGGTGATGTGTGCACTCACCCCCGACTCCATATCAGGACAAGTGGCCCGGCTGGAGCGGATGGAACAGGAGGCAAGGGCCAAGGACCCCGTACTCGCCGCTGTGTGGAACACCGTACTCGGATGCCTCTACAGAGACAATTACCAACTGGGCCGCAGCAAGGCTGAGCCCTATTTCAAGGCTGCGCTTCAACAGCCCGAACTCCTGGCACGCCATAAGGTGTCGGAATATCAGCAACTCATTGAAAACGGCTATGACGGACGCTGGTTCGACAACGACCTGCTCAGCGTGATAGGCTATGAGGCCAAGGACTACGCTGTGCTTCATAACTACTACCGCAACACCTCGCTCCGCACGGCCGCCTGCCTCACAGCCTGCGAAATGGTGCGCTCCGGACATTGGAACGGCGGCAAATACCTGCCTTCTTCTGAACGCAGACGACTCGTCGACTCGCTGCTTACCGTCTATGGCGATATCAAAGTGGCCGGTGAACTGGCCGTTTACCGCTACTCGCTCATGGACAGTTCCGACGAGGGACTGGAGGATAGGGTCAACTTCATCAACTATGCTGTGAGCAAGTGGGGCAGCTGGCCCAGAATCAACATCCTGCGCAACAACCTGAAGAAAATCACGCAGCCTTACTTTCATGTCTACTTCGGCAATGAGTGGAATCTGCCCTCCAAATCGAAGAAAATGACCGGCATGACGCTGCGCAACGTGCAGGAAATCACCATGACCGTGACCCGCCTCTCGCTCGATGCCTCCAGAGACTATGACCTGAGGCCGGATAAAGACCTCGCGCTCGTAAAAGCGGCCATGATGCCCCTCAACCAGATACAGCAAAAACGGCGCTATGACGGACAACCGGCCTACAAGACCGTAGAAGACTCGCTGGAGATACCGGAATTGCCCGTAGGCATGTACCTGGTGGAACTGCAGACCGACAACAAGAATATCCCCGTGGAGAGAGGACTCTACTATGTGAGCGATGTGCAGGTGCTGGCCATGGGACTGCCCCAGAACACCACACGCTATGTTGTGGTGAGCGCCACCACCGGACAGCCGCTGCCCGGTGCTCACCTCCGGCTCAACGTGTATGACCGCACCAACAAGGAGGGCAATTATCATGAGACCGTGGAGCTGACCTGCGACGAGAAAGGGGAGGCGCGGTATGTGGCACCCAACAATATTAAGCAAGTAGAGAAAGTCTTCGCCTATACGGAGACCGACAGGTTCTGCCCGGAAGAGGCTGTCTACACCACCTTCCGCAATTACAACTCCCAGCAGTCGCGCGATGTCTACAATCTCTATACCGACCGCTCCATCTACCGGCCGGGGCAGAAAGTGCATGTGGCCGTCATAGCCTATTACCATGACGGCAAACTGACCACTACCAGTCTCGAAAATCAAAGTGTCACCGTGACACTGAGTGACGCCAACCGCAAGGTGGTGGACCAAAAAGAGGTCGTCACCGACGCCTTCGGCAAGGCGGCCACTGAATTCGACCTTCCGGAAAACGGACTCACAGGCTTATTCACCGTCGAGGTGAACGGAACGCGCAAGGGCTTCCGCGTGGAGCAGTACAAGCGTCCCACCTATGAGGTGACCTTCCCCGAGATACATGAGACCTACCAGGCCGGCGATACCGTGGTGGTGAAGGGACGCGCCATGATGTACAGCGGCGTGCCCGTACAGGACGCCAAGGTGAAGTACGTCGTCACACGCCAGAATGCTTGGTGGTGGGGCGGCAGTAGAGGCCGCGGAACCACCCTGCTCGAGGGTAATGCCACTACCGACAGCGACGGCTACTTCTCCGTCGATATGCCCATGGTGCTGCCCGAGGGTGCCACCCGCAGCTATTCCTTCTACACCATTACGGCCGTGGCCGATGTCACCGACACCGGCGGCGAGACCCACTCGGCCGAAATCTCACTGCCGCTCGGCTCGCGCAGCACAGTGCTGGCCTGCAACTTGCCCCAAAGGACAGAACGCGACAGTTTGAAAACCGTCCGCTTCGACTACAAGAACATGGCCGGCGCCGATGTCGACGGCGTGGTGACTTATTATATCAACAACAGCCCCAAGGCGTATACCGCACCGACCAACAAGGTGGTGCCCGTTGGATTTGACCCTAATACGCTCGGTTCGGGCAAACACCTGCTCACCGCCATCTGCGGCAACGACACCATCAAGTGCCACTTCGTGATGTTCAGCCTCGACGACAAGACTCCCTGCGAGGAAACCGACGACTGGTTCTATGTCTCCGACTCCCACTTCTCCGCCGATGGAAAACCTGTCTATGTGCAGGTAGGAAGCTCTAACTCCGACACCCATGTGCTCTATACGGTCGTGAGCGGCGAAACCGTGTTGGAGGAGGGCTCGTTCGACCTGAACAACAGTATCCTTACCAGACCGTTCACTTATCAGAGCAGTTATGGAAACGGCATCGTGGTGACCTACGCCTGGGTGAAGGAAGGTAAAACCTATACCCACCAGGTGTCGCTGCTGAGACCTTTGCCCGATAAACGACTCAAACTGGAGTGGGCTACCTTCCGCGACCGACTCCAGCCGGGACAGAAGGAGCAGTGGACCCTAAAGGTGACACGACCCGACGGAACACCCGCTCCGGCACAACTCTTGGCTACGATGTACGACAAGTCGCTCGACCAAGTCTATTCGCACGGATGGGCGTTCGAGCCTACTTTCTACCTGCCGTTGCCCACTATGCGGTGGAATTTCATGTCGCACAATTCCTATGGCATGGGCGCCGAAGAACCTTACAAACTGCTCAATGAGCCGGCGCTGCTGCTCAACCATTTCTATGAGAGCTTGTTCTCCGTTGACTCATATTATATCAGAGATTGGTCGGACAATGGAAGAAGAGGACCCATTAGGATGAAGAGCGCCAGGGTGGAGGCTATGAACGGAGAGATGGCCGAGATGCAGGCCTTGAAGGCCGAAATGGTCATGGATGAAAAACCCATGGACTCAAACACCACCGCCGATCAGGAAGAGGCTCCGGCCGCACCGGGGGCAAAGGGCGAAAAAGTGTCATTGCGCGAGAATCTCAGCGAGACCGCTTTCTTCTTGCCCGACCTGGTGGCCGACCAGAAAGGAAATGTGGTGATGAAATTCACCCTGCCCGAAAGCGTGACCACCTGGAAGATGATGGCACTGGCTACCGACCAGGAGATGAACCACGGACAGATAACCGCCGAGGCTGTGGCGCAGAAAGACGTCATGGTGCAGCCCAATGTGCCGCGCTTCCTCCGCATCAACGATATGGCCACACTGCCCGCAAGGGTATTCAACAACACCGACAAGACGATAAACGGTGTGGCAACCCTCGCACTCCTCGACCCGGAGACGATGAAAACGGTCTACAAGCAGAACAAAAATTACCGCCTGGATCCGGGACAGGGCAGCAGCGTGCTCTTCGACGTCAAGGCCGACGGTAAGCTGCCCCTCTATGTGTGCAGGGTGACCGTGAGCGGAAAAGGCTATTCCGACGGCGAACAGCATTACCTGCCCGTACTGCCCGACCATGAGATGGTGCTCCGCACTTATCCCTTCACACAACATGGACCCGGACGGATGGCTGTGAAACTCGACCAACTCTTCGCAGAGGGCATCAAGGACGGAAAACTCACCGTGGAGTATACCAACAATCCGGCCTGGCTCGTGGTTCAGACCATGCCCAGCCTCGCTACCTTGGTGAGCGACGACGTGGTGAGCCAGGCTTCGGCCTATTATGCCAACACCATCGGCAGCTATATCATGGGCCTTTCGCCCGCCATCCGCGAGAATGTCATGAAATGGCAGCAAGAGGCGGACAACGGCAGTCTGACCAGTCCGCTCGAGAAAAACCAGGAACTGAAAGACCTCGTGCTCTCCGAGACGCCTTGGGTGAGAGTGGCCGAGAGCGAGACGGCACAGAAGCGCGACCTGGCACTCTACTTCGACGAGGCGCTGCTCAGCAGCCGCCTGCAGGCTGCCCTCTACAAAATGAAAAAACTGCAGAACAGCGACGGCTCGTGGAGCTGGTGGCCCGGCATGTCGGGCAGTGCCTACATGACCGTGAGCGTCACCCAGACGCTCGTTCGCCTGAACCATATGATTGGCAATCAGCAAAACACCGCCCCGATGGTGAAATCGGCTTTCGACTTCCTGGGCAAGTACCTGGTAGAAGAGATGAAGGAAACCAAGAAAGAGGCGAAAAATAAGAAGCATGTGCGTCCCAGCGAGACCGCCTTGCAGATTATGTATATCTTCGCACTCGACGGAAGGAAACTCCCCTCGGCAGTGAACGACGCACAGAAATACTTCATCGGACTGCTGCGCGACAAGGCCACCGAGTTCACCATCTACGGCAAGGCAACGGCAGCTGTCATCTTCGCCGCCAACAAGGAAAAGCAACTCGCCGATGAGTTCGTGGAGAGCATCAGCCAGTACTCCGTCATGACCGAGGAGGCCGGACGCTATTTCGATACAAGGCGTGCTTACTACTCATGGTGCGATTACAAGATTCCTACTGAGGTGGCCGCCATCGAGGCCTTCAAGGCCGTACGGCCCAATGACCTGCAGACCGTGGAGGAAATGCAGAGATGGCTCCTCCATGAGAAGCGCGGACACAGTTGGAACACCTATATCAATACGGTCAATGCGGCCTACGCCTTCCTCGACGGAAACCTGCAGGCGCTCGATAATGGCGAGCAGACCCGCTTCACCCTGAACGGTAAGAATATTCACATCGACGGTGCCACTGCCGGATTGGGATATGTCAAGACCACCGTACCGGCCAACGGCTCACAGGCCTTCGCCGCCGAGAAGACTTCGCAAGGCACCTCGTGGGGCGCACTCTATGCTCAGTTCGACCAGAAGAGCACCGAGGTGACCGCCTCTGCCTCGGAAATCTCCGTCAAACGCGAGATTGTGGGCAATCCCGCCGAGCTGAAGGTGGGCGACCGCATCAGGGTGCGCATCACCATGAAGGCCGAACGCGACCTCGACTTCGTGCAGGTGGTGGACCGCAGGGCTGCTTGCATGGAACCCGTCAGCCAGTTGAGCGGTTACCGCAACGGATGCTACTGCGCACCGCAGGACAACCAGACCTGCTATTACTTCGACAGAATGCCGAAAGGCACCCATGTGATAGAAACAGAATACTATATAGACCGTGCCGGAACCTACGACACCGGAACCTGCAAGGCTCAGTGCGCCTATGCACCGGAATATGTGGGAATGGCTCCCGCTTACACCCTTGTGGTGAGATAAGAAAAGAATGATTTTGAAAAGATTTAAAAACCATTATATAATAAGGAATACAAAAAGGTGTCTCCTCGGGGCTTTGACAGCCGTACTGCCGGTGGTGGTCGCCGCACAAAGAGTGGCGGTGTCCAACCAGGTCATTGACTGTGGACAGGTGGTCTACATGAAACCTGTCACGGCGCAGTTTGAACTGGTCAACGAGGGGAAAGGCAACGTCACCATAAAAGGGGTGGAGAAAAGCTGCGGATGTACCACCGTGAGCTATCCGAGGGGACCCATCACGGAAAACAAGCCCTTCGTGGTCTCTGCCACCTACGACGCCCGCATGCTGGGGCATTTCGAAAAGTATATCGACCTCTACACCACAGGAGCATCGCTCCCCATCACACTCACCATCAAGGGAGTGGTGGTCGACGAGGTGAGAAACTATGGAGGCGACTATGGATTCATGCTGGGTAAACTTAAGGCCGACAAGGTGGACCTGGAGTTCGACGACGTGAACAAGGGCGAGCGGCCCATGCAGGAGATACATATCCTCAACACCACGGGCGACATCATACGCCCGGTGGTGATGCACCTGCCCGACTACCTCAAGGCGGAGGTGTCGCCATCGGCCATACCGCCGGGCAAACAGGGTGTGGTGCAGATAACATTGGAGTCGAAGCAACTGCATGACTACGGACTCACCCAGACCACTGTCTATCTGGGACAGAACCCGGGCGACCGCACCAGTCCTGACAAGGAAATCAACGTGTGGGCAGTGCTCCTGCCGGCAGCCAGAAACATCTCTGAGCGGCAACTGGCCTACTCGCCCAAACTGAAGATTTCGGACGCCGTGCTCAACCTGGGCTCGTTCGACGGAAAGAAAAAGAAAAAAGGCACCATCACCATAGAGAATGTGGGACGGACCGACCTCGACATCACCGCTCTGCAGATGTTCACGGCAGGGCTTTCGGTGGAGCTCAGCTCTGCCAAGGTGGCACCGGGCGAATCGGTGAAACTGAAGGTCACAGCCGACAGGAAAACACTGAAGGATGTGCGGCAGAAACCGAGAATCCTGATGATAACCAACGACCCCGTCCAGCCGAAGGTGATCATAACCGTCGATGTGAAATAAAAGACCGACACAATATAAAAATGTATGGAACATCCAGAAAATGACAAACAATATAAAGGGCTGACCGTAAATTCGGGGGTGGAACAACCTTCCATCATCAATCCCTATCTCAAGAGGAGACAGTTTAAAAGACGTGAGTTCTCCGTGGGCGAGATGGTGGAGGGGGTGCTCAAGGGAGATGTCACCGTGCTCAGCCAGGCAGTGACCCTGGTGGAGAGCGTGAATCCCGCCCATCAGGCCATGGCACAGGAGGTGATAGAAAAATGCCTCCCTTACAGCGGCCGCTCCGTGAGAATCGGCATCAGCGGCGTGCCGGGTGCAGGCAAGAGCACATCTATCGACACTTTCGGATGCCATGTGCTCGACACCAAAGGCGGCAAACTGGCCGTGCTCGCCATCGACCCGAGCTCCGAACGCTCCAAAGGCAGCATCCTGGGCGATAAGACGCGCATGGAGAAGCTGTCGGTGCGTCCCGAAGCCTTCATCCGACCCAGTCCCACAGCGGGCAGCCTGGGCGGTGTGGCTCGCAAGACACGCGAGACGATCATCCTCTGCGAGGCCGCCGGCTACGACAAGATATTCGTCGAGACGGTGGGCGTGGGGCAGAGCGAGACAGCCTGCCACTCGATGGTGGACTTCTTCCTGCTCATACAGCTGGCCGGTACGGGCGATGAGCTGCAGGGAATAAAACGTGGTATCATGGAGATTTCCGACGGCATTATCATCAACAAGTGCGACGGCAACAATGTAGACAAGTGCCACATGGCCGCCACCAGCTACCGCAACGCACTCCACTTCTTCCCCAAGTCGGAGAGCGGATGGATGCCCAAGGTGATGTGCTACAGCGGATTCTTCGGAACCGGCATCAAGGAGATATGGGACATGGTCTACGAGTATATCGACTTTGTGAAGGCTAACGGCTATTTTGATTACCGCCGCAACGAACAGAGCAAATACTGGATGTATGAGACCATCAATGAGCACCTGCGCAACAGCTTCTACCAAAACCCGGTCATTGAGCAACTGCTCCAGAAGGGCGAGGAAAAAGTGCTGAGAGGGGAGCAGACCTCCTTTGCGGCTGCAGGCGAACTGCTCAAAACTTATTTCGACAATATAAGGAAATGACGTTGCAGGTTGAAATAGACAAGGGGAGCGGGTTCTGCTTTGGCGTAACCACCGCTATCCAGAAAGCCGAGGAAGAATTGTCCTCCGGCAAGAAGCTCTATTGTCTGGGCGATATCGTGCACAACGGAATGGAATGCGAGAGACTGCGCAGAATGGGGCTCGTCACCCTCGACCATGAGGAGATGACACACCTGCACAATGCCACCATGCTGCTCAGGGCTCATGGCGAACCGCCCGAGACCTATGAGAAGGCCGCACAGAACCATATCGAGATAGTGGATGCCACCTGCCCGGTGGTGCTGCAGCTGCAGCGGCGCATAAGGCGGCAGTTTGAGGCCAACCCCGAAGCGCAGATTGTCATCTTCGGCAAAAACGGACACGCTGAGGTGATGGGACTCATCGGACAGACCAACAACAGGGCCATAGTGATAGAGCATGTGGACGAGCTCGACAAGTTGGACTTCAGCAGAGACATCTATCTCTATTCGCAGACCACCAAGTCGCTCGATGAGTTCCACAGCATCATCCGCTATATAAGAGACCACATGGCCGAGGGGGCCGAGTTCAAGAGCTTCGACACCATCTGCCGGCAGGTGGCCAACAGAATGCCCAACATAGCCGACTTCGCCTCCAAGCACGACATCGTCTTGTTTGTCTCAGGGCGGAAAAGCAGCAATGGCAAGGTGCTCTTCAACGAATGCCGAAGCGTGAACCCAAGAAGCTACCAAATAGAAGGTCCGGAGGAAATATCTCCAGCTTGGTTCACCGACGCCCACTCTGTGGGAATCTGTGGCGCCACCAGTACGCCCAAGTGGCTCATGGAGGAATGCCGCGACATGATTATGAAACAAATAGAGAATAATAATATCGTTAAAAATCGCTTAGTATGAAAAAAAATGTATTGATGATTTTTGCACTGCTCGTGTGTGTAGTGTCAAAAGCGCTGGGCTCTCCGGTCGACAGGGTTGAAGCTTTGTCGAAAGCGAAAGAGTTCATGCAGGCAAGAGGATTTGAAGTGAGTGAGGATTTGAGAATGGTACAAAGCACTACCGTCCTGAATCATTCGTCATCAACCTCGGTTCCGGCTTACTATGTTTTCAACAACGGTAATGACAAAGGATTTGTCATCGTTTCTGGCGACGACCGTTGTTACCCCATCCTCGGTTACTCGGATGAGGGCTCTTTCAATCAGGATGATGTTCCCGAAAACCTCGCACATCTGCTCCAATCCTTCTCTGAGCAGGTGGCTATGCTCAGTGTGCCAAAGGCCGACAATATCCAGAGCGACTATAGCAGCGATCCTGTGCCGGCTCCTGCCTATATCCCAAAAGCTGTGAAAGCTGCCATCTCACCCATGGTTACCTGCAAGTGGGGACAGAATGCTCCTTACAACGGTTCCTGCCCTATTTACAGTACCTCTACAGGTGAGCATTGCGCTGTTGGCTGTACGGCTGTAGGCATGGCTCAGTTCCTGTATTACTATAAGAACAGAAATGTGAAGACCTTGCAGGACAATATCGATGGATACACCACCTCTTCGGGTATTAAGGTGCAGTCAATCGCAAAGGGTACCAAAATCGATTGGGACAACATGCTCGATTCTTATGTGGGCAATGAGTCGGACACCCAGCTCAAGGCTGTTACCGACTTCTTGTTCTATTGCGGAGCTTCCATCGGAACTGTTTACAGACAGAAATCGTCGTCGGGCACTTTCGCATTCATCGGCCCCGCACTCACCAAACTTTTTAATTTCTATCCCGGATACCGTCTCGCTTACCGCACTTCGTATTCAACGGTCGATTGGGACAATATGATTTACAATGAGATAGCAAATGGCCGCCCCGTGCTCTATAGAGGTGCTTCTAAAGAAGGTGGACATGTCTTTGTGGTCGACGGATTCGACGGTGATGATTACTATCATTGCAACTGGGGATGGATGGGCAATAATAACGGCTATTTCCATCTCTCTGCCGTAAAACCGGAAGAGGAGAACAGCCTCGTGGTCAAAGATACGGGCTGGACCCTGGAACAGGCCGCTTACCTGGGCCTTCAGCCGCTCAATGGCCTTCAGCTTGAGGATACAACGCCTGTGCTGAGCTCCAGAATCACAGCTTTTAACTCGGCTACCTACTCGCTCACCACAAGGGTGTACAACTATACCAATGAAGAGAACACCTATTCTTATGGCTATGCTGTGAAGGACAAGAACGGCAACCTGACAGTGGTGGGCAATCCCTATACCAATGCCGTGATCGATGTGCTCGATTCGAAGTATTTCACCTACAAATTGAATAAGGATGACCTTAGTGCCGCAGGTGTGAGGAAGGGCTCCTATAAGCTTGTGCCTGTGAGCAAGGTGAAAGGCGAGAATTTCTGGCGTGAGTGCGTCAGGGCTCTACCGCTATCTCCAATGTGGTGATGCACCCCGTCGTTTCGCTCAAGGCAACAAAGATTGAGGCCGTTGGCTCCTGTCTGACAAATGTGGAACAACCTGTGCGCATAATAATCGAGAACACCGGAGAGGACGACTATTGCGACCGCGTGTTTCTGCTGGCCAGCAAGAGTGCCTATACCTTCGGCTCTTACAAAGACGCTGTGGGACTCTATCTCTCTCCGGGTGAGAAAGTGGAAGTGGAGATGGCCTTTACTCCCAATTCAACGGGCACTTGGTACCTGGCAGCATCCACCAACTATACCGGTGCTACCAATATCGGCTACACCACGGTGAAGATCAATAGCGGCTCCTCTGTGCGCAATCTTGGTGTGGGTGAGATAACCATCAACAACAAGGGCGATATGCTGGGAAGCAACTACTATCAGGTGTATGGAAACAGCATCACCGGTAAGGTGAAAATTGTCAACCTCGACCCGGACCACATCTTCTCCGGTACTATCGGTGTGGTGTTGCGCCAGCAGACTTCTACTTCAACCTCTGAGTTTACCGCTGAGTCGCACCGCCACACGCTACTGCTGGGACCGGGCGAGACTTCCGACTTGGATATCGACTTCTACGAGCTCAACAACAATGCTTACCGCTACAAGGTGGTGTTCTACTATGCTGATGTGAACCAGAGCCTCAAGAACGACCCGTTCTCCAAATTCAAGCTGTTGCCAGGTGTGAGCTATTATGATAATGACGGTAAAATTGTGGCCACCGCTCCCTCCACTCCCTATAATGTTCCGGAGTCGGCACTTTCGGTCGACTTCACGGGCGTCACAGGTTCTAATGGTGTGACGAAGGTGGTTCCCAACGCCAATCCCAATACAGTCTATATACTTGGCCCGAACGATACCACTCCTTCTGGTCTTACCGGCAAGAACATCGTGAAGAATGGAACAGCTACGAAACTGACGCTGAATGACGGCTTCAGCTTCGCTACTCCCGTCACCTTCACCGCCAAGGACATCGAGTTCGCCATTACACCCGATAAGGGAGTCTCCAGCAATGGTGGATGGTTCACGCTGGCACTGCCTTTCAAAGCCGAAAAGGTGATGGTGGGCGACAAGCAAATCGACTGGTTCCACAGTTCTACCGACACCGGAAAGAACTTCTGGCTGAAAGAGTTCGTCGGCATGACGGGCAACGCCGTTACCTTCGACTTCGTGGATGAAATGAAGGCCAATACGCCTTACATTATCGCAGTGCCTGGTTCCAGCTATGGCTCCAAGTGGAATCTCGTGGGCAAGAAGATGGTCTTCTCCGGAAAGAATCAGGAGATAATTTCCGGCGCCAAAATTATGGCCGCTTCCGACGTGTACATGTTTGCAGGTACCACCACCAAGACTTCGATGACCGATGTTTGGGGACTCAACAGTGAAGGCTCGCGCTTCAACTACGGCAACTATGAGGTGGATCCCTTCAGAGGCTACTTCCGCCTGAGAACAGGCGTTGCCAATGCTCCTGAGAGCCTTGTCATTGTAGGTGCCGGAACAGACGGTATCGAAATGATTTCTGAAACTCCGGCCGACGGCATGGTGAGCGTTTACAACCTGAGCGGCATCAAGGTGGCTGAAGTGCAGATGACTGGCGGACGTGTCGAACTGGGCAACCTGCCCCGTGGCATTTATGTGATAAACGGACAGAAATTTATTAAATAATCAATAAAAGCATTTGTTATGAAAAAGAATTATTCAGTTCCCGCAGTAGAACTTGTAAAAATTGACAACGAGTATTTTATGCAGACGCCCAATACATCAGAACCCGGTGCCGATGATCCGAAGGATCCCACTGTAGGTGGCAATGTCACTCCTACCAATTACATGGAGTTTGAGTCCAATTCGGAGAGAAGCGACCTGAAAAATCCGAATGTCTGGAAATAAAAACCCGCAAAAAAGCAGCGCCTTTCGAAGCGCTGCTTTTTTTGATGTCTGTGCTGTATGAGAAAAGGTCTTGCCGCCTTTCATCGGGGCAGCCTATTCTCCCACGGTTTCATGATAACGCTGCAGCAGCCACTCGTTCTGCTGTTCGATGGTCATCTCGCTGTTGTCCAAGGTGATAGCGTCATCGGCCTTGCGGAGCGGACTGATTTCGCGGTGGCTGTCGGCGTAGTCGCGCTGTAGCACATTCTCCAGCACTTCCTCATAGGGGGCAGGAGTGCCCTTACGCACCAGTTCGTCGTAACGGCGTTGTGCCCTCACCTCGGCCGAGGCCGTCACAAACACCTTCAGCTCAGCCTGCGGAAAGACCACCGTGCCTATGTCGCGGCCGTCCATCACGATGCCTTTCTCCTGGCCCATGGCCTGCTGCTGCCTCACCATAGCCTCACGTACAAATCCCAGTGCCGAAACAGCGCTCACATTGTTCGACACCTCCATGGTGCGTATTTCCTGCTCCACGCATGCTCCGTTGAGCCAGGTGTCGGGACGCTTTGTCTCACTGTTCAGCTTGAAACTGATGTTTATGTCGTCCATGCTGGTTTCAAGGGCGGCGCTGTCCACTTCGCCCTCCTGGCTTATCATGCCATGGCGCAGGGCATAGAGGGTCACCGCCCTGTACATGGCGCCCGTGTCCACATAGATGTAGCCTATCGCTTTGGCCAGGTCCTTGGCCATGGTGCTCTTGCCACACGACGAGTGTCCGTCGATGGCGATAATGATTTTTCTCATGTCTTTTATAGTCTGAATGAAAGATTCAAAAGCAATGATGTCGACGATACGTGATACTTGCCGTATGAGGCGCTCAGAGAGAAACGCTCCAGGTCGATGCCGCCACCCAGACATAGACCGGCACCGTGGCTGCTCTCTTCGTCGCCGCTCAGTATGGTCATCTCATTGGCCCTGCGGAAGTTGTAGCCGGCACCCAGCCATATCTGCTGTGACAGGAACACGTCTACGCCGGCCACCAGGTGGTTGATGAATTTATAGTCCCAGTGGGTCAGGTCTACCAGCGTGGCCGAGATGCGGAAGGGGGCACCGACAAGCCGTTTGCTCACACCTGCCTGCAGGTCGAACGGCAGCCGCTCATACTCATCGTCGTAGGCACTGAGCTGACCGCCCAGATTGCGCGCCGCCAGTGAGACGGACCACTCCCGCTCGGGGTCGAAATAGTTGAGTCCCAAGTCCACGCACATGCCCAGTGAGTGATAGTCGCCGATATACGAGTTGATGCACTTGGCGGCTATACCGCCGGCTATGCGTTCCGACAGCATATAGCTGAAGTATACATTCAAGGCAATGTCTTTGGGAGAGAATTCTCCCGTCACATTGTTGTCGGCATCGGTTTCCTTGATGGAGCCGTAGCCTATGTATTGTGCGCCGGCGGCCACCGTGGCCTTGTCGCTGAGCGCAACACTGTACGAGGCACTGGCCGAGTTGACGCCCGCCATGTAGTTCATGTAGTTCAGACCCACCGTCTTGCCGCTCACCGACGAGAGCAACGCGGGGTTGGAGAACATCAGCGAGGCGTCGTTTTCTATCAGCGTGATGTTCTCTCCTCCCAACGCCCCTATGCGGGCGCTGACAGGCAGACGCAGAAAGTTGTATACGGTCTCACTCTCCTGACCGCTGACCGGCAGCGCAGCCAGAAGCAGGAAAAGCGAAAAAATGTTTATTTTCATTGATTTTATTCAATTCCTCGGCAAAGTTACACTTTTTTCAATTATCTGCAGTATTTTTGTATTCTGAAATGAGCTGACACACCCATATCCTGTCATAATAACGGATTTTTCTGCATATTATTATCATTGCAGAACAGATGTGCGAAGGCTCCCGCCGACTAATGGAAATAAAAAAAAACACTACAGCCGTACTCGAGGATAAAAGGCCGCTTTGGTGGCTTATGGGACTCATTGTGGCCCTCACTGCGGTGGTGGTGGCCCTCGAGTATACCAGCCGCGACTCGCTGGCCAGTCTCGACGACTATGCCATGGAGGAACTGGCCCAGGATCTGGCTTTCATGCCGCCGGAGGAGGACCGCAGCCAGCTCAATGTGCCCCCTGCCGACCCCGTCAATCAGGTAGCCGAACGGCTGGTTGATGCCGACAACCCCGACGAGGTGCGCGACTTACCCGCCGACCAGGTGGAGGCTGAGAGTGTCGACGACGCACCCGAAAGGCCCCTCCCGCCGCCCATCGTGCCCCCGGCCGTGCTCGATGATGAGTCGTCCAAGCCGGTGTTGCGTGTGGTGGAGCAGTTGCCTTCTTTCCCCGGGGGAATGATGGAGTACATGAAATGGCTGTCGAGAAACCTGAAATATCCTCCCAATGCCCGCCAGGCCAAAATACAGGGCACAGTGATGGCTTCCTTTGTGGTCAACAGCGACGGTACCACCGCCGATGTGAAGGTGGTGAAAAGTGCCGAGGCCTCACTCGACAGAGAGGCGCTCCGCGTATTGCGGATGATGCCGAGGTGGGAGCCGGGCGTGAGCGAAGGTAAGCCATGCCGCACACTGGTGCATATACCGGTGGTGTTCAAACTCTGAATCAGCTGATTGAAAAAACAATGAAAAAAGATACGATAATGCTCAATTCCAACGAACTCCTGCAAATGGTCAACGAACGGCTCGTTCATATAGCCGAAGGTCGTACACCGGAGAGCCTGTATGAGCCCATCAAGTATGTGCTCTCCATAGGTGGCAAGCGAATCCGCCCCATCCTCATGCTGCTCGCCTACAATATGTACAAGGACGACCCGCAACACATACTCTCCACGGCCTGCGCCCTGGAGACCTATCACAATTATACCTTGCTCCACGATGACTTGATGGACAAGGCCGACTTGCGGCGGGGACATATCACCGTGCACAAACGGTGGGACGACAATACGGCCATCCTCTCAGGCGACTCCATGCTGGTACTCGCCTATCAGCAGATGTTGCAGTGCGACAGCGACAAACTGAAGCCTGTGCTCGACCTCTTCTCCGAGACTGCACTCCAGATAGGCGAGGGGCAGCAGTACGATATGGACTTCGAACAGCGCAATGATGTCACAGAGGAGGAGTATATCGAGATGATACGCCTCAAGACGAGTGTGCTCCTGGCATGTGCCGTCAAGATGGGGGCCATCCTGGCCGGCGCGCCCCAAGCCGATGCCGACCTGCTCTACAAATTCGGCGAACAGGTGGGACTGGCCTTCCAGCTGCAAGACGATTTCCTCGATGTCTACGGCGACACCAAGGTGTTCGGCAAGGCCATCGGAGGCGATATCGTGTCGAACAAGAAAACCTACATGCTTATCAATGCCTTCGCCAGGGCCAATGAGGCACAGCGGGCACAGCTGGAGTATTGGGTCAATCATCCGTCGCCCGACCCTCAGGAGAAAATCACGGTCGTCACCGAACTCTACAACGAGATAGGCATACACAAGATGGCCATCGACAAGATTAAATATTATTTCCAGCAGAGCCGCCAATATCTTGACCAGGTGCAGCTGCCGGCAGAACGAAAAGCCGAACTGTTGGCCTATACCGGTGAGATGATGAAACGTGAGTATTGATGATGCGGAAGGGAATGTACACGTTCATCGATACCCATGCCCATCTCGACGGCGAGGAGTTTTCCGCCGACAGAGAACAGGTGGTGGCGCGTGCCCGTGAGGCCGGAGCCGCTGCTGTGCTTGTGCCGGCTATCAATGCGGCCTCAGAGCAGTCTATAGCGGCTCTCTGCAGCGCATACCCGGGTTTTGTGTGGCCCATGATGGGACTGCATCCCGAAGAAGTGCATGCCGACTATAATGAGGTGCTCGGCCACATGCGCAGTCTTCTGCCGGGACCTTACATAGCCATCGGCGAGGTGGGACTCGATTTCTATTGGAGCCGTGAGTTCATGGCTGAGCAGCTTGATGCCTTCGAACAGCAGGTGGCATGGTCGGTCGAAACCCGTCTGCCGCTCATGATTCACTGCCGCAAGGCACAGAATGAGATGGTGGCCATCCTGCGGCGCTACCGCGATGCGCTCCCCGGCGGAGTCTTCCACTGCTTCACCGGCAATGACAAGGAGGCGGCCGAACTGCTACAGTTTGATGGCTTTGTGCTTGGCATAGGCGGTGTGCTCACCTTCAAGAAAAGCCATCTGCCGGAAGTCGTGGCGCAGATACCGCTCTCCCGCATCGTGTTGGAGACGGATGCTCCCTATATGGCACCCGTACCCATGCGGGGCAAACGCAATGAGAGCGCGTTTGTGTGCCATATCATCGAGCGTCTGGCACAGTGCTACGGCATGGCTCCCGATGAGGTGGCAAGGGTCACCACCGACAATGTGTATCGAATCTTCAAACGCCTGCAATGCCCCTGATCTTGTTGCTCTTTTGTTTGCTGTTCCCTGCCACGATGCGGGCGGCCGACGAGGGCGACACCCTGCGCCATTGGGGAGGTGGCGTCCAGCTCCATCCGGCCACCGTCATCGTTATGGACCGGTATCAGAACAAGTGGATGGACCCGGCACCCAATTTCTCCATCGCTGCTGAGTTGCGCCATGCTTCGCTGCCGTCCGACAGCAATGCCTATGACGCTGACTACGGATACCCTGTTATGGGGCTCGGGGTGAAGTACAGCCTTAACCACCGTGTCAAAATGCACCGCCAGCCCGATGAGTCGTGGCCACACATTGAGGAGGTGGACTATGACTCACAGATGGGCAACTCGTTGGCGTTTTACGGCTTCTTCTCGCGACCATTTTTCCGCAACCGGCATTGGGAGGCGGATTACACCTTCAATCTGGGCGTGGGCTACAGCCACCGCAAGTACGACCTGCACAACAATATCGACAATGAACTCATCGGCTCAAGGTGGCTCATCTATTTCGGCGCCGGTCTGCATGTGGCTTATCAAGTGGACCCGGAGTGGAGCATCAGGGCGGGAGTGGAATACTGGCATCTGAGCAACGGTGCCATCAACCGGCCCAACAAGGGCGCCAATTTCATCGGACCCTCCCTCTCCGTATGCTATACACCCTATTATGAGGCTTCCCTGCCTCACAGCCGCAGGCAGCACATTCCCCATAAGCCCTACCTCTTTGCCGATATCACGGGTGGGGTGGGCTACCGCACCCTTTATGAAGACTGGAAGCATACGCAGTTTGAACTGAAGCCGGATGAGCCCGGCTATCGCACCGACCATTTCAAACACTATCTCACCTACGCCTTTCAGGGCAGCCTGATGTGCCGCTATGCCCGCCGATGGGCCAGTGGGGTAGAGGCCGATGTGTTTTATGGCCCCTATGCCTCTGAAGTGGAGGCTTATGATAAGCGGGCCGGCCGTGACGACAAGCACAGCCCCTGGTCACTGGGACTCGGCGTGAAACATGAGGCTTACTACCGTCGGCTCAAGTTGTCCATGTCGCTCGGATGGTATCTTTACCGCGAAATGGGCCATACGGCCAAACGTTCCGAACAGCCTTTTTATGAGCGCATCGGGGTGCAGTATCTGTTTCCCCGCCTGAATGGCATGGGAGTGGGCTTCAGTGTCAAGGCCCACATGACCAAAGCCGATTATACCGAACTGGTGGTGAGCTACCCCATACGGCTATAGATTGGTATAGCCTTTATGCTCAGAAGCGGTCGCATGTCATGACACCGCTGCTTTTATTTCTCAAAGGGTGGTGAGATGTAGATAATGGCGTTAACAAAACTTAAATTTCCAAGAATCGTTCCGTTTTTTTTCTTAAATCGGTGAAAAAAGGATAATTTTGCAGTCGCTTACAAGGAGAGATGCTCGAGTGGCTGAAGAGGCACGCCTGGAAAGCGTGTATACGTCAAAAGCGTATCCCGGGTTCGAATCCCGGTCTCTCCGCTAACGAAAAGGAGACCATATTGGCCTCCTTTTCTTTTATTCCCCTCGCCCTTTACATCGCCCTTGGCGGCGGGTCGGAATAAACATCCTATTTGTAGCAGTAGGTCGCTTTCACCACGTT
>ONMI01000060.1 GCA_900318915.1 uncultured Prevotellaceae bacterium | reverse complement strand
TAATTTCGTGATCGATGCCCGCTACACCTTCGGCGTCACCAAAGTCTTCGATCAGGATGTTATCGACCTCGACAGCAAAAACCTCACCTTCCAGCTGTCTCTGGGATACAAATTCTCCCTCTTCTAAATCCTAAGTGGTTGAAAGGCAGGCAAAGACCTGCCACATTATATTATTTATTTAAAAAAGGCGAAGCTCTATGCTCCGCCTTTTTATGCCTTCATTCCATAATCTTTAATAAAAGTCGGCATCAGTGATGCCTCGTCCCGTCTGTTGCTTTATCATAGCCCCCCATAACACCGTGCTGCATCGGGCGGCACACCCTTTTTTCGTCTCTCCATGACCCGGTCTACCAATATTTGCGGCCAAATATTTCGCAGAAAGCGAAAAATAGCTTATTTTTGTACTTCGTTTCATCAAAACTTGACTTATTCATTCAGCATGGGTATTTACGACAAAGATATTCGCAACGCCGTAGAGGTGTTGAAAAAGGGTGGGGTAATCCTCTATCCCACCGACACGGTGTGGGGAATCGGATGCGACGCCACCAATCCTGAGGCGGTGGCACGCGTCTACGAAATCAAAAAAAGATCCGATTCGAAGGCCATGATATGCCTCGTCGACAGCGACGCACGACTGCAGCGCTATGTGCGCAACGTGCCCAATGTGGCGTGGGACCTGTTCGAGTTTGCCACTAAACCTACCACGCTCATCCTCGACGGGGCGGTCAATCTGGCACCCAACCTCATCGCCGACGACGGCTCCGTGGCACTCCGCATCACACATGAGCCGTTCTCCAAAGAACTCTGCTTCCGCTTCCAGAAAGCGCTCGTCTCTACAAGCGCCAACATCAGCGGACAGCCCGCAGCGGCCAACTACTGCGACATCGACCCTGTGCTGCTCGAGGCGGTCGACTATGTGTGCACCTCGCGCCGACAGGAGAAGAAACCGCACGAGCCGTCCAAAATCGTCCGACTCAGAGCCAACGGCGAGGTGACCATCATCCGCTGACGACCCAATTATACCATGCCAGAGTACAGCGACGACATCAAACGGCCCGTTTGGCTGCAACGCCTCCACCATTGGCGCACGGAACACGTGAGCGACAGACAGTTCCTCATCGTGGTCAGTTTCCTCGTGGGCGTATTCGCGGCTTTCGCCGCCTTTATCCTGCACTGGCTCATCAATGAGATTCAGTATCTGCTCACGGCACGCTTCGATGTGCGTACCTACAACTGGCTCTACCTCGTTTTTCCTGTCGTGGGTATCTATCTCACCTCGCTCTTCGTGAAGTATGTGGTGAAAGACAATATCAGCCATGGTATCACGCGCATACTCTATGCCATCAGCCGAAAGCAGAACCGGCTCAAACGGCACAACTGCTGGAGCTCGGTCATCGCATCGGCCATCACCATCGGATTCGGTGGGTCGGTGGGAGCCGAGGCGCCTATCGTGCTCACGGGGTCGGCCATAGGAAGCAACCTGGGACAGCTCTTCCGCTTCGACGGCAAAACGCTCATGATGATGCTCGGGTGTGGCGCATCGGCAGCCATCGCAGGCATCTTCAAGGCACCTATCGCCGGACTGGTCTTCACCCTCGAGGTGCTCATGATCGACCTTACCATGGCGTCGCTCATGCCTATCCTCATCTCCAGCGTCACCGCCACCTGCATCACGTATATCCTCGTGGGGAGCGATTCGCTCTTCGAGTTCCACCTCGACGGGGTGTGGCAGGTGGAGCGCATACCGGCCACCATCCTGCTCGGCATCTTCTGCGGCCTGGTGAGCCTTTATTTCATACGCCTCATGACGCTCTGCGAGAATGGTTTCGGTCGACTCAAACGCTATCCTTATGTGAAGCTGATAGTGGGCGGACTGGTCCTCAGCTCGCTCATCTTCTTCTTCCCGTCGCTCTATGGCGAGGGATACAACAGCATCAACATCCTGCTCAACGGAAAGACAGAGGCCGACTGGGCGCAACTGCTCAACAACTCGCTCTTCTATGGACACGGACACCTGCTTCTCATCTACGTGGGACTGGTACTGGCCACAAAGGTGCTGGCCACATCGGCCACCAATGGGGGCGGCGGTTGCGGTGGTACCTTCGCACCTTCGCTCTTCATCGGCGCCTTCGCCGGCTTCTTCTTCTCGCGCCTGTGGAATGTCTACGAGGTGGGGGTCTATGTGCCGGAGAAGAATTTCGCACTCCTGGGCATGGCGGGTGTCATGGCGGGCGTCATGCACGCGCCGCTCACAGGCATCTTCCTCATCGCCGAACTCACGGGGGGCTACCAGCTCTTCATACCGCTCATGATTGTGAGTATCTGCGCCTATCTCACCATCATCATCTTCGAACCGCACAGCATCTATGGCATGCGCCTGGCCAGAGAGGGAAAGCTTATCACGCACCATACCGATAAGTCGGTGCTCACACTGATGAGTCTCGAGAGTATCATCGAGAGGCAGTACACACCGCTCTCCGTCGACCTCACGCTCGGACAACTGGTCAAAAAGGTGAGCATGAGCGGGAGCGAATTCTTGCCCGTACTCGACAAGGGGGGCAAACTGCTGGGCGAAATCGACTTGATGAAGATACGGCACCTCATGTTCCGTACCGAACTCTACCAGCACTTCACCGTGGCGCAGATTATGTCGAAGTCGCCGGGAGTGCTGGGATTCAACGACCCCATGGAGGATGTGATGAGCACCTTCGACAAGACCGATGCGGCCATACTGCCCGTCACCGATACTGAGGGACGACTCATCGGATACATCAACCGCACACGCATGTATGCCATGTACAGGAAAATCGTGGCCGACTTCTCACAGGAATAATACATAATAATACATTACAATATGCTGAAAAGTGACTTGAAAATCGTTTTCATGGGTACACCGGAGTTTGCCGTCGGGTCCCTGAAAGCGCTCGTCGAAGGGGGGTACAATGTGGTGGCGGTGGTCACACAACCCGACAAACCCGTCGGACGACACGGGAGCGTGCTAAGGCCCTCTGAGGTGAAGCAGTATGCACTACAACACAACCTGCCCGTGCTGCAGCCGGCGAAAATGAAGGACGAGGAATTCCTGGAGCAGCTGCGCCAGTATCAGGCCGACCTGCAGGTGGTGGTGGCCTTCCGTATGCTGCCGGAGGTGGTGTGGGACATGCCGCGGTTCGGCACCTTCAATGTGCATGCGGCGCTCCTGCCGCAGTACCGTGGGGCGGCGCCTATCAATTGGGCCGTCATCAACGGCGAGAAGCAGACGGGCGTCACCACGTTCTTCCTCGACCATGACATCGATACCGGACGCATCATCATGCGTGAACCTTTCGACATCCCCGACGATGCCGATGTGGAGTTCGTCTACGACGGACTGATGAGACTGGGAGCTGAGGTGTGTCTCAAAACTGTCGACAAGGTGATTCAGCTCGATGGCGTGGTGCCTTCCGTGCCGCAGGAGGAACTCATCACCAGAGAGACGCTACATGCAGCTCCCAAAATATTCAACGATACTTGCCGTATCGACTGGAAGAAGACGGCACGCCAACTGCACAACTTCGTGCGCGGACTCAGTCCGTGGCCGGGGGCGTGGACCACGCTCTGCAAAAACGGAGAGCCCGATGAGAAGGGTGTATCGCTCAAGGTTTATACGGCGGGCATCGCACTGAAAGAATGTCCGCAACAGCCCGTCGGTACCATCGTCGCCGATAAGAATACACTGGCGGTGGTAACAGGGGAGGGCCTGCTGGAGATAAAATCTTTACAACTGGCCGGCAAGAAAAGAATGGAGGCAAAGGCCTTCCTCAATGGATATAAAGATATTGCCGACTGTCGCATGGTCTGAATGGCCTTGAAAAAGACTGATTTCCCCAAAACATGTTTTCTAACATATAAAAAAGATTTGGAGGTTACAAAAAAAACTGTAATTTTGCAGCGTTATCCTGAATACAATCTTTTTACCTTAAAAAAAGCTAATACCTATTGAGATTGAAATGCCTCCTCTGTGAAGAGGGGGCATTTCGATTCTATATACTTCAATCCGATAGATGCTTCAACCCTATATATACAAGGCGGGCCCTGCTTGGCAGGACCCGCCTTGTATATCTGAGCGTGCTTCGCACAGAAACTGGCGCTACTTGATGCCCCTGGCGTTCAGCGCGGCACGGTAGCGGTTGGCATTGGCGTTGTGCTCGGCCTCGGTCACGGCAAAATTGTGGCTGCCACTGAAGTCTTCCTTCGCACACATGTAGATGTAGTTGTGCTGCTTGTAGTTCAGCACGGCATCAATATCTACCACATTGGGCACACGGATGGGACCGGGAGGAAGACCGGCATATTTGTAGGTGTTGTAGGGATTGTCGATGGTGAGCATGCGGTTGTAGATGCGGCGCAGGGCAAAGTCGTGCATCGCAAACTTCACCGTGGGGTCCGACTGAAGAAGAATGCCCTTCCGAAGACGGTTCAGATACAGACCGGCTATCGTTGGCTTCTCAGGGGCGTAGTTCGACTCCTCGGCCACAATGCTGGCCAGCGTCACCACTTCGTTCGGACTCAATCCCAACTTGCGGGCTTTCGACAACCGCTCATCGTTCCAGAAATTGTCGTGCTCCTTCTTCATGCGCTCCAAAAATGCGTCCACCGAAACGGTCCAGTACATGTTGTAGGTCTCGGGGATGAAAAGACAGTAGATGGATACAGTGTCGAAACCCAACTTCTCACAGGTGGCGGGGTCGGTGAGGGCCTTGTAAAGGGCCAGACTGTCAAACTGCAGCTTAGAGGCTACAGTCTTGGCCAGCGACTCCATGGTGCGCGCCGATGGCACCGTCACATTCAGCGGCTCCTGCTCGCCGTTCTTCAGGTTGCGGAACACTTCTTTCGTACTGGCGCCGGGCTTGATGGCGTAGCGCCCTTCTTTCACATGCGAGGCGTAGTCGTCCCACGCAGCCAACTTCTTAAAACCCTGAAGGCTGTGAGGCTTGCCTATCGTGTCGAGCATGGCGTACACCTTGGCGATGTCGTCACCCTTGTCGATATACACATACTGGGTCTCCTCACGCGTGGAGAAGGGGGAGTAGAAGTAGTAGTAGGCCACACCGCCTAATACAAGCGCCACAAGGAGGAGCAATGCGAGAAGAATACGTATCCCACGACGCTTGGTTTTCTTTTTTTCTGACATTCTTTTGTTCTTTTTGCCGTATGTCTGCAAAGTTACGAAAAGTCGAGAGGAAAGCCAAATTTATTTGAGCTTTTCCGAGACGGAGTAACTTCGGCGTCAGCCAAAGTTACGAAAAGTCGAGAGGAAAGCCAAATTTATTTGAGCTTTTCCGAGACGGAGTAACTTCGGCGTCAGCCAAAGTTACGAAAAGTCGAGTGCAGAACACGATTTTGTCCTTAAGCGGACAAAATCTTCAGAGCTCGCTTATTTTTTATGCCGAGACGTAGTAACTTATGTAAAGTTACGAAAAAACGAGTGAAATGCGAAGAAAAAACACTTAACTTCCCTTTAACTTCCCTTTAACTTCCCTTTAACTTCCCTTTAACTTCCCTTTAACTTCCCTTTAACTTCCCTTTAACTTCCCTTTAACTTCCCTTCACAATAACGCATAGAGCGCATGCAGCTCACTGCGAAGCTTATTGGTGTCTACATCACCAATCACGGCACTGGTGTACGATTCACCGTAAATCAGGTCGACAAACAACTTCGCCACGCTCTCTGCCTCAATCCCGCTCCTGATTTCACCACTGTCCCTGGCTCGAACGAGTGCCGACTTCCACAACTCCAGCTCGCGCTCCATCATCGCCAACTGCCGCTGGTGAAGGTCGGGCAAACGCTCGGCTATCTGGAAGGGCAATTTCAGATAGGCACGGCTGCTCCTCATTTTCGTGATGCCGCGGCCCAGTACCTTGCGCAGATTCTTCATCGCATCTTCTATGGCGTCTACATAGTGGTCGATAAAGCCAAGAAGGCTGAGATCCTCCAGCCGAAGCCGGGCATCGCTGTCTTCCGACAGCCACTGGTTGTCTATGCTCTGTTTCTCCAGCAAGTAGTGCTCCATCACTTGCTTGTAAAGGGCTTGTTTCGTGTCGGCATAGTAAAAGATGGCTCCTCGGGTGAATCCTGACGCTTTCTCTATGTCGGGTATCGACACGCCGTCGAAAGAATCCAGGATAAACAGCCGGAAGGCCACGTTGTACAGTTCTTCTTTGTGACTTTTTCTCATATGTTTCCCTCGTTTTTGCGTTTTTGCTTCATGCCTCTTCCCCTTCATCGCACCGGCCAGATTGGTACCCCGAGCAAAGGCACACCTCATATCTGTCCCCTTTGGGAAGACAATCAGTGTGCCAAAACCTACGTCGGAGGTTTTTATCCTTGCCGTTCTGTAGGCTGCAAAGGGGAGGGTTTATTTTTGTGTTCCGTGTTGGTACAAAATTACGTTATTATACTCATTTGTACCTTTCATAATCATTGAAATGTGCTTTCATATTAGCTGTTAACATTTCATAATCACTTTTTTTTCGTTCAAATTCACAATTGTAAGAAAAAATAGAGAAAATTTGCCAAATATTTATTATTTTTGCCATATATCTATCGTTCCGTGTGTCATGGTAAGGATTCTGGTCACAGCATGTCCTGTGTTCGTCGGAGCCGTCCTCTCTGGATTGGCTGCGTTGGGACTCTGGAGGAGAAACGATGCTTCACATCGCTATCTCCTGGCTTTCATGCTCGTGGCCACACTCTTCCAAGTAAGCCACTTCCTCTTCTTCAACCAGGTGCGCTGCCTGGTGCCTGTCGCCGACACGGCTTTCAGCTTCACCTTGCCGGCTCTCTTCGTGTTCTATTACTATTACATCGACTCCCTCACCACCACCGGACGCAGAACATGGGCCGGATGGCTCTCACTGCTGCCTTCCGTAGTGTGTCTCGTCATGGTGGGGGCGCTCTATCTGGCCATGGGGCCTGAAGATACGGATGCATTTGTCGACGGCCTTTATGGGGCCGAAACGGCTTTCAGAGGATTGCTCGCCTGGCAGTGGCTGGCTCACAAAATGGTCATTGTGGTCTTCATACTTCAGATTGTACCGGTGGTTTGGATTACATTAAAGCGGATCCGGTCTTACAATGACTGTGTCTCCAAACAGTATTCCGATACCGACGACAAAATCGTGGAACAGGTCTTCCCACCGCTGTTCTTCATCTTCTTCGTCTTCATCGTAGCACTTACGTGCTTGTTCGTCAGCAAGTTTGTCTTTGTCCACAACAATGGAATCATCTATTCGGTTTCCATCGCTTTCTCATTGCTGCTCTTGCTCATCGGAGACCATGCGCTCGAGCGCCGGTTCTCCTTCCTCGACATGGCCAGAGAGGAGGCACAGGAGGAGGTTCAGCAACCGGCTGCTGAACTGCAGGTCGACGAAACGGTCCTCCGGAAGAGGGTGGTGCATGCCATAAAAACCGAAAAACTCTTCCTACAGCCCAACCTGAAAATCAGCGACCTGGCCCGACACCTGCATACCAACCGCAGTTATATATATAATGTGGTGAATGTGGAGATGGGCATCTCGTTCGCCGAACTGGTCAACCGCGAGAGAGTGGCTTTCGCCGTTGAGCTGATGCGGCAGCAGCCTTCCTTGTTGCTCGCTGATGTTGCCGTCAGGTCGGGGTTCTCATCCAATGTGTCGTTCTACCGCAACTTCAAAAAATACCAGAACTGCTCGCCCAAGGAGTTCCAGCAGCAGCTCAACCCTGATTCCTGATTTTTTTTCTCGCTTTTTTTCTGTCTTGTACCGCCTTGTGAGACACCTCTCCTTTATCTTTGCGGCAGAAAAATCATTGTATCATGAAGTATATCTGCAAAGAAAGAACATCTGTCGTGGAACTGGAGGAGGCATTGGCCGATTATATCGATTATGGAATGGCCGACGGCGGACACAACTTGTTCAGCGACATCCTGCCGAGAATCTGCTCGCTCGAGCAGGCCGGCGAAATTCTATCCCGCCATGCCGATGAGCTGGCCGGCTGTACGCAAAACTTGAAGGAATATGTGCGCATGCCGGTGAGTAAAGACAATACGGCACCCAAGAATAATGAAACCAAGCACATCGCTATCGGGGCGTTCGATACGGTGCTCATGGTGACGATGGCTTTCTTCTTCTCGCTCTCCATGCTGCAGCATTTCTATCCGCTGGGTTGAACAGCTGAGCGCAGTCTTGCCTCATTCTATCCATTCGATGCGTCCCGCATGGCCCAGGGCTTTGCTCACTGCCTGGTAGAGGGCCCACTGGTTCTGGGCGCGCTCCAGGTTGTGGCGGGCATGGGTGGTGCGGTAGTAGGTGTCGCCGTTCAGATAGTCGGCCAGAAAACGCACACACTGCATGTAGGGGAAGAGGGCCACGGCAAAGGGCAGGTTTTCAAGCTCTATGTCGAGCAGGAAACCGGCTTCCTCCAGATAGCCTCGGGTGAATGCCTCGTAGATGTCTGAACGGAATGAAACCTTCTCCACGTCGGGGTCGTCCTCGGCCACGGTGTTGGCGGCGGTGCGCAGAAAGTCGCCGTAGTCGGAAAAAACGTATGAGGGCATCACCGTGTCTAAGTCTATCACACACAGCACCTCATCGGTCTCGGCGTCATACAGCACATTGTTCACCTTCGTGTCGCAGTGGCAGATGCGTTTCGGCAGGCGCCCGGCGGCATGGCTGCGGTCGGCACTGCACAGCAGATACGCATCACGCAGTATGTCGCCAAGCAGGCCATCCACCTCACTCTTCCTGCCAACCAGGTCGGCTCGTGCCGCCGCTTCCAACTGACGTAGCCTCAGCGTCATGTTGTGGAAGTCGGGTATCGTCTCGCCAAGGGGCTCGCGGAGGTCGGACAGCTGCTGCTCAAAACGGCCGAAGGCCCTGCCGGTGGCTGTGGCGCTCGCTGGCGTCACGGCTTCGTGGGTCACCGTGCCGGGTATATACACCGAAAGACGCCAGGGTCGCCCGGAGGCGTCGCGGCAGTAGGTGGGGCCGGCATGGGTGGGCACAAACCGAAGCACACGGCGCGAGGTGTCGCTGATGCCCTCGGCTGCTAACTTCTGCCGCAGGTGATCGGTCACCACTTCTATGTTGTGCTGCAGAAGGGGGATGTCCTGAAAAATGCTTTCGTTGATGCATTGCAGCACATAGTCAGGCGCATCGGCCTCGGCGGTGCTCACTTTGTAGGTGCGGTTGATGAGTCCGTTGCCCAGGGGGGCCACGTGGCTCACGGTGCCCTCGAGGGCAAACTGCTGAAGCAGCTTCTGGTAGTCGGTAGGGTCTGTGCTCATGGTGTCTCGTTTGTTTTTTCCGTCGTAAATTTAAGAAAAAAACTTAAAATCACGACCCAAACGTTGATGAAATATCGGTGTTGGCTGATTTTTCTTGCTCCTTTCTTATAAATTAACCAACTTTGCAGCAGTTTCTTTTATCCTCGAACCGATTAAGATAGGTATGACTAAATATTTTCCAATTATGAGTAGAATGTTTTTCTCCATGGCTTTCGTGCTCCTGGCATCGGCGGCCATGACACAGACCATGAATGTGGTGGTGGGACAGGTGGACTATGTTTTCCCGGCCGCACAGACGGGCGATATGACTTACGATACCGCCAACACGCTCACCATAGGGGGCAGGACGTTTGATGTCAGCAGCATCTCGAGCATCTATGTCGACGATGCGGCGGTCGACGACAATACAGTAGTCGTTAAGTACAACGGCAGCGAGGCCTCGGTCGTCGTGGCGGGCAATATCGCACGCTTTGTCGATGCTTCGGTCTCCGGCGCCGATGTGCAGATTGTGCAGGCCGACGATGTGGAGGTGGAAATCTCCTATCGCCTGAGCGGTTCCTCCACCGACGGCTCTTTCTACCTTTCCGGCAAGTACAAGGCCACGGTGGTGATGGACAACCTGTCGCTCACCAGCCGCTCCGGGGCTGCCGTCAATATCGACAACGGCAAGCGCATCGCACTCGAACTCGTGGGTACCAGCTCGCTCACCGATGCGGTGGAGGGCAGCCAGAAGGCATGCTTCGTCGTCAAGGGGCATCCTGAGGTCACCGGCTCGGGCTCGCTCTCGCTCACCGGCAACACAAAGCATGCGATGAAAACGGGCGAGTATTTGCAGCTCAAGAAGAAGTTCACGGGCTCCATCACGGTCAATGCCGCCGTGGCCGACGGACTCCACGTCGGGCAGTATCTGGAGATGAACAATGGCAGCATCGTCGTCGCACAAGCGGGCGATGACGGTATCCAGATTGAGGCCAACCAGGAGGGAGAGGAAAACGATGGACAGTTTATCATGAACGGCGGCTCCATCGACCTTACTGTCACGGCGGCAGATGTGAAGGGCATCAAGGCCGACAGCACCGTCACCATTTCCGACAATCTGGGAAACAATACTTCTATCCTTATCCAATGCTCCTCCGACGCCATTGCTGCCAAGGGACTCAAGAGTGGGGGAAACATCTCCATCCAGGGCGGCAATATCCGCATCAGTACCGCCGGCAAGGGTATGTGGGACAGCGACGATGCCGCTACCTCGGCTTGCGCGGCCATTAAGGCGGATGGCGACATCGCAGTGGCTGGGGGCACACTCAACCTCTCGGCCACCGGCTCGGGCGGAAAGGGACTCAGTGCCGACGGGGCGCTCTCCGTCACAGGGGGCGACATCACCGTCACCACTACCGGCGGCCTTTACTATCACAACGGCACCACCGAACGCACCAACTATACGGGCGATACCGACCGGCTCAACAGCGATTACACTTCCTCGCCGAAGGGCATCAAGGCCGACGGCAATATCGATATCACGGGAGGTAGCGTCACCGTCACCACCAAGGGCAACAATGCCGAGGGCATTGAGAGCAAGAAGGTGATGACCATCGAGAGCGGCACCGTCACGGTCAATGCCTACGATGACGGTCTCAACTCCAAAAGCCACATGTATCTCAAGGGGGGCACCGTCACCGTCGTGGCTTCCAACAACGATGCCATCGACTCCAACGGCAATATGTATGTCAGCGGCGGGACGGTGGTGGCCTGCGGGGCCTCAGCACCGGAGTGCGGACTCGATGCGGCCGAGCAGTACAAACTGTATATCACAGGCGGTAATGTGCTGGCCATCGGCGGAGGTAACAATGCGGTGTCGGCTACCGACGGCTCACAGCCGGTGCTCTCCACATCGGGCTCGGTCTCTTCAGGAGCTACCGTCAGCGTGAAGAGCGGCTCCACCCAACTGGTGACCTTCACCGTGCCGGAGGGGTATTCTTCGGGCAACAGCGGAGGCGGCGGACATGGCCCCGGCGGACATGGGGGCGGCGGCAGCAATGTGCTCATCACCTGCGACGGACTCACCACGGGCTCTTCCTATACCGTAAACCTTGGCTCCACCTCCACCAGCGTCACAGCTTCCACCACCACGTCGGAAAATGGACCCGGCGGCGGACACGGATGGTGAAAATATTTTGAGCCCACTTCAAAGTGGGCTCAAAATTTATCAAAGCAAATGTCCCTTTAACTTCCCTTTAACTTCCTTTTAACTTCCCTTTAACTTCCTTTTAACTTCCCTTTAACTCCCCTTATAAACATCAGGGAATACTAATCAGTTTGTGGGTCTGCAGAGAGAGCCTCCATTCCGGATGGCGCTTGATGTAGTCCACACACTGCTTCACAATCTCTTCATTACGCACGGCATCGCCGGTGTCGCAGGGCTGGAGATAGTAATAGTCGGCTTCCACGCATTTCTGTGCCTCCGGATCCTGAACACCGTCGAAGACCACTTTCAACTCATTGCAGAGGGTCAGCACAGGGCGCCCGGAGTGACCCGTGTAGGCTGCTTTCGGACTCACCGTCACCCAGTCGAGGCCGTCAGGCAGCGGCCGGGTGCCGTTGGTCTCTATGGCCACGGTCTTGCCCAAAGCGTGAAGACGCGCCACGAGGGTCGCGGTCAACTGCAGGGCGGGCTCGCCGCCGGTTATCACGACAAGCTGCGCGGGGTTGGCAGCGGCGGCAGCGGCTATCTCCTCTTCGCTCATCTCGGTGTAGTCTTCATGCCGGGTGTCACAGAAGGGGCATTGCAGGTTACACCCCGATAAGCGCACAAAGACCGCAGCACAACCTGTGTTGCGGCCTTCGCCTTGGAGCGTGTAGAATATCTCGTTCACCCTCATGGCTCGAAGTTGTCGTCCTCGTATATCACAATGTTGTTCTTGCTCTCTGCCACCTCCACTTTCCAGCAGTGGGGTATCTGGTCGCAAATCCATTTGGCCAGATTCTCCGCCGTGGGGTTGAAGGGCAATAGCTCGTTGAAGTTGCCGTGGTCCAGATAGCCGTGTATGCGGTCCTTGATCTCCTTGAAGTCTATTACCATGCCGTCGCTGTTCAGCTCGCGCGATTTGCAATAGACGGTGATGCTCCAGTTATGACCGTGCATCGAACTGCACTTGCTGGGGTAGGAGAGGGTGAGCCGATGACAGCCGGCTATCTCCATTCGCTTGATTACGTGATACATATTTTTATGAGTCAGGGTGATTGTCTTACAACTTGTCGGCCATCTCGCGGCAGAACTTCTCATGGCTGTGGTTCACATACCAGTAAATCAGGGCCATGCCGGTCAGCTCCCACACAAAGTTCAGCACCGGAACGTCGAGCAGGCAGAAGAGGAAAAAGAAAGCGGTTCGGAAGTTGAACGTCAGCAGACCGTTGTACTTCATCAGCGGAAGCGAGTGGCGGTGAAACTCCTCGCGCACCTCGGCGGGCAGGTTGTCGGTGCTTCCGTAACGCTCCTTCAGACGCTTCATCAGCCGCTGAAACTGGGGAGTCACGGCTTCCTGCTTCTGGGTGTAGCCCACATAGCTGTGCAGGAAGGTCTTCCACACCAGATTGCCCTTCCATGGCGTCGAGTCGTAGATCTCCTGCTGCTTGGCCGAGTTGTCAAGCTCGCTGCCTTTCTCGCCTTTCAGGAAAAACAAGTGCACCTGGATGTAGTAGTCGGCCAGACGAGACTGACCGGCCATGCCCACAAAACCGCTGATGCCGGTCAGCACCACCACCAGCGCGGTGGCAATGGCGGCGTTGGTGGGCGTGTCGCTGATGCCCAGCCAGCCGAACTCTATCGAGTGGTGGTGGTAGAAACGCACCACAAGGGCCACATAGATGGGCAGAAACCACACAAAACCGGCCACACCGTCCAAGATGCGGCCCAGACGGCTCTTCTTGCCCGTCAGACGGGCCAGCTGACCGTCGGTGCAGTCGAAAACGTCGGCCCATACGAGCAGGAAAAAGGCGATGAGATTGTACAGCAGTCCTTCGCCGCCCTCATAGTGATAGCAGCCGTGGGCGAAAAACACACAGCTGCCGGCACCGATTACCATCGACAGAATGGTCACCGTGTTGGGATGAACACCCAGACGGGCAAACAGAAGGGCCCACAGATAACTGAAGGGGCGCACCACATGATAGTCGAGCCAGTCTTCCGTCTCGGCCGACTTCAGTGTGGCGGTGTATTTCTTGTCCATCGTGGGGTTAGCGCTCGTTGTATACCTTCAGTATGGTGTCTACCACCATCTGGGTCTGCTCCTTGCGGCCCAGCGTGATGCGCAGACATGACTCCAGACCCTTGTCGCCCATGAACTTAATCTTGTATTCTTCCAGGGCAAGGGCTTTCTGAAGGGCTTCCTTTATCTCAACCGGATATTTGATGAGAATGAAGTTGGCCACCGACTTGTACACCTTGAAGCCTTCCAAGTGGCCCAGGGCGCGCTTGTAGAGCTGACGGCCCCATTCCATGTCTTCAGCCACACGGCGGTAGTGGGCCTCACTGTTCAGGGCGGCTATCGTCACGGCCTCGGAGAAACGGTTGAAGCCTAAGTACTTGTTCACATAGCTCAAGAACTGGTCATGGCCCTTGCCGATGAAACCGAAACCGGTACGCAGACCGGGAAGTCCGTAAAACTTCGACATCGTGCGCGAGATAATCAGGTTGTCGTACTTCTCTATCAGCGGGGCAATATAGGCGGTGTCGGTGGAGATAAAGCTGGCGTAGGCCTCGTCTATCAGCACCATCGTGTCGGAGGGGATGTGCTCCATAATCTCACCAATCTCCGACGGTGTCAGACCGTTGCCCGTGGGATTGTTGGGCGAGGCCAGCAGCAGCATGCGAGGATGAATGCGGTTGGTGTAGTCGATCACTTCCTGCACATCATAGGCGAAGGTGTCGTCGGTCTCATGAAGGGGATACATCTCAAAGCTGCCGCCGCATTCGCCGGCTATGCGGTTGTAATACCACCACGAGAACTGGGGTATCAGTATGGTCTTGTTGTCGCCTTTCATCAGAAAGTAGTGCACGGCGTTCTTCAGTATGTCCTCGCCGCCGTAGCCCAGCAGCACTTGCTCCTCGGGCACACCGTACATCTCACTCAGACGCACGCTGATCACACTCTTCTTCCCCTGGTCGTAGATACGGGTGTAAAAGCAAAGGTCCTTGGGGTTGAAGGTGCGGATGGCCTCTACTACTTCTGCACTCGGCTCGAAATTAAATTCGTTTCTGTCAAGATAGTTCATAGTATGAATTCATTTGTCGGTGCAAAATTACACTTTTTTCCGTATTAAAGGTACATAAAAATGTTTTTTTTGCTCTTTTATACGTCTTGGCAACTTCTCTTGCCCGATTTTATCGATGTCTTGCACAAAATGCAAAAAAAAAGAGTCAAAAACTTTCGTCTTGACTCTCTTCAAGTGGTACCTCCAGGAATCGAACCGGGGACACACGGATTTTCAGTCCGATGCTCTACCAACTGAGCTAAGGCACCGTTTGCGAGTGCAAAGGTAAGCATTTCTTTTTTATCAGAAAACATTCAAACGCAAAAATACGCAAAATTAAACATTGTTAACATTTAAGATGGCTCGCAATGGCACTGCGTGCTGGTTTTTTCATTATTTTTGCTGAATTATATAATGATATGACACTTTTACGGGCCAATCTATGAGAAAGTATCTGTTTTTCATCCTCATTTCAATGCTGCTCTCATGCTCCTCTTTGTGGGCGCAGCAATTGTCTTTCCAGTTCAAGGATGTGTCACTCGCCGAGGCGCTTGCTGCCATCGACAAGGCATGCGACTCCACTACGGTCAGTTTCGCATTCGATGAACTGGAGAATATTCGCATCACGGCTGAGGTGAATGGGATGTCGGCGGTCGACGCCGTCAAACAAATCTGTGTGGGTTGCCCAGTGCTTGTCACAGCGTTTCCGCATGATATTTTCATTGAGCATTCGCAGCGCGACTCCGTACGTTGGGTGTTGTGTGTAACTGACTCTTTGGGTAGACCGCTGCGTCACTGTCAGGTACAGTTGCTTCATCCTGATTCTAAAATGCCGATAAGCAGTGGTGTTACAAGCGACGATGGCATTGTCGTCCTGCCGTCGCCGCTGCACTGCGTGTCTTTGCGGGCGTGCCTCGAGGGCTACAATACCCTTGAGACGGAAGTCGTTGTGGGCGAAACTTCACGTCTGATGCTCTCTCCAAACGATGCCGCTTGTCTCAAGCTGCCCAACGGTGATGGGACACCCGGCCGCATGATGGATGCCAGAAGTTATAAATCGCTCTGGAAAGAGGCTTGGAAAAAGGCGGAGGCCGACTTGCCGCGGTCGCAGATGGCGGTGCTCGAACGTATCATGCGGAAAGCCGCGGCGGATGATAATGGCGGTCAACTGCTTGCAGCCGAGCTGGTCAGGGCGGCGGTGCTTAAAACCATCGCACCCGATTCAGTGGCTGCGGCGGTCAACCAGATGGAGCGCCACGCAGCGGTGGCTCAGAAGGAACATCCGCTTCTGGCGGCGGCTTACCATACGCTGCTCAGCAGTCTGCTCGCCACGCAGACTGACCGCACTGCCGATGCCGAGACCTACAGACATCGGGCGGTGGAAGAGGTGGCTTTGCTGGCGCAGTCTAAGGCCGACTGGCTTATGCCGCTGCTGAAAAAAGGAACCGACAGCGGTATTTTCAGTGACGATATGCTCTCTGTGGTGGGCATGGCCACCGAACAGTATCAGTTGCTGTATGATTATTATTCGGCGCAAGGCAACCGCGAGGCTCAGATGGTCATGGCCGCCTTGCTCTGCAAAGGCAGTGACCGCTATCTGGAGCGTCTCGATTCTCTCATCGATTGTTATGCCGACTTGCCCATGTGCTGCGATCTGGCCATCGAACGTTACAAACTGATGAGCGGCGATGATGACGCGTCCGTGGCCGAAAGGTATGCTTATCTGCAGCAGACCATGAAAAGATGGCCTCAATGGCGCAATGCACCGGCCCTGAAGGCAATGGCCGCACAACTCACCCAGCCTGAGATGAGGGTCGATTTCAATGGATGCTGTCTCTTGCCGAACCGCCCGCATACCATCCGCTTCAGTGGGGTGCGCAATGTGCGGCGTGTTTCCGTGGGTCTTTCCCCAGTGCAGGCTTCTGCCGATGTGATAGCGCAAACCCAACGCCTGGATATGGATAAGTGGCTCGGAAAGTATGGACATACCGTGGGCAACAGGGTGCAACTGTGCAGTCACACCTTTGCCACTCATGAGCCGTATGAATTGTTCTCCGACTCGCTGGTGCTGAATGGTCTTTCACCTGGGGTCTATATCATGGATATCGTGGCTGAAGAGGCTGAGATGGACACCATACGCGAAATGATACATGTCAGTGCTGTACAGGTCATCTTTGAGCAGTTTGCCGACAACAGGATGCGGTGCGTGGTGGTCGATGCGTTCTCGGGACACCCGCTGCCGAAAGCCAAAGTGGCGTTCTATGACTATAAGGTGCGTCGGCTGGCTACCCTTACTGCCAACGGGAAAGGCGAGGTCGTCACACCGAAGCGTGTCTTCCGGAAGACGTCGTTTTTAGGCGCGTCGGCCATGGGCGATAATTATGCGCCGGTAGCTCCCTTCAGAAACTATGACTATAGTAGGGGTTGGCTTCCTTCCAGTGACATGATATATATTTATACCGACAGACGCATCTACCGGCCGGGACAGACTTGCCGCCTGGCTGTTGTGGCTTCAGTCAATAAGAAGAACCGTGAGTTTGAACCGATGGAGAATACACGGCTCAGGGTGCGGATGATGGATGCTGCTTACCAGGAGATTCTTGATACGACTGTCGTGACCGACTCCTTCGGAACGGCTGCCTTGAGCCATGTGCTGCCTACAACTCACGGCAGCGGCTCGTTCCAAATAGAGGTCTTCAAGGAAAAGAATCGCCGAAATAGTCGGACCAGGCATATTATACAGGTGGAGGAGTACAAACGGCCTTCATTCGAGGTGCTGTTCCTACCGTTCTCTGCCGACAGCATCCGGCAGGACACGCTCTACTTGCCGCTGCAGGTAAAAGCTTTTTCGGGTGCCAGTATGGAGGGGGCACGGGTAGTTGCCGAAATGATGGTCAGCGAGCATTGGAAAAGGGAGAGCCACCGGCTTCCCGACACTTTGTTTACTGATGCGCAGGGACGTTGCTCGCTGAAGATTCCATTGCCCGCTATGAACGATGCCGAAGGTTTGTCGAACATCAGACAAGTCGAAGTCAATGCCACGGTGACGGATAGGGGCGGTGAGTCGCATGAGCAAACGGTGGAATTTTCCTTGTCTCCTAAAAAATATACGCTCACTGTCTCTCTTCCCGACGATGTTCACCGGGTGGACCATGATATAATGGCTTCTGTCTCATTGTGCGACCGACTGCTCAAACAGGTCGACGATGAGGTGACGTATTTCATCGACCGGCCCGAATCGTCGTTCCGTACCAAGGCAAATGCTCCCTTCGCGCTCCCGCGATGTCCGGCGCTCGCACTTGCGGGCGAACACCGCCTCTTTGCTGTTTACCGGGGCGATACGGCAAGTGTCAGTTTCTGTGTCACCGATTTCCAAGCGGAGCGTCCTGAGGTCTTTACTCCATTCTGCTTCGCATTGAGCTCCGACTACTTCCCCGCCGATGGTGGTGGCGTACAACTGCAGGTGGGCTCATCATTACAGGATGTATATGTGGTTTATGATATTCTTTCCGACAACAAAGTGGTGGAGAGCGGGAGCTTCCTGCTCGACGACAGCATGTACAACCGGACGCTTACTTACAAACCGGAATATGGGGCCGCACTGGCGCTCTCGTTCGCTTTCATCAAGGAGGGAACGCTCTATGAAGAGTCGGCTTCTGTTCAAATGCCGCTGCCTGAGAAGAATCTCCGCATGGAGTGGACCTCCTTCCGCGACCGGCTCCAACCGGGGCAGCAGGAGGAGTGGAGGCTCAGGGTGTGCCTGCCGGATGGAAAACCGGCCAAAGCGCAACTCATGGCCTCACTCTTTGATGCCTCGCTTGCCAAAATCTTGCCTTATACCTGGCAGTTCAGACCGTTCCTGCCGTCTTTCATCACAAGGGCTTCGTGGAGCAAGGCCGAGAGTTATTCCCGCACGCATTCGGTTTCTGAAGTCCTCGATGTGGATGCACAATCCATAATGAGGCCGCTATCTTTCAGCCGCTTCAATGAGCAGTTGCTCTCGCTGAAAACCGACAGGTATACTTGCTATGCGCTCATGCAAAATGATTCGGATTGGGCGCTGCTCGGAAAAGCGAAACCGGGCTTTGTCTCCGGGGTGGTGGTCGATGATTCGGGCGAACCGGTCATCGGGGCTTCTGTTATCCTGAAGAGTGGAGAAGGAAAACGTGGGAGCAAAGGGAAGACCATTAGTGACTTGGATGGCTGCTTCCAGTTGCCCGCTGTGACCGCCGGCGAACTGTATGTCTTCTATATAGGAATGAATGCGGTTCCTGTCAAGGCTTACCCGGGCCGTTTCTATAAGATTGTGCTCCATGATGATTTGTCGGCACTCGAGGAAGTGGTCGTCGTGGGGTATGGCGTGGCTAAAAAAGATAAGGCGGATAATGAGGTCGCAGCAGCGCTGGAGGGTATCGTGCCCGGCGTTTCGGTAGAGAATGAGAGTGATGATGAATATAGCTCGTCGCAGGTGGAGTTCGCACCGCCGGTCGTAAAAAAAGACGAGGTAGTGTCGTCGGGTCGACAGACCGGCATGGAAACCGTGGATATGGGCGATGTGCCGCTCATGAGAGAGAATTTTAATGAGACGGCTTTCTTCTTCCCGGATCTGATGACCGACAGCTTGGGAACCGTGTCTTTGAATTTCACCTTGCCCGACTGTGTCACCACCTGGAATTTGGAGTGCTTGGCTCACGACAGGATGGTCAATTACGGACTGTTCCACGAACGGGTGGTGGCGCAGAAGCAGGTCATGGTGCAGCCCAATGTGCCGAGATTCCTGCGCGAGGGGGATGTGGCCGATCTTACCATGAGGGTGGCCAATCTTGGCGACAGTGCGCGCACGGGAGTGGCAAGGCTGCAGCTCATCGATGCTGTGACCGATGTGACGGTTGCCACCGATACCTCGTCGTTTGTGGTCGGGGCCGCGGCTGCCGTGCCCGTTTCTTTCCGGTGCACACTGCCGGAGGGACATCAGTTGCTGGTGTGCCGCTACAGCGTGGGCGGACAGGGCTTCAGCGATGGCGAACAGCATTATCTGCCGGTGCTGCCGGCCAGAGAGCGAGTCACCGACACGTATGCCTTCACGCTCCATGGACCGGATACCATGCGCATAGATGTAAAGTCTTTGCTGCCGGAGGGCAGTCGTCACCCTGACCTCACGCTTGAGTATACAGCCAGACCGGCATGGCTCTTGGTGGGGGCGTTGCCTTCGCTGGCGGAGCAGACCGACGAGGATGCCTTGTCGCAGGCGGTGGCCTTCTATGCGAACAGCGTGGCAGGACAGATAGCAGCGGCCAATCCTGATTTGAAACAGCTGACGGAGAGATGGGACAGTCAGGAGAATGCCCGTCCGCTGGTCAGTGCGCTGGAGAGAAATGATGACATGAAAGAGGTGTTGCTCAGCGAGTCGCCTTGGGTGATGGATGCTGCCGACGAAACGGCGCAGGGCCGCAGTATCGCAAGACTGTTCGACACACCTTCCTTACAAAGAAGGCTCCAGAATTCTTGGAACCGGTTGGCGGTATTGCAGCACCACGACGGGGGATGGCCTTGGTTCAAAGGCATGCCGAGTTCGAGGTGTGTCACCACGGGGGTGATGTTGCTCCTGGCTCGCCTGCACGATATGGGGTGCGGATCAGAGATGTCGCGGAGCTCTCTGCAACGGGCGGTCCGGTTCCTTGACAAGGACGCCATACGCGAGGTGAAATGGCTCAAGGAGAGCGCGGGTTGGGATGCTCCTTCGGAATTGGCGCTCAATTATCTCTATATCTGTGCGCTCTGTGGCGATGTGGCGCAAACCGGCGACGAGGCGCGCGCTGCAAGAGAATTCCTCCTCTCTTACTTGAAGGAACGGCGGCTGTCCCTCACTATCTATGGCAAGAGTGTGGCGGCGGTTGTCATGGCGCTCAATGGGGAGGAGGCCTTGGCGAGAGAGTATCTGAAGAGTGCCTGTGAGTATGCCGTGCAGAGCGAGGAGGCGGGTCTCTACTACGATACACCCAAGGCGTATTATTCATGGGCCGACTACCGTATTCCCACGCAGGTCATGGTGATGGAGGCGCTTCGCCGCTTGGAACCGGCCGACACACTCTCCATGCAGCTTATGAAGAGATGGCTGCTTCATGAAAAACGCACACAGGCGTGGAACACGCCGCTCAACAGTGTCAATGCCATCCATGCGTTCCTGGCAGGTGGCGCCGATGAGAACCTCAAAACGGAGGGCGACCTTCTTCCCACAGTGAGGGCCGACGGTGAGGTGCTCCGTTTGCCGGAGGCGGCTCCCGGTATGGGCTATGTGCGCATGGCTCTCGCCAGGCCGGAGTCGCTGCAGAATCTGTCTGTAGGAAAAACATCGGGAGGCACGTCATGGGGCGCGCTCTATGCAAGGGCAGAAAGGCCACTGACGCTTGTGGGAGAGACGGCAACGGGTATCTCTGTGCAGCGGGAACTGCTGCGCGACGGCAAGGTGCTCCCTGAAAACACACCGCTGCACGTGGGCGACAAGGTGATGGTGCGCATACGCATCAAGGCCGACCGCGACTACGATTTCGTGCAGGTCTCCGACAAAAGGGCGGCTTGCCTCGAACCGGTCGTGCAGACCAGCGGATATGCCGGTGGTTACTTCAGCTCCAAGAAAGATTGCTCCACGGTCTATTTCTTCGACCGGATGGCCAAAGGCGAACATGTGGTGGTGACGGAATACTTTGTCGACAGGGTGGGCTCGTATCAGTGGGGCTCTTGCACCGCTCAGTGTGCTTATGCGCCGGAGTTCTCAGGCCGCACCGCCGCACATCAGCCGATTACCGTGCTGCCGTAGCTGTTACAGCGAAGCGGGGATGCCTAGCCGGTATCCCTGCTTCTCTATAACATACTGTTTTATCTCATTTTTGTTTGCCATGGCAATAAGGCGGCCCCAATATAAAATGTGCCAAGGCACACGAAGAAATTTCTGCGCATTATGATAATTTCTTTCCTTTCCCGCACCGTAGGTGCAATTCACACCCTTTTTTCCCCTTTTTGAGA
>ONMI01000094.1 GCA_900318915.1 uncultured Prevotellaceae bacterium | reverse complement strand
AATCGGAAAGCTGCACTGGGTGGACACTTTCTTCTACGACCCGAAGAAAGACCTCTATGCGGTGCGTGTGTCGCCGGAAATCATGCCGTATCTCATCAATCTGAACAAGAACTTCTCCTGTTTCGATGTAGGCACGGCCATAAAACTCCGCTCCAAGTTCACCCAAAAGATGTACGAGCTGTGCTGCCGGTTCGGCGGTGACTACACCCACTTTGAAAAAGAACAGCAGCTGCTGGGCAATGTCTACAAAAAGAGGGTTGTACGCATCAGTATGGACGACTTCAGGCGGCTCTTCAACCTCGACGAGATAAGAGACCCAAGACCTGCAAGATTCTACAGCCTGCTACGCTTAAGAACTACAAGGACATGAGGAAGAGCATACTGGACTTGGCACAGGACGAGCTGCTCACCATGTACAAGTACAACGCCTCGAACGTCTGGTTCGACTACCAGGCGGAAGGGAAAGCCGGAAGAGGCGGAAGGGTGGCTTCCATCCTCATCTACATCTACACCCGAGAGCACCCCAAGGAGGGTGAGCAGCGCCCATGGAGGAAAGGCGACCTGCCGCTCTATCCGTTTGTGGAAGAGCCAGAGACGAAAGAGAAGAAGACACTGGCTCAGAAAATACAGACCAACGAATTCTATAACGTTGAGAATCAGGAACGTATCTCAGAGCATTTCCTGTCGAAATACCTCTCCAAGAGAGAAGTGGCCTATTACATGGCCCAGATACGGTGATTCAGGAAAAGGAAAAGCAGAAGAAATTCGCCGAGGGTACCCGCCAGTACAAGCGCAACAACCTCATCGACTTCGCACTGAAGGAGAACCTGAAAGCTTTCGGATGGTCTATCAATCCGCCTGCCACAAGGAGGGAAAGGAAGTGTAACTGAAAACTCTTGGATGACTCAATCATCCAAGCATCTGAACAGAATAAAACATACTGAATTCAACTTAAACAAAACATAAATTAAACATCAAAATGAAGTACCAATTCAACCTTAAGAGTGTTCTGAATTTAACAAATTTCCAAGAGGCAAGAAACACTGTTGGTCAAGACCGACATTTTCTCGCCATGGCAATGCTCAAGCAAGCTTGGCATTGCTCATTTGGCTTACCGAAAATGTTCAAAATATTTCGTAGTGGTAAAGTGGTGTTAAAAGGGGGTTCAAAAGGGGCATTTTTGGCCTCAAAAAAGGGGGGCGTTGTGCAAATGTTGTGCAAATTCGTGTCAAGAAAAAGTCAAGTACCTGATTATCAAGCACTTGACTGCCCTGTCGGGGCGACAGGATTCGAACCTGCGACCGCCTGGTCCCAAACCAGGAGCGCTACCGGGCTGCGCTACACCCCGAGAGGAATATGCTGTTGCTACCTCTTTATTCTAAAATGAAGGCCGATTTCCGGCGGTGAACCGATTTTTCGGTGGTGGGCCGATTTCCGGTGGTGGACCGATTTTCGGTGGTGGGCCGATTTTCGGCGTGAACCGATTTCCGGCGTGAACCGATTTCCGGCGTGAACCGATTTTAGGCGGTGGGCCGGGCTACGGGTGCCGCCGGGAGGCGGCATTGTTGTGGATTAGGCCTTGATGATGCCCTCGTCGACGAAGACTTTTTTGAGCACCTGTACGCCGCGCTCCACCTGCTCCTCAGTGTGGGTGGCCATAAGGGCGAACCGCACGAGGGTGTCCTGCGGTGCGCAGGCGGGCGGAATGACGGGATTGATGAAGACGCCGTTGTCGAAGGCGAGCTTTGTGACAACGAAGGTCTTCTCCACATCACGAACATAGAGCGGTATGATGGGGCTCTCGGTATCGCCGATTTCAAAGCCCTCCTCACGGAAGCGTCGCAGTGCATAGTGCGTGGTCTTCCAGAGTTTCTCCATGCGCTCGGGCTCTGCCTTGATGATGTGCAGTGCCTCCTGTGCGGCTGCCGTTGCAGCGGGCGTGTTGGAAGCGCTGAAGATATAGGTGCGGCAGGTGTGACGGAGATAATTGATGGTGTCGAAGTCAGCAGCTACGAAACCACCGATGCTGGCGAGGCTCTTGCTGAAGGTGCCCATGATGATGTCGACATCGTCGGTGACACCGAAGTGGTCGCACACTCCCCTACCCTGTTTTCCGAAGACTCCGAGTCCGTGTGCCTCGTCGACCATGATGGCCACATTCTCATATTTGTGTTTGAGCCGTACGATTTCGGGCAGGTTGGCGAGGTCTCCCTCCATGGAGAAGACACCGTCGACGACGATGAGTTTCACCACATTGGGTTCGCAGCGCTGCAGCTGTCGTTCGAGGTCGGCCATGTCGTTGTGGCGGAATTTGAGCTGTTTGGCGAAGGAGAGTCTTCTGCCGTCGACGATGCTTGCATGGTCGCGTTCGTCGCAGATGATGTAGTCCTCGCGTCCACATACTACGGCCAGCACACCGGAGTTGACGAAGAAGCCAGTTGAGAAGCAGAGCGCGTCGTCTTTGTGCTCGAACTCGGCGAGTTCTTTTTCCAACTGGATATGCAGGTCGAGCGTACCGTTGAGGAATCTTGAGCCTGCGCATCCTGTGCCATACTTATCAGTTGCTTTTTTGGCAGCCTCGATGATTCTTGGGTCACCGGTGAGGCCAGTATATGCGTTTGAACCAAACATCAACACCTTGTGGCCTTCCATCTCCACTTCTGTGCCTTGTTTGCCTGAAATAGCCCTGAAATAAGGATAGACCCCTTTCTCCATATAGATTTGAGGGTCGCGATATTTTTTGAATCTATCTTGTAGAAGTCCCATTATTTGTGCTTCAATTTGATTCCGTTCATGCTTTTAGGCTGCAAAGGTATAAAAAATGAATTAAACAGCCACATTTTTTTATCATAAAATGTTCTAAATGGCAAAAAAAGCGAATTTGAAAGTGCGGAAAGCACAGAAAAACCGGCCAAAGCGAAGGGAGCGCTTTGGCCGGCGGTTTGTTTCACTTAGTTATGAAAGGTCGGTATTACTTCATGATGCGGTGCGAGACGAGCATGTTTTTGGGATCGAGCGCCTCGTCGAGTTTTTCCTGTGTCATGAGTCCCTTCTCGAGCACGATGTCGTAGACAGAGCGGTTGGTCTCAAGTGCCTCTTTGGCCACCTTGGTGCTGGTTTTGTAGCCGATGTAGGGGTTCAGAGCGGTGACGATGCCGATGGAGTTCTTCACCATCTCGTAGCAACGCTCCTTGTTGACCGTGATACCGAGTATGCACTCTTCGGTGAGTGTATCGATAGCATTCTTGAGCCAGGTGAGGCTTTCGATGAGTGCCTCGGTGATGACGGGCTCCATGACATTGAGCTGCAGCTGTCCTGCCTCAGCGGCGAAGCTGACGGTGGTATCGTTGCCGATAACCTTGAAGCAGACCTGGTTGACCACCTCGGGGATGACGGGGTTCACCTTGCCCGGCATGATGCTTGATCCAGGAGCTTTCGGGGGCAGGTTGATTTCGTTGAGTCCGCAGCGGGGTCCGGAAGCCATGAGTCGGAGGTCGTTGCAGATCTTAGACAGTTTGACAGCGAGGCGCTTCAGTGCCGACGAGTAGCTCACATAGGCGCCGGTGTCGGGAGTAGCCTCCACGAGGTCGGCAGCGCTTACGAAGGGCTCGCCAGTGAGTTTGCTCAGGTTGGCAGCGCAGAGTTTGGCGAATCCCGGCACGGCATTGAGTCCGGTACCGATGGCGGTGCCGCCCATATTGATTTCGTGGAGCAGCTTCACGTTGCGCTCGAGGTTGAGGATTTCCTCCTCGAGGTTGTTGGCAAAAGCGTTGAACTCCTGTCCGCTGGTCATAGGCACGGCGTCCTGCAGCTGTGTGCGTCCCATCTTGATGACATCCTTGAACTCCTCGCCTTTGTAGCGGAGTGCGCTGATGAGTCCGGTGAGTGCAGCCACGAGGCTCTTGTTCATACGGATGAGGGCCAGGCGGATGGTGGTGGGATAGACATCGTTGGTGGACTGACCGCAGTTGCAGTGGTCGTTGGGATAGCAATACTGGTAGTCGCCCTTCTCGTGCCCCATGATTTCGAGGGCACGGTTGGCGATGACCTCATTGGCATTCATATTGACGCTGGTGCCGGCACCGCCCTGCATCATGTCGATGGGGAAGTTTTCGTGCCACTGTCCGTTGATGATTTCGCGGCAAGCCTGTGAGATGGCTCCGGCAATCTCATCGTTGATCACACCCAGTGTATGGTTGGTCTGCACAGCAGCCAGTTTGACATAAGCGATAGCGATGACATAATCGGGATAGTCGCGCATTTTTTTGCGTGAGATATGGTAATTGTTGATACCACGCTGTGTCTGTACGCCGTAGAGAGCATCGGCAGGCACTTTGAGTTCACCCAGGAGGTCACTCTCCACTCTGTATTTTTTCTCTTCCATTGTAGATGTTTTTTTATTATTAAAAATAAGGTTTATTTTATAATTATGTGTCGCGGTTTAGTAGCACTTGATGCGGTACATGAAGCCCAGTTCGATGCGGTTGGTGTTGTAGTCCTTGAGTCCGCACTTGTCGGAGAAGTCGACTTTCTTTCCGATGTAGGCGAGGAAGACGCGGAAGTCCTGCGACTTGACGGGATAGTACTCGAGCGAAGCGAGGTAGCCGAACGACTTGCGGTAGTTTTTGAACTGCTCAATCTTTTTGACGCTGGCCGTCTCGTAGGTACCCTTCAACATGAGGTTCCATTTTGGAGCGAACTGCCAGTTGGCCTTTGTGATAAACGAGTCGTAGTGCACGTCGCTGAAGTAGCCGTTGTCCACAGCCGGTGCATAGACACTCATGAGATCGCCCGAAGCGATGCCGAGTCGGTCGAGTCCGTCGTTGGCCCCCATGTAGTCGAGATACCACTGGAAGGACGGCAGATTAAGTTTCTGTCCGAAGACGAGCATCTGCGAATACTTGTGTCGCGCCAGTGTCTGGAGTCCCCACGACCATCGTGTCTGCAGTACATCGTTGAAGAAGCTGCCGTTCCAGTTGACGATATAGGTGAGCGGGTTGTGGCTCTGCTCCATGGGCGAGACGTGCTGTGCTTTTCCCACGGCCACTGCGCCGTCGCCATGGTCCTCGAAGAAGGTGCCATTGTTGGCATCGGACACCTCGACGGCGATTTCCTGTGTAGGCACCGGTTTGTACGACACGGTTACGCCCGCCATGAAGTTGTCCATATTGTCGACCATGTCACTGTACTGATAGATGTACATAGGGTTCTCATCGAACTCGAATCCGCCCCAAATCTGGCACATTTTACCGCCCATGATGGAGAGTTTGTCGGAGAAGTTGTATCCCACCATCATGATGTCGGTGGCCTTGGCGAAGTTGTCCTGTCCCTTGGCCGCGTTCGACTTGTTCATGCGGTGGCGGAGGCGGTAGAACAGTTTGTCGGTGAGGTTACCCTTGATTTCGAGTCGGAGCTGCTTGTTGGCGAATCCCGTTTCCCAGGTGCCGTCCTGTTCGGAGGCCCTTGCCGAAGCTGCATAGTTGAAATACACGTTGAACGCGTCGTTTTTCTTCTCCAGTCCGGTGATTCTCTCTGCGAGCGACTGATAGTCGCCGTCGTTGCCGCCCATTCGTGTGTTGCCACCCTGGGCGTTGGCCTGCAGTGTCATGGCCGCAGCGGCCATGAGGATGATATATTTTTTCATTTTATAATCAGTTTTTGTGATTACGCTATGCTGAAGCAGGAAGTCAGTTTAGTATTTCTTGAAGTATTCCTGTATGGTGCGCCAGTCGTTGGTCTTTGTGAGGGCCAGCATGAGGAGCACGCGAGCTTTTTGCGGGTTGAGGGTAAGAGCGGCCACGAAGTGATACTTCTCATCGTCGACCTCGCCGTTGAGGCAAGTAGGACCTGTGGGGCAGCGCGAAGAGCGCACGATGTTGATGCCCTTCTCACGAGCCTTGAGCGCCACGTCGAAGACATCCTTGTAGAAGTTGCCGTCGCCTACACCAGCGAGCACGATACCATCATACTTAGCATCGACGAAAGCCTGCATGGGCAGCGGCGAGCAGTTGGCATAGCCGTAGACGATACCCACTTTGGGCAGCCGGTCGAGGTTGTCGACATTAAACTCAGAGCGTGTGGTATGGATGTTGTCGATGCTGCGGTTGTAGATAGCCTCGCCGTTGTAGACATATCCCACCTTGCCGTAGTTGGCGCTCTGGAAGGTAGCCACATCGGTGGTGTGCATCTTGATCACGTCTTTTGCATCGAGCAGCAAGTTGTTCATGCACACCAGCACGCCACGACCCTTGGAGTTGGGGCTTGCAGCAGCCGCCACACCAGCATAGAGGTTGCCGGGGCCATCGGCGCTGATGCCGGTAGAGGGGCGCATGGAACCCACGAGCACCACCGGTTTGTCGCTTTTCACGGTGAGGTTGAGGAAGTAGGCCGTTTCCTCCATGGTGTCGGTACCGTGGGTGATGACCACACCGTCGTATCCCTCATTGTTGAGGAGCTGGTTGATACGTTTTGCCAGTTTGAGCCACACCTCATCGTTCATGTCCTGCGAGCCGATGTTGACCAGCTGCTCACCGCTGATATCAGCGAGATAGAGCATTTGCGGTACGGCGTCGATGAGCGTCTGTACTCCCACCTGTCCGGCGCTGTAGGCCGACGAAGTGGCCGATGCGCTCACTCCGGCGATGGTACCGCCAGTGGCGATGATTCTGATTTTCGGTTTGGCCGACACAGTGACAGCCATGAAAAGTGCTACGAGCACGAGCAGATTGCGCATTGTTTTCATAATAGTCTGATTTTTAAAAGGTTAGTAAAAAAGGTTGGTTTAATATCGGTTTAATAAAGGAGCGTCATGATAAGGTACCCCACGCCGATGCTGACGAAAGTGGTGATAAAGCCCGCCACCTGGAAGGAGTGGTTGATAACATACTTGCCGATGCGTGTTGACCCCGTCCGGTCGAAGTTGATGGCCGCCACCTCGGTGGGATAGTTGGGCAGGAAGAAATAGCCGTTAACGGCCGGGAACATAGCCACGAGCGCCACCGGGTTGATGCCCAGTCCGATGCCGAGCGGATAGAGCGTGCGCACGGTGGCCGCCTGCGAGAAGAGCATGATAGACATGATGAAGAGCGCCACAGCGAAGAGGAAAGGATACTGTTCCACCATTCCGGCTATATGCGTCTTGAAGAACTCGATATTGCCGTTGAAGAACGTATCACCCATCCATGCGATACCGAAGATGGCCACCATGGCGTTCATGCCCGCAGCGAAGACATTGCCCTTCACGGCGTCGGTCACCTTAGCCCTGCCCACGAACAGGATGACGGCCGCCATGGCCATCATGACGATTTCGATGATGTGCGGCATGCTCACCGTCTGCTGCACGCCGTCCTCCATGTAAGTAGGCCGGAGCGAGGGCACGCTGCCGAAAATCACCACCATCACGACGGCGCAGAGGAATGCGATGACCGAGTATTTAGCATACTTACTCGGCGTCTTTATCATCTGCTCCATGAGTTCTGCATCATGGTCGGGGTCGATGAGATGCTCGCGCACACGGCGCTGGTATTCAGGATCCTCCTCGAGCGGTTTGCCGATATGGTTCTGCACGAACGAAGCCACGAGAATGGCGATAAACGACGCCGGAATACAGATGATGAGAATGTCCTTGAGCTCAATGCCACGCCCGCCGAGCAGGTCGGCGCTGATGACGGCCGCCGTGGCCGCCGACACCGGGCTACCCGTGATGCCGAGCGAAGCCGCCACCGCCGCCACGCTGAGCGGCCTTTCGGGCCGGATTTTGCTGTTGGTGGCAATCTCGGAGATGATGGGCAGGAGCGAATAAGACGTATGCGCCGTTCCGGCCACGAGGCAGAAGAGCCATGTGGTGAGCGGTCCATAATACGTGATGTGGCTGGGGTGCTTGCGCAGGAACTTGGCGGCCAGTCCCACCATATAGTCGAGACCACCTGCCGCCTGCAGCGCCGCCGCCGCCGTGATGACGCTCACGATGATGAGCATCACATCGATGGGCAGGCTACCCGGTTTGAGTCCGAAGACGAAGACGAGCAGGAACACGCCCACCATGCCGTAGATGCCGAGGCCTATACCGCCCACCCGTGCACCGATGAAAATGAGTGCCAGGACGAGCGCCAACTGAAAGAGAATCAATGCTGTAGCCATATTCAGGTTTTAAGATTTTAAGGTATAATCGGATGTTTTAAGGTTTTGACGTGGCAAAGTTACAACGGAAAGCCAGTGGAATATTTATAAAAAAGCCATTATTTTTGGTGAAATACGAAACAAATGTGTAAATTTGCGTCGGAGAATAAGGAAACCAATACTATTGACCTAACTATCAGACGACCGGAATGACACATCGAGAGCTATTGACCCTTCCCGAATTTACGAACCGTTTCCAAATAGAGCATGTGTTTGGAGCCGACGCCGCCTATGTGAGCTCCGACCACGCCATGACCTATCCCGCCCATCAGGACCGGCTGGGGCTTAGTTTCTACTCCATTCTCCTGGTGCGCGACGGCGGCATCACCTACCGTCAGGACGGCGCCGACTATCCCTTGTCCGCCGGCGACCTGATCATCGTGCCCCCCTACAAGGGTGTGCGTGTGGCCGGCCAGACCACCGACCTGAAGTACAGCAGTCTTCTTCTCGACAGCGCCTACTTCGACCAGTTCCGGCCCCACATCAGTTCGCCTGCCCTCACCGACATCATCTCGAGCAAGAGCGGCGGCCTCCGCATCTACCATCTCGGTCCCTCCCGCGGTGCCGACCTCGACGACCTGCTCACACAGGTGGGCCGTTCCATCCAGCAGCCCCACATCTACAAAGACGACATAGTGCGGTCGCTCATCCACGTGTGCATGATGTATATCGACGGTCTTCAATACGAGACCCATGCCGAGCCCCGCGACTACCGCCACAAAGAAGACCTGTATAAAATATTCCTTCACCTGGCGCGCACCCACTTCAGGAAGGAGCGCCAACTGAAGTTTTATGCCGACCGCATGAACATCACCACCACCTATCTTTCGCGTGCAGTGAAGGAAGTGACCGGTTCGACGGTGAACGAGCATCTGGCGTGCATGGTCTACAACGAAGCCTGCAAGCTGCTCCACGACCATGAGCGGAGCATCGGCGAGATATCCTATAGTTTAGGTTTCAACGACCAGTCGGCCTTTACCAGTTATTTCAAGCAGCGGAGCGGCATGACCCCCGTGTCGTACCGCAAGAAAGCCGCCGGCAACATTCAGTAGCACTTGATGCGGTACATGAATCCCAGTTCTATCCGGTTGGTGTTATAGTCCTTGAGTCCGCATTTTGAGGTGAAATCCACTTTTTTTTCCTATATAAGCCAGGAAGACGCGGAAATTCGGCGTATAGCTCATTTTGCAGGATATTTTTGAGTAGTTGGTACTCAATAGCTCAAATTGCAGGATGAATTTAGTTGTTTTATTTTTGGCAGTCTGT
>ONMI01000071.1 GCA_900318915.1 uncultured Prevotellaceae bacterium | reverse complement strand
ACTTGACGCTATGCACCGAATAAAAACAAAAAGCGACCGAAACAAATTCTATGGAATACTGCCTTTAATATCAAACAGAATTAATAGAACACACCTTAATATGACCAAAAACAACCAAGTGGTTCTCAATAGCACCCGGGCGTGGGTGCTGGCTGCACGACCCAAAACACTCACCGGAGCGGCAGTGCCCGTCATGATGGCACTGGCACTGGCCTTCGCCGATGCACCGCAGGGCGGATTCAAGTGGCTGCCGGCGCTGCTCTGCCTGCTCTTCGCCTTCATCATGCAGATTGACGCCAATTTCGTAAATGACTATTTCGACTTCAAAAAGGGAACCGACGATGAGCATCGGCTCGGACCGCGGAGGGCCTGCGCACAGGGATGGGTCACAGCGGCCGCCATGCGGAAGGCCATCGCTCTCACCACGGTGCTGGCTTGTGTCGTGGGCCTGCCCCTGGTGCTCTACGGCGGATGGCAGATGGTGCTGGTGGGAGCGCTATGCGTACTCTTCTGCTTCCTCTATACTACGCATTTGTCGTATTGGGGGTTGGGCGATGTACTGGTCCTGGTCTTCTTCGGCCTGGTGCCGGTGTGCCTCACGTATTACCTGCAGTGCCACACGGTTACCAAGGAAGTGCTGTGGTCGGCTGTGGCCTGCGGACTGGTCATCGACGCACTGCTTGTGGTGAACAATTACCGCGACCGTGACAACGACCTGCGGGCGGGAAAAATGACCATCGTGGTGCGAATAGGGGCAAAGGCCACAGAGTGGCTCTATCTTTGCCTGGGACTCTTCGCCTGCCTTGCCGGACTGGTGTTCTTCTTCGAGGGGAGATATGCTACTTTCTTCCTGCCTTTTATCTATCTCTCCATGCATGCACGGACAGGAAGGAAGATGCGCCGCATTCACCAGGGCAAGGCGCTCAACGGCATCCTCGGCGAGACGGCACGAAACATTTTCTTCTATGGCCTGCTCTTCTCGGCAGGGGTCTTGGTCGACTGCCTCTTGTTGAAAAGTTGGTGAAAAATCAGTTGAAGAAATTCCACGACACACCGAAACGGAGGATGCGGTCGTTCAGCGGGTAGTGGGGCGTGAGGAAGTAGTTGCCGTCGCTACTGTTCACATGACTCATCATGATGAAGAAACGGGTGTGCTGCAGATGGAAATTGGCATATACGTTCACAATGGGGTAGTTGCCGATGTCCACACGTGAGGCTTTGTTCTCCTGCACGGCATACTGACCGAGGCCGGGCACGTAGTCGGGGGCATGATAAGTGGTGAAGTAGCGCACGTCGGCACCGAAGTCGGTCTTCAGCACACCGGCTATCTTGAAACGTAGATACAGATTGGCATACAGGTTGAACTTGGGCAGCGGAAGAATGTCTTCCTTGCTCGAGGTCTGATAAGTACCTACCAACTCCAGATTCACCGGACCGAAACGGAGGTCTTGCGAAAGCTGGGCGGTCAGCACGCTGATGTTGCTGCCGGCCTGGCGCACCGTGGCCATGTTGTTGTGGCGGAGATAGTCGTCAGCCACATCATAGGCCGTAGCAAAGTAGGTGTACTGGTCCAGATTGTCAACAGCCACTGTCAGCCGCGTGCCGGTGCGCTTCAGCAGGAAGTTGCCCTGCACACGGGTGTGTGTCATGTCCTTCAGGTCGTTGTCCCACCAGAAGTGGCGAGCATGGTAGTGGCGGTAGTAGAAGTTGGGCTTGTTGCGGTGGAAAAAACCGCTCGCGGCCAACTGCACCGTGTCCTTGAAAAGGCGGAAGTTGAGGTCGGCATGGGCGTCTACCCATATCTTGCCGGCATCCTCACCGGCCACGCCAATCTCGGCGGTGGCGTTGTAGTGAAGCACATTGCCCTCGGTCTTGCTGATCTGACCGCCCACCGATACCGTATGCTCATTGTAGCCTTTTTCCAGGCCGGCCGTGTCGGGCAGTTCAAAGTGGGAAAGGTCGTGCGACACAAAGGCTTTCAGACCTGCCTTCGCGTATTTGTTGAACCCTTCGAGCAGGGCGATGGCAAAGGTGTTGCGAAGCTCGAAGTGGTCGGTGCGGTCGTAGATGGAGTCGCCGGTCAGCTTGGCAATGGTGTTGTAGCGTTGGGCGTAGTAGTTGGCGGGAGTGTCGTAGGCCTCGTAGATGCGCTTGTAGTTGTCGAATTTCAGCGTGTGGATAAAACTGGTCACGGGCACGTACTCGTCTTTCGTCCATGTGGTGTCGGCGGGGGCTGTGGCCGTCTCGTCGGTCACGGTATAGCGCTTGTCACGCTCCAATTGGGCCTGGTATTCTTCCTCGTCCCATTCCAGACCTTCCTGCTCGGCTTTGCGGCGGGCTTTCTCCTTGGCACGGAGGGCTTCGTTCTCCTTCTGCGACTCCATGGCGAATTTCTTGGCCTTGATCTCTTCCTCCGTCATGGGTACCTGACGGGTGAAGCCCAGACTGTAGCGGTGGGTGAGAAACACGTGCTGGTTGTCATTGCGGTTCCAGTTGTCGTGCAGCATCGTGGGTATCTCGTTGGTGCGGTAGTCGTCGTTGAAACTCTCGGGGTGGGTGATGTAGTTGTCGTTGGTGATTCCGCCGTTCTCAGCCTGCTTCTGGTGGTTGGTGGAGAGCAGCAGATGAGCCTGGTAGTGGTCGCCGAGATAACTGCCGTGCATGGTGTAGTTGAAGAGCGAGGTGCTCTGGTTGTCGTAGTAGCCGCGGCCGTACAGATAGTCGAACTTGAAGCCGAAACCCAGCCGCTTGCCGGCATTGATGGCGAAGAGGGCCTTGAAGTGGTCTTCGCCGTTGGTGCGGTTGCCGCACGACTGAAGCGAGAGGTTGGTGATGGGCGAGTAGGTGTTGGTGAAATGGTAGTCGCCCACATCGGTGATGAAATAGTCGAAGGGCTGGGTGAAAACAAACTGGCCGTTGGCCTTGCGAAGATTGAAGATGCGGCTCTGGCGGGGTACACCCAGGTTGCCCGTCGTGTTGTATTCGCCGCGAAGACCGGTAGTGAACACGGTGTTCATATATAGATACGACATCGTGTCTATCTCGGCCGCACGGCGGTCGCCGAAAAGAGGATCTACCGTCCATACCTTCATGCCGCGAGGTATCTCTTTGTGCCCGCTCTCCGTACTGTCGCCGGCGTTGCGCGTGCCGCGTGTCACCCTCCCGCTTTCGTCTATGCGGTTCCAATCCTGGGCCCACAACCGCGGACTGCCCAGAACAAACAGCAGGACAAGGAAGATACGTGTCAGATTCCTCATTTCCAGCCCTTTACTTCACAATCATTCGTATGGCACACTCCACCATCTTTACGGCCATCGCCACCAACACGATGATAATGCCCAGACGGGCGCTGCCCAGATAATAGGTCACCACACCGGCGATGGCGCCCAGCATGAACACCAGGTTCAGTATGTTGCGCAGCGGCAGCATCTTGTTGTCGCTGCGCTCCTCACGGCGCATTTGGTGGCGCGGACGGCGCGCAAGGCCGTTCTCTCTCTCCATTTCAGTCATCGGCTCTCAGGTTTAAGGCTATCTCGTCGAGCAACTGGTTCATACGGTCCACTGTCTTGCGACGAAACTTGGCGGTCTTCTTGTACAGCTTCGTCTTGCTCTTGTTCAGCGCATTGGCGTCGTTGATGATCTCTTCGGCTTTGAAGTGCTGCCCGGCACCGCGGTTTTCCTCGTAGGCGTAGTGAAGGCGGAAAAGCTTCACACTCACTTCCTTGTCGCGGCATTCGGCCAGAAGGGTGTAGTCAAACTCGGTGCGGTCGAGGGTGAGAAAACTGCTGCGGAAGAGCAGCCACTCGCTCACAGAGCATACAATCTTGTGCTCGTTCTTGTCGACAAGGGCCACACGGCTCTCAGGCAACTGGTCGGGCTGCTTGGTGAGGCGCGTCAGATAGTCGAGCATCTTGCTGTAGTTGGTTTCGGCGTCCCAGGCGTTGCGGTAGGTGCGCTGCCACACCACCTCACCGTCCTCCTCAGGCACGGCGCCTGCCAGATAGGGGGCGTCGGGGTTGGCCTCGGCGGGACGGGCGGCCTTTTTCTCTTGCTTGGGGGTGGAGGGCTGTTGCTGGCTCTCCGGCACTTCCCATACCTGGGCACTCGCAGCAAGCGGCAGTGCCAGCAGTAGGGCTATGATGATTCTTTTCATATATGTTCTCCTTGATGTTGTATTTAGCGCATTGTGCGAATATCCTTGCAAAGGTAATACAAAGTTGCTGATTTCCGCCCCTCCGCACAAAAGTTTTTTATAACATTAACGAACGGCGGCTCAATTCTCTTGAGGCCGCCGTTCGCTGTATGAAATGTCTCTGTTCTCTAATTGCCCATATACCGGCCCATGAAGAAGAGGGCATTGGTGCTGAGCTCCGTCACCAGATAGGCGAAAGGACGGTCGGCGTGAAACTCCTGGGGCTCGAATGTCTGTGGCATGGGCGAGACAGATAGTAATTCGAAACCGGCTACCGTTACGGCGGCCATCTTCGAGCCGGACTCGTTCACCTCTACAGCGGCCTTCTGCTTGATCATGGAGACATAGGGATTACCTCGTTTTACCATCTTGGTCAGCTGGGCTTCAACGGGATGGAACAAACGGCGGATGCCCATGTCCATGAGGGTTCCCCTCAGGTTTATATCGCTGTCAGTGGTCCAGCGGGGCACCTTCACATCCACCTCGGCCGAAGCGAAGTGCGCTTCGGCCAGGTCGGTGGACTTCAGGTTGGCCAGCACCTGGTCCAGGTCTTTTCCTTCCTTGGGCAAGAGAAGCATCATTCTAAAGGCACCGCTGCCGTAGGGCAGGGCTATCATGGTGTAGTCGCCCATGTCGGCGTAGTTCACAATCACCTTCTGGTGCATCATGTCCACGGTGGTGTTGCCGGTGGGACTGTGGAAGGTGGCTTTCTCGGTGGACCGCTCCTCGAATTTCTCGGCCCAGTCGGCTTTGAAGTAGATGGCGTTGAGCATGTACATCAGGGCGGTGGCTGAGAATTCATCTTTCGACAGTATGGTGGGTATCAGACCCTCGGTCTTCTCCTTGGCCCACTGGTTGATTACATCTACATTGTTCTGGTCGCTGAAATCAAGGTCGTTCAATTCCGCCTCGTACCATTTCACCATCTCGGCCTTGTAGGCATCGTCCACAAGGGCAATGTTTTTGTTCATGAAGAGACTGTTGGCGATGGTCAGCTTCACCTTGGGGTCCAGGTTGGGGGCGCTCTTGATGAGATTCTGGCAGTAGGCGTTGATGGCGGCGGGGTCATCGGTGCCGAAGGAAAGCACGTCTTGTATCTCTTTTTGAGTCTCGCCCTCGGCGCCGCTGTTTATCATACCAAGCACGTAGGTCACGCTCAGCGGCGAGCAGAAGAGGCTCTGGGTGCCGCTGGCCTCGCAGAGGTGACGGAACAGGTTGAGAGCAAACTCGTTGTTGGCTCCCACATAGGCGCGCTGTGCGTCGGTGAGCTCTATACGTTGCGGTGGAAAGAGCATGTTGACCACACGAGGCTCGTCGTTAATCACATTGTCGTCCTTGTCCGAATCGCAGGATACCATGACTCCGGAAAGCAGCAGGACGGATAGGATAGTCCAGATTTTCTTCATAGATACTTTTTGCTTTTAGGGTTTCATTATATCTTATAAATCGGAATGGACGCTTTTCTTGCACCCCAAGAGGATTTTTTGTGATATTATTGTCGCCGATGATTATAATTATGGGAATACACCTTTATTCTGCCTGTTCTTCCTGCAGCTTCTCCAGGCGAAGCATCTCGTCGCGGTACTGGGCGGCCTGAAGAAAGTCGAGGTTCTTCGCGGCTTCTTTCATCAGGCGGCGCGTCTCCTCGATGCTTGCAGCCAACTGCTTCGGCGTCATGCGGGCCACGATGGGGTCGGCCACCATGCGGCCTTCGTCGGGCTCCAGATAGGGCTGGGCGTAGGGCTTGGCCTTGCCGGGCTTCTCCTGCGGGGCCGAGGCGGGACGCAACCGGCTCTCCGTGATGTTCTTCACTATCTGCTTGGGGGTGATGTGGTGCTCCTCGTTGTAGCGTAGCTGGATGCTGCGGCGGCGATTGGTCTCGTCGATGGTCTGCTGCATGCTCTGCGTGATGGTGTCGGCATACATGATGACCTTGCCGTTCACATTGCGCGCCGCACGGCCTGCCGTCTGCGTCAGCGAGCGGTGGGAGCGGAGGAAGCCTTCCTTGTCGGCGTCGATGATGGCCACGAGGCTCACCTCGGGCAGGTCAAGACCCTCGCGGAGCAGGTTCACACCTACCAGCACATCGAAAAGGCCGGCCCTGAAGTCGCTCATGATTTTCACACGGTCCAGCGTGGCCACATCGCTGTGGATGTAGTTGGTGCGAACCTCGTGGTTCAGCAGATATTCGGTCAGTTCCTCGGCCATACGCTTGGTCAGCGTGGTTACCATCACGCGCTCGTCGCGCTCCACACGCTGCTCTATCTCGTTCATCAGGTCGTCTATCTGGTTCTCGCTCGGACGTACCTCTATCTCGGGGTCCAGCAGTCCGGTGGGGCGTATCAGCTGCTCCACCACCACACCCTCGGCCTCGTTGAGCTCAAAGTCGGCGGGGGTTGCGGAGACGTATATCACCTGGTGTACCATGTCCTGAAACTCCTCAAACTTCAGTGGGCGGTTGTCGAAGGCGGCGGGCAGACGGAATCCGTACTCTACCAGGTTCTGTTTGCGGGCGCGGTCGCCGCCGTACATGGCGTTGATTTGCGGCACGCTCACATGGCTCTCGTCCACAACAAGCAGAAAGTCGCGTGGGAAGAAGTCGAGCAGACAGTAGGGCTTCTGGCCGGGCTCGCGACCGTCGAAGTAGCGCGAATAGTTCTCTATGCCCGAGCAGTGGCCCAGCTCCTTGATCATCTCCATGTCGTATTCCACACGCTCCTTGATGCGGTGGGCCTTCAGCGGGTCGCCTATCTCCTCGAAATAGGCTATCTGTTCCACAAGGTCGTCTTGTATGCGGCGGATGGCGCTCTCCTGCTGCTCCTTGCTCGTCACAAAGAGATTGGCGGGGTATATCTGGTAGTCGTCCATCACGTTCAACCGGTGATAGTCCAGGGCGTCCACCTCTTCTATGCTGTCTATCTCGTTGTCCCACCACGTCACGCGGAGCACATACTCGCTGTAGGCCATGAACACGTCGACAGTGTCGCCGCGCACACGGAAGTTGCCGCGCTGCAGGTCGATGTCGTTGCGCACATAGAGGGCGTCAACCAGGCGGCGCAGAAAGTCGTTGCGGTCCAGCTTCTGGCCGCGCTTGATGCTGATCACACTGTTGGCCATGGCGGTAGGGCCGCCCATGCCGTAGATGCACGACACCGACGACACCACCACCACGTCGCGGCGCCCGCTAAGCAGGGCGGAGACGGCGGAGAGACGCAGACGGTCTATCTCGTCGTTGATGGCAAGGTCTTTTTCTATATAGGTGTCGGTCTGGGGCAGATAGGCCTCAGGCTGGTAGTAGTCGTAGTACGACACGTAATACTCTACGGCGTTCTTGGGGAAAAAACCGCGCATCTCTTCGTAGAGCTGGGCGGCAAGGGTCTTGTTGTGGCTCAGTATGAGGGTGGGGCGCTGCACGTTGGCTATCACGTTGGCCACCGTGAAGGTCTTGCCCGAACCGGTCACACCAAGCAGCACTTGGGCACGGTCGCCGCGCTCCACACCCTCGGTGAGCTGGCGGATGGCTTCGGGCTGGTCGCCGGTGGGACGGTAGGCGGAGGTGAGTTCAAATTCCACGGTTTTTTTTGTTTATGGGTTGGCTGTCTTTGTCGTTTCTTTTCCCCGTCCTGCTTACCGCATTTTGACAGGGGCCTTCAAGTCGAGGTTTCCTACAAAAGTACGGTTTCTTCTGCGTATGGGCAAATCTTCACCCACTATTTTTTCTTTTCTTACCACAGCCGACCTAAAAAAATGAAAAAATGGTAAAAAACAACCGCAACACTTGGCAGATACTTGAAGAATGTGTAACTTTGCAAGTCAAAGCGTATTGTGATGAAGAATAATGTGATAATCGCTCTCCTCGCCGGGCTGCTCATGAGCAGCTGCGCGAAGGAATTCAACCAGGTCTACAAGACCAGCGACTACGATTATAAGTACGAGTATGCCAAGGAGTGCTTCGCCGCCGGTAAGTACAATCGGGCCGTTGCACTGCTGCAGGACATCGTAACCATCATGAAGGGCACCGACAATGCCGAAGAGTGCCTCTATATGCTCGCCATGTCGGCCTACTGCGCCATGGACTATGAGACGGCCTCACAGTACTTCAAGAAGTATTACTCCACTTATCCGCACGGGGTCTATGCCGAAATGGCTTCCTTCTACGTGGGACAAAGCCTCTATATGAGCACACCCGAACCCAGACTCGACCAGTCGCCCACCATGTCGGCCATAGCTGCCTTCCAGGAGTATCTCGACCTCTTCCCCAATGCGCAGCTCAAGGAGCAGGCGCACATGCGCCTCTTCGAACTGCAGGACAAATTGGTGCAGAAAGAACTTCACTCGGCAAAACTCTACTATGACCTCGGTTCCTACTTCGGCAACTGCACCAACGGCGGCAACAACTATGAGGCCTGTATCATCACGGCACAGAACGCCATCAAGGACTTCCCCTACAGTGAGAAACGTGAGGAGTTCGCACTGCTCGTCATGAAAAGCAAGTTCGAACTGGCTGAGCGAAGCGTGGAGGCAAGAAAGCTCGACCGGTTCCGCGATGCCGAAGACGAGTGCTACGGATTTCTCAACGAGTATCCCGACTCCGAATACCGCAAACTGGCCGAGAAATACATCGCCAGCTGCAAGAAGGTGACAGAAAAGGCGGAAGACAACGATGTGATAACCAACTAAACAGGCTTTCACCACACAAGTCCGATTTAAGAAAAAAGATTTTTATTTCTAACATTTTATATGGATTACAAAAAGTCAAAATCACCGGTTAATACCGTTACACGCGACATTATGGATCTTTGCGAAGACACCGGCAACATCTATGAGACGGTGGCTATCATCGCAAAACGTGCCAATCAGATTTCTGCCGAGATCAAACAAGACCTGAGCAAGAAACTCCAGGAGTTCGCATCCTATAACGATACCCTCGAGGAGGTGTTCGAAAACCGTGAGCAGATAGAAATATCACGCTACTACGAAAAACTGCCCAAACCCACACTGCTCGCCACACAGGAGTATATCGAGGGCAATGTTTACTGGCGCGACCCCGCACACGAGGAGGAGGAACTGTAAAACTTTGTCAGTATGATACAGCGCATACAGACAGTGTGGCTCCTCGTAGCCTTCATCCTGGGAGTAGTGGTGCTCGTAAGCAAACTGGGCACTTTCCTCTCCACAGGCATGGCACCCGACGCTGCACTCTACAATCTCTTCCTGCTGCAGAACGGACAGCACAATTTCTCCGTGGCGGCACTCTTCGGTATCATGCTTCTCGCATCGACCGTCGGACTGTTTGCTGTCTTCATGTTCAAAAACCGCAAACTGCAGATGAGGCTCTGTTCCACCAGCATCTTGCTCTGTCTCTTGTGGTATGCCGCTCTCGTGGAGGTGTGGATGAGGTTCGTGGGCGATGAGGCCTTCACCTTTGAGCCTTCATGGTTCATCCTTGCACTGCCCTGCGTGATGGCCGTCTTCTTCTTCCTCGCTTACAAAGGGGTGAAGCATGATGACGAACTGGTACGCAGTGCCGACAGAATCAGATAAGTTTTTTTACAGCATATAAAAAAGAGGCGCCTTCCAAATCCTGGAGGGCGCCTCTCTTTTAATGGGTGTTTCTCGCTTATTTCTTGAGAAGTTTGTCGGCAGCTTTGTTCACTGCGTCGGCAGCGGCAGCCTTACCGTCCTCAACAGCCTTGTTGGCGGCATCCTCAACGGCCTTCTTGCCAGCTTCAACTTTCTCATCAACTTTGGCAGCAGCCTCGTTCACCTTTTCGTTAGCGGCGTCAACAGCGGCGTTGGCAGTTCCCTCAACGGCCTCTTTGGCTCCGTCAACAGCCTCAGCGGCAGCGTCGGTCACGTTCGGAAGCTCAATCTCGGGAAGATTCGTCACAGTGTCAATCAGACCGGCAACAGCACCTGTACCTACCACACCCTTGATCTTCTCTGCATTCTCTTTCAGGAAGGCCTGAACAGTAGCAAGATACTCCTTAGCCTTGGCGGGGTCTACATTCTTCAGCTCCTCAATCTTGGCCTGAACCTGGGTGAACAGATTGCCGATAGCGGTGGTGTCACCAGTCTCGATAACAGCATTCAGAGAGTCGACGGAGATAACCTCAACCTGAGCGGAGTCTGCGGGAGCGGGCTCAACGGGAGTAGCGGGCTTGTCGGTGCAAGCAGTGAAGGTCATGGCAGCTGCGGCCAATGCGATAAACAATACTTTCTTCATGATTTGTTTGAATTTAGTAAAACTTTTAGTAAAACATTTAAGTGTCAATTCACGTTGCAAATATATACCGAAAAATAATCCGTTGTTATTTTTGTTTGAAATATTTAACTTAAAAAATGGTTAAAAAATCAGCCTTCCTGTAACTTTTCAGATAGGACAATGAGGGTATGGGCGTTATGGGCAGTATAGGCAGTATGGGCAGTATGGGCAGTATGGGCCATATGGGCAGTATAGGCAGTCTGGGCGATATGGGCTTTATGCTAGATGGCCCCCATCTTGCCCATTAAGCCCATACTGCCCATTTTGCCCATCAAGCCCATCAAGCCCATCCTTCTCAGCGTTCATCTCTATTTCTGCGCATCCAGTCTTTCCGGGCGCGGTACATTTCTTCCTTTATACCCCCGTTTTCCTTGAAATGTCTCTTTTTCCATTCTATCAGACCGCGGATAAGCACATCACATTGGTGAATAAGTGTGATAGCAATGTTGGCGATGGTCTCGTCCGAACGTTCCTTGATCTTTTCTCGGTAGATGGCAGAATCAAGATGTGTCTTGCAAAATGCCCTGGTCTGAATACAGCGCGGATCGTCGTATGACCATTGCTCCAAACCGCGCACCCGCAGATAATCTTCATAGTCTAAAAGCAGCTCATGTAGCGAAGCTCGGTTCACATTGGTCAGTTTCAGTTCCATTTCGCGCGAAGTTATTCCGTCAATATTTCCTTCTGCAAGATTCTGCTTTCCAGAACGGGCTGCCTGAATCATTTGGTCTGATGTCCGGTCACTCGGTTTCAGAAAAGTGTGAACAAAATAATAGGTGACATCGTAAATACACTCCGCTTTTTGAAAAGCTTTAAGTGTACGATAGTTGTTCGCTTGGGGCAGAAAGGATTTGTCTTCTTCCATGGTATATTGTAAATGTTAGCGGATTTTCCAACAAAAGGAGTATCCGGCAGGCCGGATACTCCTTTTGTTAATGTAGTGAAGAAAAGGGACGATTAGTCTTCCCAGTTCTCCTGCGTCTTGCGAACATAGGTCTTGTAGCGGAGCTGAGCCATGCGCTGGGCCTCGGCAAACAGTTCCTCGGCCTCGTTGGGATAGGCCTTCTTCACACTGAGGTAGCGTACCTCGCCCATCAGGAAGTCGTGGAAGTTCTCCCAGTTCGGCTCCTTCGAGTCGAGGCTGAACGGGTTCTTGCCTTCCTCGGCCAGAGCGGGATTGTAGCGCCACAGGTGCCAGTAACCACACTCCACAGCCTTCTTCTCCTCGGCCTGGCTCTTGCCCATACCGCCCTTGGCCTTCAGACCGTGGTTGATACAGGGAGCGTAAGCGATGACAATCGAAGGTCCGTGCCATGCCTCGGCCTCGCGGATGGCCTTCAGTGTCTGGGCATGGTCGGCGCCCATGGCAATCTGAGCCACATACACATAACCGTAGGTGGTGGCAATCATGCCGAGGTCCTTCTTGCGGATGCGCTTGCCCTGAGCGGCAAACTGGGCGATGGCGCCGAGCGGGGTGGCCTTGGAGGCCTGACCGCCGGTGTTGGAGTACACCTCGGTGTCGAGCACCAGGATGTTCACATCCTCGCCGGAAGCAATCACGTGGTCCAGACCACCGTAACCGATGTCGTAAGAAGCACCGTCACCACCGATGATCCACTGGCTGCGCTTCACCAGATAGTGGTCGAGCGTCTGCAGCTCCTTGCAGGTCTCGCAACCCTTGGCGGCGCAGGCGGCTATCTCGGCGCGAAGCTTCGGAGCTATCTCCTTCGTCTTCTCGGCATCCTCGCAGTTGGCTATCCACTCTTCGGCCAGTGCCTTGTACTCGGGAGTAACATCGCACTTCTCGCAGGCCTCATTGAGCAGCTTGGCCACACGCTCCTTCATCTTCTTGTTACCGAGGGCCATACCGAGACCAAACTCGCAGAAGTCCTCAAACAGAGAGTTGTTGAAGCACGGACCCTGACCCTTCTCGTTCTTTGTGTAGGGAGTGGAGGGAATGGAGGCGGAGTAAATCGATGAGCAACCGGTGGCGTTGGCAATCATCTGACGATCACCGAACAGCTGGCTGATGAGCTTCACATACGGGGTCTCACCGCAACCGGAGCAGGCACCCGAGAACTCAAACAGAGGCTGGGCAAACTGGCTGTTCTTCACATTGCTCTTGATGTCTACCAGATGCTGCTTGCTGGGCACTTTCACCAGCTTGTCCCAGTCGGCGGCCATCTTCTTCATATCCTCGGCACTTCTTCGGATGACCCGGGCAGATGTCGGCGCAGTTGCCGCAACCCAGACAGTCGAGCACGCTGGGCTCAATCACAAAGTGCATGCCCTTCATGGCGGCAGGAGCCTTCATCTCGAGGGTCACCAGACCGTCGAAGCTACCCAGCTCCTCGTCGGTGAGAACGAACGGACGGATGGCAGCGTGAGGACAAATGTAGGCGCACTGGTTGCACTGGATACAGTTCTCAGAGTTCCACATCGGAACGAAGGCTTCCACACCGCGCTTCTCATAAGCGGCAGTGCCTACCTCCCAAGAACCGTCTACGGTGTTGTGCTTCACAAAGTCTTTCACCGTCAGAAGGTCGCCGGCCTGGGCGTTGATCGGACGGACAAGCTCCTTCACGAAAGCGGGGGCGTTGTCGGCCTTCTCCTCATCGTCGGGCAGGTTGGCCCACTCGGGCTTCACGGCAAACTGCACATACTCACCACCACGGTCGATAGCGGCATAGTTCTTGTCTACCACATCCTGACCTTTGGCACCGTACGACTTCAGGGCGGCTGCCTTCATCTTCTCCACGGCCAGCTCCACAGGTATCACCTCGGTGATGCGGAAGAAGGCACTCTGAAGAATGGTGTTGGTGCGGTTGCCAAGACCAATCTCCTGGGCTATCTTTGTAGCGTTGATGGTGTAGACGGTGATGTTGTTCTGGGCAAAATAGCGCTTCACCTTGTTAGGCATGAACTTCTCCAGCTCCTCAGCATCGAAGATGGTGTTCAGCAGGAAGGTGCCGTTCTTCTGAAGACCGCGGGTCACATCATACATGTGCAGGTAGGCCTGTACGTGGCAGGCCACAAAATTCGGGGTCGTCACCAGATAGGTAGAACGGATGGGGGTGTCGCCGAAACGAAGGTGAGAGCAGGTGAAACCGCCCGACTTCTTCGAGTCGTACGAGAAATAGGCCTGGCAGTACTTGTTGGTGTTGTCGCCGATAATCTTCACGGAGTTCTTGTTGGCGCCTACAGTACCGTCGGCACCAAGACCGTAGAACTTGGCCTGGAACATGCCGTCGCCACCAAGGGCTATCTCCTCAACGGCGGGCAGTGAGGTGAACGTCACGTCGTCGACGATACCCACTGTGAAGTGGTTCTTCGGCTCCGGCATGGCGAGGTTGTTGAACACGCTGATAATCTGGGCGGGAGTGGTGTCGTGAGAACCGAGACCGTAGCGGCCGCCTACGATGACAGGACGGTCTTCCACATCGTAGAAGGCGTCTTTCACATCCAGATACAGGGGCTCGCCGTTGGCACCGGGCTCCTTCGTGCGGTCCAGAACGGCTATCTTCTTCACCGTCTTGGGAACAGCGGCCAACAGGTGCTTCACGCTGAAAGGACGATACAGGTGAACACTGATCATACCTACCTTCTGGCCGTTGGCGTTCAGATAGTCGATGGCCTCGCGGGCAGCGTCGGTGGCCGAACCCATCAGGATAATCATGCGGTCGGCATCCTCGGCACCATAGTAGGAGAACAGGTGATACTCGCGGCCGGTAATCTTCGAAATCTCGCAAAGATACTTCTCTACCACTTCGGGCACGCTGTCATAGTAGGGGTTGCAGGCCTCGCGGTGGGTGAAGAAGGTCTCGGGATTCTCAGCAGTACCGCGGGTGATAGGACGCTCGGGGCTCATGGCACGGTCGCGGAAACGCTTGATGTACTCCTCGTTCACCAACGGACGGATGTCTTCCTGGTCCATCAGCTCAATCTTGTGATACTCGTGAGAGGTGCGGAAACCGTCGAAGAAGTTCACAAACGGTACGCAGGTCTCAAGGGTGGCAAGGTGGGCGGCGGCGGTCATATCCATCACCTCCTGAACAGAACCCTCGCAAAGCATGGCGAAACCGGTCTGGCGGCAGGCCATCACGTCCTGATGGTCACCGAAAATACACAGCGAGTGGCTGGCAAGCGTACGGGCGGAAACGTCGAATACGCACGGTATCAGCTCACCGGCTATCTTGTACATGTTCGGTATCATCAGAAGAAGACCCTGAGAAGCGGTGAACGTGGTGGTCAGCGCACCGGCCTGAAGCGAACCGTGAACAGCGCCGGCAGCACCGGCCTCCGACTGCATCTCCTGCACACTCACGGTCTGACCCCAGAGGTTCTTGCGGCCACGGGCGGCCCACTCATCCACATGCTCGGCCATCGGCGATGACGGAGTGATGGGATAGATGGCAGCTACCTCGCTGAACATATAGCTGATATGCGCAGCAGCCTCGTTGCCATCACAAGTGATAAACTTTTTTTCTTTTGCCATTTTGATGTTTGTTAAAATGAATTGTTATAATGTTTTTGCTTAGTGTATATTTGAATAATACGTTGATTCTAATAGAGAAATCCCAACATCCAGAGGGGAAGCTTGTCGCCCAAACCTACCTCCGAGTTGTAACGCGCCTGTATCACACCGGGCTCCACGCGCACATGATTCGGCTGAGAGGCATCGCACACAAGAAAACGGTAACGGCCGTCCACCAGATAGGTCTTCTCATGGCTCTTCTGGTTCACCAGGTGGTCTTTCCACAGTGAGTTTACAAAAAAGGCTTCCATCACATCCTGACGCTCCACCTTGCCCGGATAGATGGTGTACATCAGATTCGAATTGTGAAGCATCACTTTCGAAGGCTTCTTCGGAAAGCCCTGACCATAGGGATAGATGAGGTTGATCAGACGGGCGTCGGCCAAATACTTGATGTAGTTCATCACCGTGGCACGGCTGGTCTCAATGTCCTGGGCCAACTGACTGATGTTCGGAGCCTTCGGACCGTCTACCGCCATCTGGTAGAACAACTTCTTGATCTTCGTCAGATATTTCAACTCTATCTGCTTGATGAGAAGGATGTCCACCTCCGTCATCATGTTCATCGTCTTAAGCAGATTCTCCGAGTAGTTGCGGTGCTCCTGGAAGAAAGGGTAGAAACCATGGTGAACATAACTCTGGAAATACTGCGACGGACGTACCTTCGACAGTACCTGACGGGCCAGCTGCTCATGGTGCTGCAGAATATCCTCCAGACTCCAGGGCTGGAAGTCATTGCCGGTAAGCAGATTTAAAAACTCCCTGAACGAAAAACCGCGCAGATTGTAACTCTTCACAATGCCGTTCAATTCGGGATTCTCCTCCTTCAGACGCATCACACTCGAACCGGTGAACACAATCCGCAGGTCGGGATAACTGTCGTAACAGCGGCGCAACTCCTCACTCCAGTTCTGCTGCTTGAACACCTGGTCCACCAGCAGCACCTTGCCGCCGTTGCGGTAGAACTCGCCGGCAAAGTCGGCAATGCCCCGGCCCTGAAAGTAGAAGTTGTTCATGTTCACATACAGACACTGGCGGTCGTGTATGTCGAAATGCTCCTTGGCATATTGAAGCAGAAACGTCGTCTTACCCACACCTCGAGTGCCCTTGATGCCGATCATGCGGTCGGTCCAGTCTATCTCGTCCATCAGGCCACGACGAACCGGAGCATTCACATGCTCTACCAGATAGGCGTGAGTGCGGAAAAACGCTTCCATGGGCTTTGTTCTTCTAAGTAGTTTTGGAGAGTGCTTGCTTGGATACCTGATTCTTTTTCTTTACCCTCTCTTGTTAAAGTGCAAAGATAATCATTTTTTTGCAAATTGCAAACTCTATATTGCAAAAAATGATTTATTTCACATTTTTATACTCAAATAACCTTCACGAAAGGCTTCTCTCTTTCTACCTTCAGCTCGGCATTCGCACCCTGGGTGATGTAAAGCACGCCTTCTGGGGTAGTGGGCGAGGGAATAAGATGCAAGGCCACATGGCCCATCGTGCGACGGAGGTTGAGTTCCACACAGGGATGGATGCTGTGGCCGGCACCGTCGGCATGCCGCACCACCATCATGTCTACGCCGAACGGACCGGTGTAGCGGCCGGATAATAAAGTGGTGCAGGAAGTGCCTACTTCATCTATTAATAAGGTGAGAAGGTCGTTGTCCATGTACCGCAACAGCCGCTCGCGCTTGCGAGCCTCCGTGGCCAGCCAGTTGCCTTGGTAGGCACCGCTGCGGGTATCGAAAAGCGAAAAACCTAAAAAACGGGCTCCCTGACCGTCAACCATCTCGTATTCCAACGCAAAGTCCATCGCACGGTCGTAACAGGGCTCTGTGATGATGCTGCCCTGGCGCGCTATCACACCCTCTGCCCAACGGCGGATGGCGGGGTCCAGCTCGCCGCTCACATAGCGCACGCCGCGGCCGCTGCTGCTCCAGGGCGACTTGAGCACAAGTGCACCTCTGTGCTGCAGCGCTTGCTCCACCTCGGCCAGGTCGGTATGGCACTGCCGCTCACCCACTGTGCCGGGCAGACGCTCCACCAGGTGGCGGAGCAAGGGTATTGTGCTGCGTCGGTGGGCCAGGGTGCGGATGGTGTCCATCTCTTTCAGCGTGGGAAGATGGCTGGCGGGCACACCGCTGCGCATCAGCTGCTGGCGCAAGGGCAAGTCCCAGCCCCATGGAGAGACCGTCAACTGCAGCGTATCCATGCTGATATGGCGGAGCATGCTCTTCAACTCGCTGAATGTGAGGTAGTGTACTTCAGGGAGCACACCGCGCCAACGCTGGGCGGCTTTCTTGGCATATTCGCTGTCGTCCACCAGCACAATGTCGCCCTTCTCGGCCCACAGCGCAGGCATCCACCCCAAACCGCTGCGCAGACGGGTGGCTGCATGGGGTGGGGTGTAGTTGCTCCTGCCGGAGGCAAGGCATATCTCGTGCTCGGGGTTGAAGTGGTGTATACGCATCGCTATGGTCTGCTTTGTCATGCAAAGATAGTGAAAATCGGGCGGCCTGCAAAAAGTATTCTCGTTTTTTTGTCTGAGCCTCCTGCTTTGACTCATACAAAGGCCTCCTTTTCTTGGCTTACATAAAGGTCTGCTTTTTTTTGGGTGGGTCTTTTTTTTTCCTTATTTTTGCAGATGAAAAAAACTACTACTTTATTTTCTATGAACAACAGATTCAAATCCATCCTCCTCGCCGCCGCACTGCCCTGCATGGCGCTGGCGCAGCAAAGTGATAACTACCGCTCGGAGGTATGGTCGCCCGACAATGGCGACGGTACCTACACGAATCCCGTAATCAATGCCGACTACAGCGACCCGGATGTCTGCGTCGTGGGGAATGACTATTATCTCACGGCCAGCAGCTTCCAGTGTATACCCGGACTGCCCATCCTGCATTCCACCGACCTCGTCAATTGGGAAATCATCGGCTATGCGCTCAACGAACTCACGCCTTATGAGGAGTTCAACCGGCCTTCGCACGGCAACGGGGTGTGGGCGCCGAGCATACGATACCACAACGGCGAGTTCTATATTTATTGGGGCGACCCGGATTATGGGGTCTTCATGGTGAAAACCAAAAATCCGGCTGGACCATGGGAAAAACCGGTCTGCGTCATACCGGGAAAGGGGATGATTGATACGTGCCCGCTGTGGGACGAGGACGGTAGGTGCTACCTCGTCAACGGATGGGCCAACAGCCGCTCACGCTTCGCTTCCGTCCTCTGTGTCAGAGAACTGAACGCTGAGGGGACTGCGGCCATCTCCAACCCCGTCATCGTGTTCGACGGGAACGGAACGGAAAACCGCACCTGCGAGGGACCGAAATTCTATAAACGCGACGGGTGGTACTGGATTATGTGCCCGGCTGGAGGAGTGCCCACGGGCTTCCAACTGGCCATGCGCTCTAAGTCGCCCTACGGTCCCTATGAGTGCAAGAAAGTGCTCGCACAGGGCAAGTCGTCCGTCAACGGTCCTCACCAGGGGGGATGGGTGCACACCGCCGCGGGAGAAGACTGGTTCCTGCACTTCCAAGACAAGGAGTGCTACGGCAGGGTGGTGCATCTGCAGCCGGTCAACTGGCGCGACAACTGGCCCGTCATGGGAATCGATAAGGATGGCGACTATTGCGGTGAGCCTGTCATCAAATATCGGAAGCCTAAATCATTGGTGCCCAATAGAATAGTGAATCCGGTGGAGAGCGATGAGTTCAATGCTCCCACACTCGGACTGCAGTGGCAGTGGCATGCCAACTACGACCAGAAATTCGGTATGCCCACGGCCTTCGGCACCTTCAGAATATACAACTTCAAACATGCACAGGAGTCGCCCAATCTCTGGGATGTGCCCAATATGCTCCTGCAGAAAACACCCGCCGACCGGTTCACCGCCACCACCAAACTGCGCCTTACCTCAAAGGCCGACAACCAATACGGCGGTCTCATCATGATGGGACTCGACTACTCGGCGCTCATAGCCAAAAGGGTGGGCGACGAATTCCTCCTCCAGCAGGTGGTCTGCCATGCGGCCGACAAGGGGAAGAAAGAGGAAGTCACCACCATCGCCACACTGCCCGCTACAGAAAAAGATGTTATCGACTACAAACCGGGCATACACCTCGATATCTATCTCCGCATGCAGGTGAATGACGGGAAATGCTCCTTCTCCTACAGCCTCGACGGTAAGAAATTCAGCAAGGCTGGTGATGTCTTCAAAATGCGTGAGGGAAAGTGGATAGGGGCCAAAATCGGACTCATCAGCGTAGAACCGGACGGAAATACCGACAGAGGATGGGTTGAGGCGGATTGGTTCCGTGTTATAAAACGTTAAAAATGTAGATTGTTGCCCACAGTTTACAGAGTTGTATGTAAATTTTTATATATTTGCAGATATTTTAATACTAGATAAGGATATAATCGCTAAGATAATCATTTAACACTTATTAATAATTCTAATTTTAACACAAAACTATGATTAAAAATCTACGATTCCTTACATTGGC